>JANPNA010000231.1:0-108949 GCA_031427235.1 Pirellula sp.
GGCTTGCAACCATTCCAGCACGGCCCGGCGACGACCCACTTCGCTACCACGAGTTGCACTTGATGGACGCAGACGATGGTACTCTCGTATGCCACATTCGCAATGAAAACAAAGCGGACGACGGTCAAACCTTGCAAAGCGAATCGAAGGACGGCGGTCGCACTTGGACGATCCCCCATACGATCGGAGTTTGGGGGCTTCCCTCGCATTTGCTGAGGATGCGAAATGGTCATCTCCTCATGTCGTACGGCCACCGACGCAGTCCCCTAGGCATCCAAGTACGCATCAGCCAAGACTCAGGGAAAACCTGGAGCGATGTCATCTCGATTACGGCCGACGCAAAGTCATCCGATCTGGGATATCCGTCTACGGTCGAATGCTCCGACGGCACGATGGTCACGGTTTGGTATGAAGTGTTGGAGGGTTCTCCCTTGGCGCAGTTGCGACAGGCTCGTTGGAATTGGTTGTAGCGACGACACGCTTAGCTATTCAGGGACGACTCGACAGTGGTTCGATTGCTAGTCTTCAAACGAAGATTCAAGACGAGCTGGGCGTTGAACCAAGTTTTTTGAGAAATGGCGCAAGAGCCTCAACTGTGATATCCAAACCGAATCCCCAGGCAAAGATACCAAGCATTTCCTGAAACGTTCCGATCCATTCCGGACTGTAAAAGGCGTAGGCCCAGTCACTTTCGAAGGCTTCAGTAATAGTCATGTAGTTGAATGGGAAGCTCGACAAAGAAAATTGGGCTGACTCTGCGAACATCGTTTCTGGAGTTTCGTTGACGTTGATGGGACATGCGGAACGGCCAAGTGAGTTTATTGTCTCCGATTTTGACAATTTAGACACCGAGATTTTAGTCTCGGGGTCTCGGGATTCTGTCCATGTGAGAATGGCTCCCGCCGCTACAAAACTTCGTACACGATCAGTAACGCAGGGGTACGCAAATTTCGAATGGGCCCATGCAATCGCACGAGGTTCGGACATGATGGCACCCAGGATTCGACGAGTTGCAACAATTTTTTGTCAATCAATGCCTTGAATAGACAGTTACTGTCATTGCCTTGCAGCGCAGATGCAGCAAGGTTATAATAGTTATTCGTGCAAGTTTTACCCTTGTAATGACTTACCGTTGAATCCGTAATGGGGTCAACTCGCTGAGCAGCCACTAATAATTTTCTGTAATGACCCAGCCATCGCTGGAAAGTCGGGTTTTGTGACTGTCGAATCGATTTCTAGCCCGAGCAATCAGCGAATCAAAGCAGCCAATTCGTTGAGAGACCCCCGCGAACGTCGAGACAGCGGCCTCATGATTATCGATGGAGATCCGATAGCTAGGCATGCTCACGCCGGCGGAATCGAGTGCACAGAACTCTTTATTTTGGAGACGTCGGAAGAATCGCATCGTCATTTGGTCTCCGAGTGGCAGGCTTTAGTCCCTGGCATTAGGATCAACCTCATTTCCAAACCCGCTATGGCCAAATTGCAATACGGAGATCGCGACGTCGCGTTGATTGCGGTTGCCCGACAGCCCAGCTTGGCTCTTGAAACACTTGACGATCGCATGCCGGCCAACGCGGACCCGAGTTCCTCCAAGTGTTTTTTGGTTTTGGATAGGATGGAGAAACCAGGCAATCTGGGTGCCGTCATGCGGACCGCGGATGCGGCCGGCGTATCCGCAGTGCTTTTGAGCGATCCAGTTAGTGAAATGTGGAATCCAAACGCAATCCGATCCAGTTTGGGTGCTTTGTTTCGAGTGCCAATGGCGGTTGGGTCGGCAAAACAAATTCAAAGCTGGTTGGCTGAACGCTCCATTGCGATTTACGCCGCACGCGTAGATGGCACCATTTCCCACACGGCTCCCAAGTACGAACGCACCGTCAGTATTGTGGTGGGTAGCGAGAGCGATGGTCTTGGCGAAAACTGGCTGAAACCCGAAGTTACGGCGGTACGGATTCCTATGCATGGGGCAATCGACTCGCTTAATGCGTCGGTCAGTACTTCGATCATCTTGTTCGAAGTGCTCAGGCAGCACGGTAATTGCTAAGCTGACGTTGACGTAAGTGCTTTGTTTCCGCTAAATCCCATTCTCAATCATAACCCGATACGTAAGTGAGAGCCCTGCGAAATTGTCCCTCGCTTACGCCTAGGGTTGGGATATTCCACCGCCGTTCGCCTTAACGAATAAAAGCCGTGGCGAGAAAATAGGCGGATTTTTCGGATTATCCGTATTGTGAAGACGACGGTTTGCCGAAACACAAAGTATTGGCGGCCTTCACGTTATTAAATGTTCTCACGATGAGAACTCACCAGAACAGAAACAACGGCATTTCCGCTCTAGATGAGCGGGAGTGCTACAAGCTATCAAAGGGAATTGTTAGCATGCGAACTAAACTCGCGAACTGGACACGATTGGCCGTAGTTGTCGTTGCTATGGCAGGAACACAAACCGGATGCAAATCTGGATGGAAGATGCCCGGATCGGACATGTTCCCATGGTCGAAGAAACCCACGGAATCGAGTTTGGCGAACAGCAGTCCCGGACTGTCGATGCCATCCAACAGTCCCACTTCGCAGATGGGGCCGGCTTACAAGAACAGCCCGTCGCCGTTGGTCAGCAATGCTGCCAACCCAAATCGGCCAACTTCGCCATACGGAGCGACCAATACCACAGGTCCTAGTTTCAACATGCCACCGAATAACCCGTTGGCTAACAGTCAAATGGCTAACAATGGTGCTGGCGTCTCCGCAAGCTCAAATGGCTATGCAACTGGTCCCTACAACATGGCTGCGACTCAAAACAAAACGGGCTTCACACCATCGTCCGGATACGGTGCACCAACTGGATACGGAGCATCAACTGGATACGGAGCACCGGCCGGTTACGGAGCACCACCACCATCTTCACCTCAATCTCCAACCGGTTATGGCGGTCCTTCGCCTTCGTCCGCGCTAGCAGGCATGCAATCCCAACTGCCACCAGCCTACGGTGGAACGCCTACCGGCATTCCCCAATCGACGAATAATTCCTCGTATGCTCCTATGGGAAGTGGCGGTATTCCTGCTATGCCTACAGGTTACAGTGTCGGTGCTAACAACGCGATGCAGGGACAAAGCAGCATGCCAAATGCCTTGCCAAGTTCCTATTCGCCTTCCAGTCTCCCACCAAGTCCTACGAACGGAGCCGCGGTTGCGACTCAAACCTATTCAGGTGCTGCACCCTACCGTCCAGGTAGTGTCGGTCGCCAAACGGGTTATGATTTTTCCACTCCAGGTGCCGGGTCTGGCCTGCCACCTTCCGGAGTTCCTAACACGGCCAACAGCTTGCCAAACGGATCACCGGGTAGCGTGTACCGCTAAGCCCGCAGGTCTTGGGATCTGAAAAGCCAAAAAAAGCCGAAGTCCAGCGACTTCGGCTTTTTTTACGTAGCTAAGTCTTAATTTTGGCGTTGGCAAATGTGGCGTAAGCTTCCAGCTTGCGGATTTCGCATGACGTTCCAATTGGCAGGCAGGATGCCTACCCCACTTTCGGCTAATTCTCTAGAAGTAGCCCTAGCCCGGATTATTCACCGAAGAACTAACCGTCAGCCGAAAGGCGTTTGACTCCGGTTTTGGCGGAGCGGACAACCGTGGCTAGCGCCAGACGGCTAATGAATAATCCGGGCTAGTTCTGGCAGAGGTGCTAGCACTTTCGTGGCGGTGGTGTAGCATACGAGCCCAGGAATTGTCGCAAAGCATTTATTAATGTCACCTTCTCCACGATGCCAATGGGTTGAGAATTGACGGCAGTTTGATCGCAACCCTATTCAAGTTTGCCCCCAAGGACTGACGTCCAATGGTGACCGTCCATCCGCCGTACGACCTCATGCTGTGCGGTGGCGGCGTCGTTGGCCTTTCGATCGCTTATCAGTCCGCATTGCAAGGCTGGAAAGTATTGGTCGTGGACGCTGGCGAGCTAGGAAAAGCATCCTCCTGGGCAGGCGCAGGTATTTTGCCATCCGGGGCAACGAATGAGGCCCTCGATCCGATCGAGCAATTGCGAGCTCTATCGCATCGGTTGCATCCCGAATGGTCTCGGCAACTGCTCGAACAAACCGGCATCGATAATGAATTTCGTCGATGTGGCGGTTTGTACTTGGCTTGCACCGCGGCCGAGCGAGCGACCTTATCCGCCAATGAAATGTGGTGGGACGAACATGGCGTCCGTTTCGAGTCCTGGTCTGCTGAGGAACTCGCGACTAGACTGCCGGTCGTAGCCGGGCTGGTAGCGCAAAACGACAAGCTTCGATCGTGGTTTGTGCCGGATGACTGCCGATTGCGAAACCCAAGGCACATTCGCGCGTTGGTCTCCGCCTGTAAAAAACTTGGCGTGACTATGTTTGAAAACACTCGCATCGATCGCTTGGACACCCATGGCGATCGAATTGTCGCGGCCAGCGCTGGCTTAAAGGAATTCCAGGCCGAGCGGTATTGTCTCACCAATGGAGCATGGGCTTCCCAATTGCTGGGCCCCCTCGGCATCGAGACCGGTATTTTACCGGTACGTGGACAAATGGTCTTGTACAAGCTGGATAATCCACTCTTTTCGATGGTGATCAACGACGGACATCGCTATTTGGTACCACGCGATGATGGCTACGTCTTGGCCGGATCCTGCGAGGAAGAAGTGGGTTTTGATGCCCGCACAACTCTCGAAATGATCGATCCGCTCAAGGAATGGGCATTGAAAGTATGTCCTATGTTAGCCTCGGCTCAGGTCGAACGCACTTGGGCAGGACTGCGGCCAGGGTCCTTTGATTCGCTACCCTACTTGGGCACGCTGCATCCGTTTGAGAATGGGTTTATCGCCTCAGGGCATTTTCGGCACGGTTTGCACTGGTCGACCGCCACGGGTGTGCTAATGTACCAATGGATGAGCGGTCAAAAAACGGAGATCGATCTCAAACCGTTTTGCGTCCAGCGCGGTCAAACGCTCGGGCTGTAACTTTCCACTCTCGAAGAATCCATGCCATGACAACCACACTCATCGACAAGATTCAAGCCATGCTGCAAGACGATCCTCGGGATTCGTTCTTGCGATACACGTTGGCCATGGAATACCGCAAGTTGGACGAAAACGAAAAGAGCTTGGAATTGCTGGCGGAATTGGCCAATCAGGATGAGCCGAAGTATGTTGCGGCATTTTTCATGGCGGCCCAGCAACTGGTCGAATTGGACCGACTTGATGAAGCCAGAACTTTTTTAAGGGACGGGATCGACGAGGCGCGGCGTCAGAACAATCAGCACGCGGCGGCTGAGATGAGCGAATTGCTTGCCGAGATTGGAAAGTAGTGGCTGCGGTAACCAAAGAATGAATGCCGATCGAGTTTTATTGGCCCTTGAGACCAGCGGAAAGAGCGGCTCGGTGGCGATCCTGCGCGACCAAGACGGTCAACTCCAATGCGACATGGAAATGCTGTCTCCGGATTCGGGCTCGGCCAAAACGCTGGCTCCGGCGATAGAGCGGTTATTGACCAAGCACCATATCGAGATGCACAGTCTCAAAGCCATCGCATTGTTGACTGGGCCAGGATCGTTTACCGGTTTGCGAGTCGGCGTTGCCACGGCCAAAGCCATGGCTTATGCGCTCAGCATACCGACCATCGAAGTCGATACGCTCGACGTGATCGCTCAGCAATGCCCAGTGACAAGCAATTCGATATATGTGGTTCTAGATGCGTATCGCGGCCAAGTTTTTCGCGCCGAGTATTCCATTCAATGTGTCGGTACGTCGGCTCAAATGGAAAAGCTTTCCAATACCGAGATCGTCGACATTGATGTTTTGTTGGATCGAGCGCTTAAGCGGATTGCCGGACGGCAGACGATCGATTTGTGTGGGCCGGGTTGCGACCGAATTCGAAAGTACCTGGCGGATCCAGAAAACGCGAGACTAGATATCTCAACGACGATTTCGGAACGCATTCGATGGATAGATGGAGTGTCAACTTTCCCTAACGCGGAAAGCGTAGCCAAGCTTGGCTATTTAAAATTACTGGCTGGCAACGTCTTGGACCCTTTTGTCCTTCAGCCACGTTACTATCGCGGCAGTGCGGCAGAAGAAGTCGCAGCCAAAGGCAAGTAAAATTTGGAGTGCTGGGATTCATCCCAGCGTTAAGAACTTTCCTTGCGATCGAACCTTCCCGCCAATAACACGAATCGACACGAATCAAGTCGCACAAGGAAACTACGTTTTTCCAACATCTTCCGTTTTGAGTGGTCCAAGTCGCTTCGCATTTTGCAAATCCTTCGCTAGCTCACGCAACTCGTCGACAATATCCAAACGGCGTAAGACAGCATCTGGCGACATATCGCAGCTTGCGCCTCGTGATTGTGCCTTTGCAAGTCGCATGTGACGTTCGGACGAATTGTGAATCATTGGTTTTCCATTCGACGCAACGCGTCAATATCGGCTATGTCCTGCGGTCTTCCTGCAACTTCTTTCATAGTAATCAGTCCTTCTTTGGAAACAATCTTTAACGATTGAGTGCCGAACTGAATCAATTCCCGATCCGCCCAGACTTTTTCAAAGATAGGAGCTACTAGCATCAGATCGAGTGTCGTCAATTCTGTATCAACGGCACGGGAGACACGAAATAGCACGCTCTCCTTGCTGGTCCCCGGGTTAAAACGAAACGTACCAGCTTCCAAATCGTATTCAATCTTTGCAAGCTGTTCGCGCGCATGGTCAAGTTCCTCGGGACGAATGAGCATGTCGATGTCTTTCGTCAATCTTGGGTAACCATGAACAACAACCGCCAGCCCTCCACAAAGAGCATAGTCAATCTTGGATCGCTCAAAACAAGCAGCTATTTTAAGCAACTCTTCCTTTAATTTCATTCGTAATCACATCCGATCAAAAACCGCGAGAACCTACCGGCAAGACAGGTAGCTTATACCTCAATTAATTAGAAAAACGAACTCGAAATTTGGAGTGCTGGGATTCATCCCAGCTTTAAGATAGTTGTGCAGCAATGGGTTCATAGGCTGTTAATCGGACGCTAGCAGCGTCCGCCACGTGAAACTGCGGGGAAACCCATCGCACCTGGGACCTGACTGCGATTATCTTCCTATTGGGACTGCGAAAATTTGCCGATGGGCTAAACTGGTGGCAGAGGTTTGATGCTAGTTCTCGAAACTCCTGTCCAATAGCAAATCCATGGAAATCAAGCGAAACCCGACTCGAAGCGTCCAGATCGGCTCCATCTCCGTCGGCGCGAATCACGCAATTGCCGTCCAAAGCATGACGGCTACCCACACGACCAATATCGATGCGACGGTCGCTCTGGTCAACGATCTGCAACAGGCGGGGGCTGATATCGTTCGCATCGCGGTCGATAGCGACAAAGACGCTGAGGCTTTGGCGGAAATCCGTAAACAAACGACCGCCAACCTGTCTGTCGATCTGCAGGAGAACTATCGATTGGTTGAAAAAGTGGCTCCGCACGTCGACAAGGTACGGTACAACCCTGGGCATCTCTACCATCATGAAAAACAACGGCCATGGCAAGACAAAGTGAAATTCCTGGCCGATACCGCCGGAGCAAACAATTGCGCCTTACGCGTGGGCGTGAACTGCGGCAGCGTCGACCCAGGGCAAAAAGAATTGTTCGATCACTCCGACTCGATCGGTCCTATGTTGGCATCGGCCTTTGAGCACTGTGAACTGCTCGATTCACTCGGTTTCGCTCGTTACGTGGTCTCCTTGAAAGACAGCGATCCAACCAAAGTCGTCGAGGTGAACAAGCGGTTCGCAGAATCGCGACCGGACGTACCGCTGCACTTGGGGGTAACAGAAGCTGGACTGCCACCCGATGGGATTATTAAAACTCGGATCGCCTTTGAACAACTGATCGGTCGCGGTATCGGCGATACCATTCGTGTGAGTCTGACCGTTCCCAACTCCAAGAAATCGATGGAGATTGAGGCGGGGCGTCAAATCATCGACGATATCCGCAACGGTCGACTGCGATCGGTAGTCGCGTTGGATCCGTCGAAGCTCAATATTATTTCTTGCCCAAGCTGCTCGCGTGTCGAGAACGAAGCGTTCGTTGAATTGGCTCAAGACGTCAAAGCGATGACGGCTTATGCAAAGGACTATGCGATCACGATCGCGGTCATGGGTTGCCGAGTGAATGGTCCTGGCGAAACAGACGATGCGGATCTCGGTCTGTGGTGTGGACCAGCTAAAGTAAACCTAAAACGTGGCGGCGAAGCGATTGGAGCATTTACCTACGATGAGATACTGCTTAAACTTCGCCAAGAACTGGATCAGTTGATCGAATCAAGAAAGCTAGCGGTAGGAACATAGCCGTTGCGAGAAGACCCGTTTTGTCGCCTTTTGCTCCGCAAAAGTGCGTTAACGAAGCGCACTTTCGCGGAGCGAAAAGCGACTATAGCCACACCAACACCAATGGAAAAACATGGACGAACGTAGACAATGTGTTGCGGATGCATCGACTTGGATTGTCAAGGTTGGGTCAAGATCACTCACCGACGACAACGGGCGTCTCGATCGCGCGCAAGTTGCGAATTTGGCGAGGCAGTTGCTGGTTCTGGTCGAGATGGGCAAGCGAGTGGTCTTGGTCTCGAGCGGGGCTGTTGCTAGCGGTGTTGGGAAACTTGGACTTCCCGGTCGGCCAACCGACTTGGCAACGTTGCAAGCGGTGGCAGCCATTGGCCAAACACACTTGATTCAAGTTTATGAAGAGACGTTTGCCGAACATGGTCGGCATGCTGCCCAAATACTGTTGACCGCTTCGGAGCTGGACGACCGGGTCGCTTATCTCAATGTTCGCAATACGTTGCGTCGGCTTTTGGAAATGGGAGCCATCCCGATCATCAATGAAAACGACACCGTGGCCGTTGACGAATTGAAGACGACCTTCGGGGACAACGATCGACTTGCCGGAATGGTGGCTGGCCTTTTGGAAGGGAGCGTACTGGCCATCCTCAGCGATGTACGCGGGCTTTTTGATCGC
Source organism: Pirellula sp. (assembly GCA_031427235.1). GTDB lineage: Bacteria > Planctomycetota > Planctomycetia > Pirellulales > Pirellulaceae > JBKCUI01. The sequence goes on from JANPNA010000231.1 coordinate 9,018, forward strand.
GATCCCCGCGATCCAGAAGCTCAAGTCGTCTCGACGGTCGAGCGAATCGATGATCGTGTCGAAGAGATGGTTCGCGATCGCAAGACGGGTGTCAGCAAAGGCGGCATGGCCAGCAAACTAACCACAGCTAAATTCGTTACCATGAGCGGACAGTCGGTGATGATCGCTTGGGGACGAGAGCCGAACGTTTTAATACAGCTAGCCCAAGGTGAGCCAACAGGAACGCTTTTCTTGCCTCAGTCCAAAACGCTTACGCCTCGAAAAAGATGGATCGGGTTCTCAGCGCAAACTGTTGGGCAACTAACCGTCGACGACGGGGCGGCCAAAGCCATGTGCCATGACGGACGAAGTCTTTTGGCCATCGGTATCACGAATGTCGATGGCGACTTTGGAAAAGGGGACATTGTCTCGGTTGTCAATCAGCAGTCGATCGAGATTGCCCGTGGCTTGATCAATTACAATTCCAATCAAGTCAAGCAAATACGGGGCTGCCGTTCCGATCGCATTGAGCAGATCCTGGGTCAGTGCCCCTACGAAGAAGTTATCCACCGCGACAACCTTGCGATCATGTAGGACAACAAGGCGCACTTTCGCGGAGCGAAAGGCGACAATGTTTTACGTCCAAACGGCGTAAAGCAACAGCACGAGCATCACCGTGCCGCACACGGTTTTGAGTACGGTACCGAGCATCTTCCCCCACAGGGCTCCCCAGCCAATCCGGATGCAAACATCCCAGTCTTTTCCGCTCCAGCGTTCACCGGCTACGGCGCCACCAAACGCTCCCACTCCGCCGAACAGGAGTGCGGCCATGAGACTTCCGAGCACCGGCACAGGAACGCCAATAAATAGACCCGCAATCGCACCGACGACAGATCCCAAAACGGCCAGTACGCCCCCGCGGCGAGAACCGCCAAGCTGCTTGACACCTGCTGCTCCCGCCACGAATTCGACAACTTCTCCAAGCACCGCCAACGCCAGAATCGCAGCCACCGTCGGTGAATGAATATCGATGTGCACTGCGTCGTTGACGAAATAGGCCAAGGCGGCGGCAAGGGCTACCAAACCCCAATTGCCGGGCAAACCAAGCAACGTGCCCACCCAAAAAACCGGTGCTATAATGGAGACTAAGCTAGCAATAAACGTGTTCAAAAGTGCAATTCCAATAAGCATTTCAACGTAATGGGACGACCGAATGGTCTTCCCACTGGAGGGTGTGGCCTCGCCCTACTCCATTCGGACATTTCCCTCCATTCTTTGTATTTATGAAGTTCTTTCGCGGATATTGGCGAGCCGTAAAAAAATTGGTTATGCTAAGAACCCGAATGGCCTTGAGTGTTTCAGTTTCTGAGCGATCACCCATCGGGAGGAGTCAGGATGAGCGAGAGATCAGTGTTAGATTGCAGTGTCTTAGTTCTCAATCGCTTCTATATGGCAGTTCGAGTCGTCGACGTCCGTCGCGCCATGACATTGCTTTATCGAGGTTGCGCAGAAGTTATCGTGATCGAGGACGAGCAATATGCCAATTACGATTTCGAAAATTGGTGCGAACTATCCGATCTGCATGCTCTGGAAAAACAAAAAGGAGAGGATTTTATACGGACGCCAACGCGGGAGCTGCAGGTTCCTCGCATCGTCCGTTTGGTCCTCTACGATCGGGTGCCGAAGTCGACCGTTCGCTTCAACCGCAAGACTCTCTTTGCCCGCGACGGTTACCGTTGTCAGTATTGCGATCAAACACGTCCAATGAGCCAATTGAGTCTCGACCACGTGGTGCCGCGTTCGCAAGGCGGAAGGACCACTTGGGAGAATGTCGTTTGCTCCTGCACCTCGTGCAACAGCAAAAAAGGTGGACGAACCCCAGTTCAAGCTTCCATGAAATTGCTTACGACACCGATTCGCCCCCATACCAATCCAGGTCTGTCGATAACCCTCAACGATCCTCGCTACGTTTCCTGGAAGACATTTTTACCCAGCGCCGTCGGCAACTGAGGGATGACAAGAAATCGCCACAAGGCAACTCCATCACTCCATCACTCCATCACTCCATCACTCCATCACTGCTGGAGTTGCTCTTTTAGCTTGTCGAGCCGCTTGGGTGAGACGCTGACCCGTGTGCCAAGTTGTTGCGCATAAATGGACACGCGAAGTTCTTCGATCAACCAACGGTACTCAAGCAGAAGTCCGGTTGGCTCCAGACGAAGCTCTGTTCCCCCAGGTACCGACTGCAAAGTTGTCGGCGAGGGTTGCAGGCTCGCCACCCGATTCACGTAGTCCTTCCAATAACTCGATGCTGTTGCATCCGTTGCTAAGTCTTTCAGGTGACCCACGGACTTGAGCCGATCCAGTCGAACGGCGATGGCTTGTAAGTAGCGAGGGATCTCGCGAACGTAACACCATGGGACGTGGTACGACAACGATTCGTGAAACAAGGCGGACAGTTGCTCGCGAATCGATCGAACATTCTCTGACCATGTCGCAGGCGTTTTCTCCAATAGGGAACGGACTTTGTGATTCGCCTCGGCAAATTTTGGCAACCAACGACCGATTTCCGCGGCTGCGCCTGCCAGTTTCTCAATCCGCTTCAACCTGCTGATCTCAAACTCAACCTTGGTTCGAAAGACCGGCGTCACTTGTTCGCTGCCCCAATTCATATCAACGAACGCAAGCGTAACAATAAGATCACCGACCAAGTCTTTTAGCCGATCGCCCGCAAAGCGATCCGATAACCAAAGCGAGGAGGTTGTCCACTGTGGCAGGAACTGAATTTGACTCCGTATCTCGCGCCGCTCAATATTGCTTAGCAACGCCGTCATACCACGGCGAAACAACTGCTCTCCTAAGGCTTCATGATCGACCAACCCGGTTGCGATCTTTTCCTTGACGACGAACAACGTTGGGTACATGCTCATCCGAACGCCCCCGCGTAACTCCACCACACTTTTCGGAAAGGCTTCGATATCCCAGGTATCCATCGAGGTACGCGTCCAGTCGTAGGTGGCAGGCTTAGCCGACGTAGCGACTGGCAACGCTTGAAGGGCAGACGCTCTTTGAGTCTGCTGCAATTCGGCTAGGTCGCGACTCGATTGCACCGCGACCCCCTTTTCATCAACAAGCTCGACTCGCATTCGCAAATGCTCGGGCAAGCCACTCAGATCAAAGTCGCTGGGCTTCACCACCTCGCCGAGGAAACTGCTCAAAACTTCGCAGAGCGATTTCCAAAAAGGTGCCTGTTGGCTTTCTCGCTCAACGATCTTGGGTAACAACTGCTTGACCGTATCCGGGACCGGTACCAATTGACGCCGCAACCGCTTCGGCAACGATTTGATCAAGCAGGTCAATTTCTCTTCGAGAAGACCAGGTACCAGCCACTCAAGTCGTTCGTTTTGCAACTGATGCACAATGGCTTGCGGGACGATGAGGCTGACTCCGTCCGCAGAATCGCCTGGTTCATACAAGTATTTTACCGGTAGTTGGCTGACCCCAATTTCAATTTTGGATGGAAAGCGCACTTGGATTGCATCGCGGTCAATATCCACCACGATGTCTTCCCAAGTCAAATAGGGAGTTGGGAGATCCGCCGCAGGTTGTTGGCTGGCCATCGTCGCAACCGGAGTTGATTTTGATGGCTGTTTGGGTGGCTGAACCGTCCGGTCCCATTTTTCAAGGCTCACGCGATCGACAACAAACTCTGGAATGCGCGAGCGATAGAAATCGGTCAACACGTAGGGATCGACAACCAAATCGCGACGTCGAGTTTTGTCGCCGAGTTCCTTGACCGTGGCTAAAAACGCTTGGTTGTGCTGCCAAAAACGAGCTCGAGAAACCAATTGGTCCTCGGCGAGCCCCTGCTCGATCAAAATTTTCCTTGCGAGGACCGGGTCAATGGGCGCCAGTGGTACGGCGATCCGAGGCGAGACGAGCATGCCATAAAGGGTGCCTCGACGCATCACCAGTGCACTCCCTTGTTTCTTGCTGAAATGCGGTTCATCGAAACTATACTTGATCAAATGATGGGCCAACTGCTCGATCCATTCGACTTCGATCTTGGCAACAACTCGAGCGTAGCGTTGGGTGGTTTCAATGAACTCGCCTGCCACGATCCACTTCGAACGACTTTGCTTCAAGCCAGAACCTGGCCAAATGTTGACTTCTAAGTTTTGAGCCCCTTTGTATTTGCCGGTGTCCTCAAGCATGGCAACGCTGGACAACAACCCGCTCAGCAACGCTCGATGCACGGCGTCATAACCGGTAGGCAACCCGGTCGGTTGCGGTGCTTGCGGCTGCTGCTGTTGGGCTTGGGGCAAGAAACGTTGTTTATGCCTTGGAACAACCTCCACCGCATTCACTGGCAAGTCGGTAAGAACCAGCTTGCGTTTGCCGATGGCTAGGTTCAGTTCTTTGCATTGCTCCAACAACTGGCGGTGGACGTCGGCCCATTCACGCAATCGAGCCAGCGACAGAAAGGAATCGCGACAAGCCTTTTCGAGCCGAGAGCGGCCAAGTTCTTCGCGTAACTTCTGGTAAAAATCCCAGATGCGCAGGTAGCTCAGAAAGTCGCTGTCGGGATCGCGAAACTTGAAATGGGCATCGTCGGCCGCAGACGCTTTTTCCGGTGGACGAACGCGAGGATCCTGGGTCTCAATGGCGGCGGCCATGATCAAGGCATCGTTCAGACAGCCGTTTCGCTCGGCTTCGATCAAGATTCGACCCACACGAGGATCGACCGGCCAGCGAGCGATCTTGCGACCAATTTCGGTAAGGTGCCCCGCTTCGTCAACGGCGCTGAGTTCCCGCAATACATTCATCCCCTCGCGAACCGACTCGGGTCTCGGCGGATCAAGCCAAGGCAGGGATTCAATGTCATCGATACCCAGCGATTTGATGTGAACAATGGTCGAGGCCAAATCGCTACGTCGAATCTCCGGTGTTGCAAATGCAGATCTAGACAGGTAATCGGATTCGTCGTAAAGACGGATGGCAATCCCTGGCGCAAGTCGGCCGCAACGACCTGAGCGTTGGTTGGCAGACGCTTGGGAGACGGGCTCAATAGGGAGTCGTTGCACTTTGCTCTTGGCAGCAAAACGCGAGATACGAGCGGTACCGGTGTCAATGACGTATCGTATGCCGGGAACGGTCAGCGAGCTTTCCGCCACGTTGGTAGCGAGAATGATGCGTTGGTTGCGATGCGGCTGAAAGACCCGCTGCTGTTCGGCTTCGGTAAGCCGCGCGTAGAGCGGCAGGACTTCGATGGCGTTGTGTTGTCCGCGTTGGGTCAGGTGTCCGCGTAGTTGTTTGGCCGCATCGCGGATATCGCGTTCGGTAGCAAAAAAAGCCAAGATGTCGCCGCGACCTTCGCCCAATAGTTCGTCGATCGCATCGCAAAAGCGTTGCGTCATCGAATCGAAATCGAGGTCGGGGTTACCTGGACCTTCGCGAGCGCTCATCGCCCCGCGATAGCGAATGTCGACAGGAAAACTTCGGCCCTCAACCATGACAATCGGGGCGGCCCCTATCGCATCGGTAAAGTGGCTGGCATATTGTTCGGCATCGATCGTTGCGCTCGTGATCACCACTCGCAAGTCAGGCCGAGTTGGAAGCAAGCGCTGCAAATAGGCCATGAGCAGATCGATATTGAGCGATCGTTCGTGGGCTTCGTCGAGGATGATGCAATCGTAGGCATCCAAGAACCGATCTCGTTGGATTTCGGCCAGCAGAACTCCGTCGGTCATCAACTTGATAAGGCTGGTGGGTTGTGTTTGGTCGTTGAATCGTACTTTGTATCCTACGACACCACTACCCTTGGTCTCCAGCTCTTCGGCCAAGCGATGGGAGATCGAACGCGCCGCGATTCTTCGAGGCTGGGTATGCCCGATCCAACCGAATTGGCCTAAGCCCGCTTCGAGACAAAACTTCGGCAATTGCGTGCTTTTGCCAGAGCCTGTCTCACCGCACAGCACGAGCACTTGCCGATGGATCAACAGATCGATGATCTTGTCGCGGTAGGCCGTAATCGGCAAGTCCGCGTCGTACTGAAGCGTGTACCTAGACGCTTTTCTCGCGGCGAACTGCTCGCGAGCTTGGAGAACTGCCGAATTCCAACGCTGCAAATCAGCTTCCTTGCGGCTGCCGTTGGGCAGTCGGTCGATGCGTTGTCGTTGGCTTTGCAATCGGAAAAAGTGCCGGCGCAGCACTTCATTTTGTTGCAAGGTTTCGATCGTGACAGTGTTCAGATCCGTCTGCTCCAATGGCTTAGCATCACTCATGTGCGTTCCCAACGGATCGCAAAAACACGAGCCGCCACGATGAAAACAAACCCGCTGGCGGTGAGGACAGCCAGCTCCAGGCCAATATCTCGAAGCGGCAGTTCTCGCCAAAAGATCTTGTTGTATCCGTCGAGCGCCCACGCGTTGAACGTCCATAAGCCCGCCTTTTGAATGGATTCACTCATCAGGTAACGAGGTACCATGCTGCCGCCCAGTGCGCTCATGGTTAGAATCACAATGGTGGAAACCCAGCCCAATTGCATTCGAGACTTGCATAGTGCGGCTAGCATGAGTGCGAAACTGGAGGCTGAACCGGCGGTGACGAGCGTCATAGCTACGAAGCCTTCAATGTGATGTTGCAGATCGATTCCAAAGACGACGGCGCCCCAAAGGAACATCAGTGTCATTTGAATGGATCCGATAATGGTTACGAACGCCCACTTGCCGAGCAAAAGTTGGTCCATAGTGAGTCGGCTGCACAGCAAGCGGTCTAGCGTCGAATTCTCGCGTTCTTCCAACAGTGAGCCGCTGGCGGTTGTCGCGCTAAAAAGCAAAAACATGACGGCGATTCCGGCGGCATACATGGCGATGACTGGATTGGTTTTCTTGCCACCTAGGATGTCGACCGTTGCAATGGCCGGAGGCTGGGGCATAACCAGGGGTGGCGAAGTGTTGGGCGCGTAGCTTGCTGCGGAAACACCGGAAACGCCAGAAACGCCGTTGTCTCCAAGTTGCGAGGCGGGAGTTGAGTTGCCCTCGTAACGATCTCGTAGCGATCGGCTACTCTTTGCGATTTCGGCACTGGCGGTCATAACGGCTTTTTGGACGACGGCCGTCAGGACCTGCGAAGCCACTTGGTCGAACGAGTCGGTAAGGACCTCGATTTCCGCTGTGTCGCCAGTTGGGTTGGTCGGGTTGGGCTTGGAGAATACAACGGCGGCAGAGACCATGCCACGCCGCACCAGATCTGCCGCCACATCTCGATTCACCGAGTTCGAACTGGTCGCATGGCCATCCGACTTGGCAGAGCGATCGGTTAGACGCAATGACTTTTGTTCCTGCAACAGTGCGACGGCCCGGTTGGACAGTTCCGATGGCCATTCGTTGCTAATGGCCACCTTGATTTTCGGAGTCGAGGCGGAGTCGCGGGAACCGAAAATCACAGCGAAGATGCTGAAGAAAACCATCGGCACGATGAAGGTAAGCAGCAATTCGGATCGGTTGTTCCTAAGGCGACGCCAACTGGTTTGAATGACTGTCCAAATCACGATGCGCAATCCTTTGCATGGCGGGTACTGGAATTCATTCGCGAAGCTCCTTGCCTGTCAGATGCAAGAAGACATGGTGTAGATTTGGCTGATGCACCTCGAGATCACTGATGGAACCACCGACCCGTTGAATGCGCTCGAGTATGAGGGGTAACTCCTCTGCCACGTTGTCAACGAAGCAGACGAATCGATTGCGGGCTGCATTCCATTCCATGCCGGGTGGGGCCGCAACGAGAATACCGTGCGTCTCGATGGCAACTTCGCGACGCGTGCCTATGGTTGTCGCAATCAACTCCTCAATCGTTCCGTCGGCGACTACCTTACCATGATCGATGATCACGATCCGATCGCTTCGTGTTTCGGCTTCGTCAAGATGGTGTGTGGTAAGGACGATGCTCGTCCCTTCTTGATTGAGTTCATCGAGCATGTCAAAAATGCGTTGCCGACTCTGAGGATCCACGCCAACGGTAGGCTCATCCAACAGCAACACATTGGGTCGATGCAATACTCCGCACGCAATATTAACACGACGTTTCATACCACCTGAGAATCGGCTAGTCATCTCGTTTGCCCGATCCTCAAGACCGATCCACTTTAGAGCCCATGAGACGCGTTCTCGCAATCGGCGCGATCGCAGTCCGTGGAGTTGTCCAAAACACTCCAGATTCTGCTTGGCCGTTAAGTCGGAATAGATAGCTAAGTCTTGGGGAATGACCCCCAGATGCTGAAGGACATCCGGCTCCCGAATGGAACGTCCGAACAATCGCACTTGCCCATCATCTGGCTTAACCCGCCCGCACATAGAACGGATGAGGGTTGTCTTTCCTGCTCCATTGGGTCCTAGCAATGCTATTCGTTCCCCCGGTGCGACCGAAAACGAGGTCCCGCTTAACGCTTGATTATTGCCGTACTTTTTCCAAAGATTAACAACTTCAAGGGCTGGCGTTGTAGTTTTGCTGGCGGTGGACTCAGGTTGAGCTAGCAAAGCGGTGGGATTAGGCACGTATTGGGAATCTCATTTTGGTCGCGACAAAGCACTAGCTAGCGCTTTGTGACAGCTTGATTTTAGGGTAGTGGATCTTGTTAAGGATCCGGCAGGATTCGGATCTTTAACAAGATCCACTACGGCCAACCCTAATTCTTAGTTGCAACAAAGCACGAGCTCAAGAGACGGCCATTATAGGCTTCTTGGCTGGAAAGAAAATGCTCCATGGGAAACGGAACCACTATTTTAGATCAAGCAATTCATTGGCATGCGCCACCAACAAGTTTCGTTCCGCTTGCTCCAACCAGACATAGGAACCAACTGACTCCCGCAAGGATTCCAAAAACACGTACTGAGTTGCGATTCAATTCCCCTGTTTGATTTCGTCGTACCACTATCGAGACGACATAGCGTTTGGGCTGGAGTTCTTAGGATCCCAATCAACAACTGTGTGAAGGTGCGCGCTCATAGTGCCGACATCGATTACTGGACGGCTTCCAGAATACACATCTAAGTCTCCACCTAACGAAACCCTGCGATTTTGTCCCTCTTGCGTCCTACAGTGGAGTTAACAGCACCTCTATGGAATCTCTGAAACCGCCTCTTGCCCCGCAACGGTTCCCCAAGCACGCCATGCGACAATGTCTATGCTCGAGCTTACCAAATTTACCCGGCCGTCTGCGAACAACACGAACACACCTCCGCGATGATAGCTTCGTGCTGAAATCAGTTGATGCAAGTAACCCGCTTGGCAGTCCCAATTGGCTGGGTTCGGATTCGAATAGTGGGTATACACTAAGTCCAAAGGCTGATAACCCTGCCACTTTATCCCGACATCCCGAACAAACGAGGTTGGTGTGTTAAGCTGCATGCAGTCGTTTGCAAATCCGAGATCCGTCAAATAGGCCGAAAGGGATGCCACGCCGACTGGCTTGCTATGTTCTTTTCCTGACATTCGCTCCGCAACTAAGCAAGTATTGGACAAACCGTCTGTGATTTCGTTTGGCCCTAATCCCTTGTAGATTCGCAGTATACCGTCTAACTTGCCCAAGGCTCGTACACCGCTTCCATAATTGTAACGATATCCAAGCAACTCGTTGCTGGATGGGCAGCGAAGTACTGGCGGAGGCGGACTCTGTTCAAAATTGTTCAAAGCACTTTTCTCAACTGTTACTTCCAATTCGGGCAAGATCGTCACAAACGCAGATTGCTCAAAAGAAGCATCCCCCCTGCTGCCTCGGTTAGCCAGTAGCGACGGAAAAGCTTTGCTTGACTGAGTAAAATTAGTAATCGCAATACCAAGCTGGTGAAGATTATTTTGGCACTTGACCCTTCGAGCCGATTCTCGGGCGCTTTGGACTGCAACCAAAGTTAAAGACACAAGTATCGTAATGATCGCAAGGACAACCGTAGTTTCGACAAGCGTTATCCCCCGACGTCTTGAGTGCATGTTGGCGCTACTGCGGAGAGGGGAAAAAAACAGGTAAAGTCTTCAGCGTTTTCCCACCCGCGACGGATACTTCAATCTGATGGATTCCTTCGACCGCCTCGGGGCTTACGGTAATATCAATTACCTGAGTCTCGTTCTGATCTTGTATCGTGAATTCGCATTTGGACCGGCTAGAGCCGATCCATGTCAACTCAATTGTCGCTAGCGTGCCAATTTCTTTTGCGAAAACAAGCACTTGAGCGTGGAAAGTTTCGCCCTTTTTTGTAAAGTAAACCTTGGCAGGAGAAACATCGATGTCGTTTGCAACATACACAGTGTAAAGAATCGTTACGGAAACGACTTCGTTACCCGGTAACCCAACCACAAATTTTCCGTTTACTAACCCTGTTGGTGATTCTTGCCCAGCCACAAACGTTGCAAGCAAATTTTCTCCCGCCATCCTGGCTGTTGCGCTGAAGAAACGACTTGCATCTGGTTTGTCCAATAAACTCTGAACAACAAGTTTTGAGAAATCGAAGGGTTCCAATTGAGTCAAATGAACCGATGTCTCTCGGCTCTCTCCGCATTTCAGCTCGATTCCATTTATTGTTTCTGGTTCGGTTTTTAAGCTTGCCACAACACTCCAACTTACATCGATCGAAACTTGCTCGTTGTTGTCGGTCAAAAAAACTGCCTTGGACTGCTTCACTCCGATTGTCTTGCACTCGAGCATTAAAGTGCATTCAATCGAAGACTGCGGATCGATCGTAAGACTTGAAAACTTGGCAAACAGGCAACCACAAGAGAAACGCGTATCTTTGATGGCGATTGGCCTGGTTTCGGAGTTGTGAATTTTGACAGAAACCAAAAAAGGGGATACCGATCGGCGAAGTGTGCCCGCGTTGCACACCGTTTTGTCGACCCACAACCCAGACGAAACGGGAGGAAGACCCTGCGAGGCACTTTTCGTTATCGCGTCGTTTTGAGCGATCGAACCTCGACTGTTTTCTTGTTTTGAACTGCAACCAATTTGAATGCTCAAAGCGGCAAGAAAACAAGCGTTAGTAAACCACTCAATTTTGAAAAAACGAGATAACCAAACCAGTCCAACCAAACATGAAGCGATCAAGACAGAAATACCCAAGTAAACAACCCAGGAGAAAGAGCCTCCCATGTTAGGCAAAGACAAGTCGATGGGACTCTTGGAAATGATTAATACGTTGCCTGTCCAAAGTGAAAAAATTTCGTGCGACATTTGTGAAGGCACCCCTAGGGACGCATCAAAAATAGTTGTTGTCGTAGGCGTGATTCCCTCGCAAATTACGTAGTGGCCGTGCTCCGTACCCCTTTTCAAATGAAGAATAACACTGCAAGAGTTGGCAAATCGCGATAAATTTTCCTTCTCAATCTTCGCGCTTTCAGCAAACAATCCATGCTTGCGGGCAGAGTCACTCAATTGCCGAAATGAGTAACCACCACCCGAGGCCGGGCCCAATTCCTCTACAAGGGACTTATATGTGCTCGGCGCTTTGCCATACCCTCTCATGACTACATATAGACACTTCGCGCCGCAAAGTCGGTCGTTTTTCCGGGCGATTCCATCACTGATTGATTGTGCAATCAATGGTTCACCGAAAAACAGGATCGTGATGAAGAAGGCGTGAAGGATGAACAATGGACTACTCAAAATCCCTCCTTTTGGCGTTTGAGTAAAGCGAGTTTCCTCAATTGGAACTCAGCTTTTCCGTCCCCACCTCCTTTGAAGTGTTGAGAGACTTCGTTGTTCTTTTCGTCGAAGTGAGTAATTTCGGTGGCAAAAGGAATAAGGGTTTCAAGATCGTCGAAACGACTTCTACATTTACTTGCGTCGAAGCTGATTTCGTCGATAGTCCATTCCGCAAGAGGTTGCCCACCAGCCGTCTGCTTTCCGTGCTTTGCGTACCAATTTCCATCTTGCTTTTCCCATACCATCGTTCCAGCTAGTTTCCCTTGGAAACCATCGCCGAAATACTCGGTAACCAGATAATCGCATTTTTCATCCACGACTATGTATCGATCGCGAATTCCTACACGTTCATTTCCACCAGGTAACTGATTTCCAAGATTTTTTTGACTCAGCTTCCATCGACCCTCCGAGAGTTTCTCGACCTTGGTTTCGTAACTCTTGGGTTCAGCTATCTTCCGAAAAACCTGAGTCGTGTTGAGGCCCATGTGTAACCAGTACTTTGGCACAAGTGGGCAGTCTACGAACTTAGCAGGAGCACGTCGAACAGTGCGTATGTACAGGGCGAGATTGTACGGGTCAAAACTATAGAATTTCTTTCCATCGAATTCCATGGTAACAAGAAAACCTGTCGTCCCCATCACCTCGTGGCTGGCGGTTAGTCTTTTCCTTTCCTTTGCATCGGCGGTTGCAACGATATCCAACTCCATCCACATTTTTTCACCTCGGAATTGCAAATGTGTCAGGCCCCGGGTTTCGCCTTGAAAGGCCGTTTTGCCTTTTATAATTGCAGCCGGATAATTATCGATTTTTTCCAAACTAGCCACGATTTTTTTCATGAGCTGATCATTGTCTTGACCATGCACGAACTTAGCCGCTGCAACGACAAAGCAGACGCTTAACAACAAAGAAAAAACAGGATGACTGCGCATGTTGATCTGCTCCATCTAAAAGACAAGCTCAATGCCAGGACCACTTACACATGTTTCTGAACCAACGGGGTCTCTAGTAAAACCCGCACCAACTACTGTTTGGCAGGAGCCGACTCCTTCTTCATCGAGTTCCCAAAAGCAAGCACCAGGACCCATGTCAGCACATTTCGGTGGAATAAATCCAATGAGGAAGCCGAATTCGGTCGAAATACAAACACTAAACCAAGCAGGTTCTGAGCAACCTCGATCAGGCGCACCCGGCACTGGGGTAATCACGAACCCACTACAATTCTCATTTGAACACGTATTTTCCTTGCACTGGTTGGCTACACCACATTTCGTAAACAACGCGACCGATACTAAGCCTGCCCCGACGATCTTTGAGCTCTCGCTATCAGAATGCACCCTTATTGTCGACCGTTGCGGAAGCGAAAACGTTGTCACGAGAACTAAGAGAATGCAGGTAAGTATGAACGATTTCATCATTTCACCTCGATTTATTAAAACGTGATCTAAAGGATCCATCCAGGTGGCTTGAACAGACCCAACATTGGTAGAAGCACTTTTCAGACAAAGAATGCGTCAAATCTTTTCGGGATTTTGAAACTTAAATCTAATCGTACTCTCGCTGCACTCTCTTTGGAAATTCCCGGATCGAGCAAACTGCAAATTGAGTACTGCGGACGAGTGCCTCGGATTGGAATTGACGTTACGAAAGAGCCTTTTGCGTTCCAAGGTCCTCGACAGTTCTCACCCTTCGTCTGATAATGTTTTCTTGCCTCTTGCCTCTTGCCTCTTGCACAGTAAAAGCTTGATTCGCTCCATGATTGAAGTTCTTTCCTGACTTGTACGATAAGCCGCTCAGTCGTTCGCTTTTCCCAATTCAATTTGGCAGCAATCTCGATTGCAGAGAACCCTAGAATCATCAATCGGTAAACCGCCCGAAGAATCGGGTCGCTCAATCGCGATTCAAATTCATCGACCAATTCCTCTAACGCGAGTGAATCGCCTGGCTGTCCGCCCGGCTTTGGATCCGTTATTGAATCCGCAAATTTCAATTGAATGATTCGACCTCCATAGTCTTGAGATCGGTCTGGATGACGACATAGTCTGTGGCTATCTCGAATGGCGTTGACGACGCCGGATCTAGCCATTTTTTTTAATAACGGTATGACGTGCTCAGCAGCGACGAAATTTCGATATTGACCAATCAAGTAGCGATCTAAAAAATCGTAGGCAACATCATTTGCCAAAAGATGAATGTCGATCTCTATTTCCGACCTGCGCGAAAGAAGCCTGGAAATATACCTCACCTCCATTCGAAAGATCGAATCCGTTAGCCGATCTAGGGCTTCGTTTTGCACTGCAGGTAAAGTCTGCAAATTGATGTACGCTCGAATGCAATCGACAATCGCGTCTTCCCCTACAGTCTGGCAATGCATCGGCGTACCTTGTTTATTGCATTATTTCTACGATTGGCACTTGTGCGAATTCAGAAAGTCCATACGTGCTTCCGTTGTAGAATAACTCAATGTCGATTGCAAGCGATTTCTTTTGCAATAGTTCTGCGGAACCAGTCGACTACCGTATCCATGAGCTTGCAGTGGGTTATTCGTTGGGCGATTTAAATTACGCAGTTCGCGACTACCGGCGAGAAACTCCAAAATGTCACCTGGTTGGCAATCCAAAATACGACAGATCGCCTCGAGCGTGCTAAAACGCACGGCTTTCGCTTTGCCCGTTTTGAACACCGATAGATTTGAAAGCTGACCCCGACTGCAACAGACAGGTCATTAGCTTCATCTTTGGTTTTGCCAACTTCACATCCAATTTCACAACGATCGCAATGGCATCCTCCAAGCGAATCAAATTGGGCGATTTGGGGGCGGGGGCGATTTGGGGTCCATCCATCCATTTATCGATCGATCGATCGCCAAAATCGTTCCTGGTAAATATCGTCGAAAGTGGAAAACGAACCTGACGGAGATTTCGGATTCCCTAATTTCGCTCTTTACAATCGCTAAGCATCGAATCAGGCGACGAAGGCTCCCAGTCGACTTTCATAGGGGGAAGTTGGGGACACTCCACTTTGATCCTTCAGGGGGAGCGTAGCTTAGGACGCAAGTGGGACGAAATCGGCGGGTTTCGCTAATAGGACGCTTCGAAATTTGTTCTGGATACCGTCCAGCTATCGGTATCGGCTCTATGAGCGCAAACCTTCACACAGTTGTTGATTGGGATTTTAAGGGACATCCTGGGGACACACATCATTTTCGGGGGGGTGGTTGAAATCCTCGCCGGGGTTTGCTTCAATTGTGTCATCGGATTCATTCGGTTTTCGGCTTTAGGGATTTCATAAGCGAGTGCTACTATGCCTAGACTCGCACGGGCTGAAGTTTTCAGCCCGGATATTGTGGCCACAGTACATGTTATGGCTCGTGCTGTGCGACGTTGCTTCTTGCTTGGCACTTGGAACCGATTCTGTCACGGGCAAGAATTACGATCGCCGCAAAGTTTGGATCGAACGCATTGGACACTGCGACACGAACCAACCCGGTCGAAGCCAGTGTCGCCGAAGCTGTACTTGCGGCATCATTATCTGCCATCGCGACCTGGCGAAGGAACACAGAGGTTCTGTCTCGCCGTATATTTGGGGCTCTGTGCTTCTCCGTGTCTCCGTGGTTCAAATAGTAAGGGTGGTTATTGTGGAACTTAATGAAATTACGGGTCAAATCATCGATGCTTCCATCAAGGTTCATCGATGTTTGGGACCAGGTTTATTGGAATCGGCATATGAAGCTGTATTGGCATACGAATTACGCAAGCGGGGATTGCACGTCGACACCCAGCTTCCGCTGCCTGTCACCTATGAAGAAGTCAACTTGGAAGTTGGATATCGAATCGATCTTTTTGTCGAGCACGATGTCATTGTAGAACTGAAAGCAGTCGAGAAAATGATTCCACTCTATGATGCGCAGCTCCTGACGTATTTGAAACTAAGGAAGAAAAAGATCGGGCTACTCATCAACTTCAACGTCGTATTGCTTAAAGATGGAATCAAACGCTTGGCAAATTGAATTCCTGGCTTCCGGATCGTGAAAATGATTTCACCACAGAGGCACAGAGAGTTTTACGATCGTCAAAGTTCGTTACCATTGGTTCTTTCCTCTGTGCTCCTCTGTGTCTCCGTGGTTCGCGTCGTTGATGGTAGGGATGCGGCTCATTCACCATTCACCACAGAGGCACAGAGAAACACAGAGAGTTTTACGATCGTCAAAGTTCGTTCCCATTGGTGCTTTCCTCTGTGCTCCTCTGTGTCTCCGTGGTTCGTGTCGTTGATTGTAGGGGTGCGGCTCATTCACCATTCACCAACCACTATTTTAGATCAAGCAATTCATTGACATGCGCTACCAACAAGTCACGTTCCGCTTGCTCCAACCAGACATAGGAACCAACCACCTCTCCCTCCGCATTGACCAGACAAAAGCGATCCGGATGGCCGCGTTTTTCGACCCCGCCTAAGAAGAATTTTTCAGCCCCAACCCGCATGATGTAATCCATCGGGCCGGTCAAGAACAACCACTTGTCCTTCATTGCTTGAAACTTGTCTGCGTATTCGGTTAATACTTCGGGCGTGTCAATTTCCGGATCGACCGTGATGCTCACAAACTTGATTGGCTTGTTTTTGAATTTGCTTTGCATCAATTGCATTTGATTGCTTTGACGCGTGCATGAGCCTGGGCAAGTCGAGAAAAAGAAACATGCGATGTAAGGCTCGCCTCTCAAGTCCTCGGACTTAATGGTTCGACCACTCCGTTCGGTCAGTTCGAAATCCTTTAGCCAGGCATCTTCCTTTTTGACCTGGGCAACCATCCGTTTGAGCTCGTTCCGCTTGCCCGGATCGGGGGGAGCTTTTCGCGAACTCAATTCGTCGTCGTCACCTTGGCCGTGGCTAATTTGCGTTTCGCCGACGGCATCCCGGTTGGTCGATGTAAGCGATGGGCCACGAAACAAAAGAGCCGCGATCGTGCCTGCCATGACTCCCGCAAGGATTCCAAAAACACGTACTGCGTTGCGATTCAATTCAATTCCCCTGTTTGATTTCGTCGTACCACTATCGAAGCGGCAATGGAAGTAACGACTGCAAATGCGATGGTCACCGAGACACTTGTCGTCAAGGACGGTATCCAAAAGTGTTCATCGGAGGTCACACGCGACATGAGATGCCGCATTCCGGAGACCGCATACGTCATGGGATTGCAACGCATAATCCAGTGCATCGCGATTTGTCCTAACGGCTCCCCTCCGGCCAAAGCTGGTATTGGAAAGAAGGAACCGCTCAGCAGCCACATTGGCATCAGTACCATGTTCATCAGTGCGTGAAAGCCTTGTGTGCTATCCATAGGCCAAGCGAAACAGACACCCAGGCTGGTCATGGCAATGGCAGCAACCAACATGAAGCCTACCAAAACAAGCAACTGTGGCCCAAGGCCAACCATACCGGTCGCTATCGCGATCAAGACAAAAACGATGGCTTGTACCCACGCGATAGCCGAACCGCCCAAAATCTTGCCCATCGCGATCGTCCATCGAGGTGTTGGTGCTACCAAGACGCTCTGCAAAAACCCTTCCCGTCGGTCCTCGATAATGGAGATCGTTGCAAAGATGGCGGTGAATAAAAGTATCATGGCCGTGGTACCAGGCAAAAAATAGGTCATGAAATCCCCAGCCTGACCTCCACCGCGAAAGGCGCTATGCATGCCGGTTCCGAACAGAATCCAAAACAAAATCGGCTGCCCCAACGCGGCAATCACACGAAACGGCTGCCGAAAAAAACGGACCCATTCTCGATACGCAAGCATCCAAATGACCTGCGAAGCAACACTCTGCATTGGTGCGGGTGAATTCATAATGATTCAGCTACTCGGTTTTACATCGGTTCTGAGCGAGGGCCTCGCACAGCTACAGCGTTGGTAACCTCGTGCCTTGTGACAACTTCATTCTAGGGTAGTCGATCTTGTTAAAGATCCGGCAGGATTCGGATCTTTAACAAGATCCACTACCGCCAACCCTAACTCTTAGTTGTAACAAAGCACTAGCTTGACCAGCAATAGAAGCACTACACGGTTCCGTCCAACAAGTCCCCTTCGGTGATCATTCGGAAGCCTTTGAGGGCGAGCGTTTCAAGCGCTTGCTCGGTATTGTCGACCATGATCGCTACTGCTGGCTCGCCGTTTGGACGGAACAGTAGCGGATAAGCTTGTATAATATTGATTTCAGCTTGAAGCAACGCAGTGCATATTTGCAAAAGGGGTTGCGAGCTTTTGGGCAGCTCGACTCCGATCAGATCGCTTTCAATGATGGCCAGTCCCGCTCGCTCCAAGATCTCACGACCGCGTTCTGCATGACTAAGCAAGAATCGAACGAACGCGCACTCAGCGGAATCATTGATCGAAAGTGCTACGATACGGATCCCTGTACCTTCGAAGCGACGCACCACTTCAAGCAACTGGCCGACTCGATTTTCTAAGAAAACCGTAAATTGGCGAATGGTTGGGTAGTTGCGACCATGAATGGTCTCAAAAGACGTGGAGGATCCCTCTCCAGTACTCATGCTTCTGATCTTTCTAAAAACGGAGTGGTTGCGATGGTGCTACCAGGGCCTAGTGTACCAGAAAGACCGCAGTCTGCCAAAAGGTGCCACTTTTAGGCGAGATGCAGATCCTAACCTACGACTGCTCGCCTTACCTAAATTGACGGTTGAACACGTCTGGATCAAATGGATCTTTCTTGACTGCCGAAGTGCCATTAGAACCGGTTTGGGTTTCGAATTTTTCGATGGCTGCTTCCAGATCGGCGAGTTCCGACATCGACAGAAATTCCGTGGGTTGGGCTGATTTGGCCGGCTTGGATAGTTTGGCGGTTCTGTCTTGTTCGACTTCGTCAATGCGTTTTGATTTCCGAATACTCTGGGTCGGAACGGGTACGTTTGCCACCGCTTGGGTGACGCTGGGTTTGTCCTTGGAATTCAACGGATAGTGGGTGGGCATTGTCGTTTCCGGCTTTTGTGAAAGCACCAGCGATTTGACCCAAAAACTGATCCGCTCGATCAAGGCTCGCTCGTCCGCTCGGCCTGGATTTAAACTTGGATTGCGTTGGATACCATGGGCTTTGGTCGCATAGGCCAACAAGGGGCTTTCAGGCATTCGCTCGCGATCAACGTACCGAAGGACTTCATCGAGATCACGCGCCAAGGTGTTTGCAGACTGATCGCCTATAGGTTGGTAGATGTGAAAATCCGATTTACCTAACAATCCGTGACACCCAGACTGGCCGCAACGCGAAACCAGGACCGGTAAGATCGAGTTTTGAAACGTTTTTCGAATGTAACCGGGAATTTCGTGCTTGTTCCAAGTCTCACTGGATTCGTGGTTGGCCTCGAGTGGTACCGACCGGAGTTGGGGTGTTTCCGCACTGACTTTTGCTACGGGGCTGGTCTCCGTTTGCCGATTCGATTCGAAGGGGTTGGGAGGCGAGATTGGCGATTGCTTGCTAACCGCCTGCTTTATCGGCTCTTCTGCAAGCAATGCCTCACGAAGGGAATGCTCAAGTTGCTTGAAACGCGGAGAATCGGAGGCTGAACCTTCGAGAACCTGGTAATGCTCGATTGCATGATCGATAAGGCCTTGGTGAATACACCAATGAGCAAGTTGCCAATGTTCGCCCGTCCCCCATTGTCGCACGCCTGAACGTTGATGCTGATAGAGGGAATCCAGGGTTGGACCGATAAACGCAACTTGCTTCGATTCAACATAAAGAGTGCTGTTTCCATCTGCTGCGATAGAAACGCGATCCTTCTCGGAGCGAATAACACCCTTCAGCACGTTTCCGTTTCGCAACAGCAAAAACCGAGGCTCGCTCGTCGTTGGTTGGTCGGCAAAGACGTTTGCTAGAATTAGGGATGAGCCAAGGACTAGGCAAACAATCACAAGTTTTTGAAAAATCATGGCGGCTCGACGCGAAAAACGGAGTGAGCAAAAAGCGATGCTCGCTCTGATTCGAAAACCGCGTGCGAACAACCACGCGGGAGCGTATCAAATCGTCGTGCGCCAAAGCAATACTAGGCGTACACGAATTTTTTGTCGTGGGTTTCGCGTTGCGCCAGCTCCAGATCGTGCTCTACCATGATCCGAGCAAGCTCTCGGACATCGGTTTGCGGCACCCAACCAAGTTTTTCTTTGGCTTTGCTAGCATCCCCGAGCAAAAGATCCACTTCTGCAGGTCGGAGATAGCGTGGATCGATTTCAACATACTTATTCCAATCAAGATCCAATCGTCCGAAAACCATGTCCAGGAACTCTCGAATCGTGCGAGTTTCACCGGTTGCGATGACAAAATCATCCGGTTCATTGTGCTGCAACATTCGCCACATGGCGTCAACATAGTCTTTCGCGTATCCCCAATCTCGCTTGGAATCCAGGTTCCCAAGGTACAGCTTGTCCTGTAGACCGAGCTTGATCCGGGTTGCGGCGCGAGTGATTTTGCGTGTCACGAAGGTCTCACCTCGGCGCGGCGATTCGTGATTGAACAAAATGCCATTGCAAGCAAACATCCCGTAACTGCGCCGATAGTTTACGGTTTGAAAGTACGCGTAGACCTTAGCGCAAGCGTAGGGTGATTGTGGATTGAACGGCGTTTTCTCGGTTTGAGGCGTTTCCAATACCATTCCATACATTTCTGAGCTACTGGCTTGATAGACTCGGACTTCCTTTCGCTTGTTTAGCAGTCGCGCGGCTTCCAAAACGTTGAGGGATCCAACGCCGTCGCTCATCAATGTGTAAACCGGCTGATCAAACGAAACTCGAACGTGGCTTTGGGCACCCAAATTATAAATCTCGTCCGGTTCGACCTCCTGTACCAGGTTTGTCAGAGACTGACCGTCGGTCAAATCTCCGTAGTGCAGCAAGAGTTTGGGCTTCTCGTGGATGTCACGATACAGGTGGTCGATTCGACCGGTAGAAAAACTGCTCGATCGGCGTACGAGTCCGTGCACCGTGTAACCTTTATCAAGTAGCAACTCGGCGAGATAGGACCCGTCCTGCCCAGTGATTCCAGTGATAAGAGCTGATCGTGACATTGGGAAATTGACTTTTGGGTGAGGGTGAGTTGGGTCGCTTGAAGCAGCAAGCAGTTTAACGAAACAAACTCAGTCTGACATAGACCAATCCAAGCTCATTTATAATGACTCACTCTCAGTCTCGTCAAACAATCGCAGACTTCAACGAAAAAGTCGCCTTTCGATCTGCGAAAGTGCGTTGCGAAAAAGCACTTTTGCGAGGCCGAAGGCGACGAAGCCAGAGCGTTAGCCTGGGTTGGATAGTACTGCAGAACCGATCGCGATGAATTACTTCATCGCAACTTTGTTGGCGGAATCCGTCGATTCGAAGTTGAAGGTGAGTTCAAGCTTATCGCCAGCCATCAATCGAATGGTCTTTTCCTTGGTAACACCGTCATGTGTGACTTCGATTTTATAGTCATCCCAGGATTCGCCTTCGCCGAGTTGTTTGGTTCGAAAAATTCGCGAAGAACCTTCGCTTTTCGTCGAATTCTTCGCCAAAACCACCTTGGCTTTTTCGGGAACATTGAGGGTCAAGATGGTCTCAATCGGATCGTCCGATTTGAGCAGTTCAAAGTTCAGTTCTTCACCGTTTCCGCTTTCGACGACAACTGTCCTGGTTTGAACCAAATCGGTACCATCCGGCTTGGTCATGACTGCCTTGACTTCGAAACGATAAGCATCCTTTGGTTTAAGGTCACGACTGACGAAGTGCCGTTTCGATCCAGTTGTGGTTGTCGGATTGCCATTCACGTAAACCTTGGCAGATTCGGGCAAATTGACCGTCAAATGCACTTCGTTTGGCTGGATGGATTGGCTCGATGCCAGCTTGTTGGCTGTGTATGGGCCTGAGGTCTGTGTGCTTGAAGATTGTCCTAATTGGATGGAGCTTTTTTCTGGCATTCCCATGGAACCGGAGCTATATCCATGGTCGATCATTGGCATCTCGGGAGAGTAGCTCTCGTAGTTGCCATAATGCACGCTCGAACCAGCGCTGCCACCATACGATCCAGTGCTGCCACCGCCGTAGGCTGGAGCATAACTGCCAGTCGAACCGCCCCCAGAATAAGTGCTACCGTAGTAAGCACCACCGGAAGACCCGCCACCGGAAGACCCGCCACCGGAAGAACCGCCACCGGAAGAGCCAGCATGGCGAGTCATGTAGCCGCCATGCGATCCACCAGAACTGCCGTAGTTTGCCGTGTAGGCTCCGCCGGAAGACCCGCCGGACGAACCGTAGGCTGCCCGATGAGCGATTTTTGCGTGAACATGATCGTGAATCCGAGCACCCAGTCGTCGCAGAGGCCCAACATGGCCACCCGAAGAACCCCCACCCGAAGAACCCCCACCCGAGGAGCCCGCACCCGAGGAGCCCCCACCCGCAGAACCACTACCCGAGGAACCACTACCCGAGGAACCACCGTAGTATCCACCACTCGAACCATATCCAGCGCCGTAACCGCTGCTACCGCCGCCAGAACCGTAGCCAGCTTCGACAGGGTTGGAAACTGCAAAAACCAACGCAACTAGCGTTGGAGCCGAAAGCCATTTCTTCAGTGTATTTCTCATGACGCTCCTCCAAGTCCAAACATAGGACTGCACTACCTCGCAATCCAATTAATAACCGATTGAGAATACATGGAATATCGAATAATTCAAGCAGTCTAGGCAAGATTTAGGGAATAGGCAGCTTGGGTTGGCGTGGTGGATCTTGTTAAAGATCCGAATCCTGCCGGATCTTCAACAAGATCCACTACCCTAAAATCAAGCTGGCACAGAGCACAAGCCGCACAAGACTAGCTGCTTCCAGTGATCCTATTCCAGGCCCAATAACAAATAGCCAAACAAATTGCGATCAAGATTGATGTGTACAGAATGTTGACGACCGACCAGAAGTACTTCTCCAATCTTGAAAAAGAAGGGCTCATCCACAGGATTGGCAGTCCTAAAAAACCAGTGACCGCGAAAAGCAATACAAAGATTAATAGTCTAGAACTCAAAATCTGTTCCAACGGGCCCGGTTTCTGGCCTCCCTTTTTTTCCGCTGAATCTTTGGGTGTCAACATGTCCTGGCGTACTTGCAGTTGCAAAATCTAATTTGGCAGACGACCTTCGGCAATCTCCTGCTCCCACTGTTTCATCAATGGCCAATCGATAGCGCAAGTTCCAAAATCGGACAAATGCAGATACGTATTGAGCCGCTCCAATACCTTATCAATCATAGCCGGATCCTTTCTGAAATAGGGGCCATGGCTCGGTAAAAGCCATTCGATATCCGAATCGCGTATCCGTTCGAGAGAACGGATAAAGGATGGAATATCGCTGCCATGATGGGCGTCGATTGCCCCGACTCCGCCGTCCCTGTAGATATTGTCTCCACTGAGCAGCAGGTTGTTCAACCGAAATGCCAATTGGCTATCCGCATGCCCTGGCGTCGACCATACCTCAAGCTTGAGTTTTCCAACTCGGATGATGTCGCCATCCTTTACATGTTTTTCGACCGTAACCGGGGGCATCGCCTCGCTGATACCCTGGGCGTGAATTTCCGCAAACGTCTGCAATCGATCGCCCGCTTCCAGCAAGGCCGCCGCATTCGGGTGGGCGGTGACCGTTGTTTTCAATAGCTGCTTTGCCTTGGCAAAACCTTGGCTATGGTCCACGTCGGCGTGTGTCGCTATGAGTGACTTGCATTTGGAAAGAGGAAAATCGAGCTCGCGAATGAGATCGATCACCTCTTCTACCGAATCTTCGTAACCGATATCGATCAACACCCATTCATCGGAATCGTGGATGAGATAGACGTTACACCCAATCAAGTGACCGGCCTGAACGTTGAGTTCGATTACACTCGGAAAAATAGGTTTGCGTTGGAGCATCTAGATACTTGCGGACGATGAGGAGAAAAAAGGCTGACCGAGATTTTAGGCTGCAATAACCATCAAGGGCAACGGTCCCTGGACGATCATTCGGGGAATTGTCGCAATGTCTTTTCGATTTGCGAGTTCGTAGGCGAGCAGATCATAGCCTAACGTAGCTGAATTCGTGCCGTAGCTGAATTCGCAAGAATTCAGTGCATAATAGCTACGACCGCTGCTCAAAAAGCGATTTCAGCCCTTCTCGATAACTGGGGTATTTCCAACGAACGGCCAACTCGGCCTGAATTCGGTTGTTTCGAATTTTTTTGTTGCCATCGCTTCGCGAGATTACACGCCCAGCATCGTGTGGTTTAGGTGATTCAAAAATGGGTTTGGGCCAATTCCCAAGCGTTGAGATGTACTCGTAATACTCCCGCCGGCAAACCGGGGTCCCGTCGCTTACGCAGTACAACGACGATTGCATGTTGGTCGATGATACCGCACGGATCGTCTCTGCAAGATCATCGACATGGATCAGGTTCAAGTAACTCTCCGGATCGACTTGCAATGGAGTCTCGTCGCGAATCGCTTCCCAACGTGGAACTCGGTCTGGACCATAAATCCCCGCAGGTCTTAAGGTCACTCGCTTGCTCTCCGAAACATTCGAAGCGATCCATTGCTCGCCCGCCCAAGCCGCGATGGAACCTGGTCTCTCGGGCGAAACAGGTGAGTTTTCGTCCACCCAACCTGCCTGCGGCGATGGTCCGAAGACTCCCGTCGTCGATAAATAAATCCACTTCGTTTGCGTCCTTTTCATCTCCCACCGAGGGGTACTTTCCAAAAGACTCGCAAGATGATTGAGCCCCCGCGCGTGTGTCTCGATGGGCGGTAAACCCAACTGCGGGGAGTGCGAAACCGAGATCAAAATGGTCGCCAAGGCTGGCGTTTCTTGCTCGAAAACGGTCGGCCAAGTGTTCGCTGCCGGAAACTCACCGGAGAGCCAATCCCAAACCAAGGGCTCGATTCCAAATTGGCGCAATGCGTTAACCCGAGTGGTGGAACGAGTGATCGCAAATACGCAATCCCCTTGTCTGAGCCAACGGCTTGCAACCCGCATTCCAACGTACCCGCAGCCGACGATCAATCTAGAAGCCATGTCCTACGTCCCCGGATAAATCGGCACGATCGCTACAAAATCGCAGCATTTCAGGTGCCCCTCGGATGCTTTCTTGAGTTTCTTGAGTCAAACGGGTTTCATTTTGGAGTTTGTTAGCGAATAATCGAATCCGCATGACCAATGTGTGGATTTTTCGTAGATTGCTGCAACAACAGCTTATGGTGATGGAGTCTATCGTGCCCAGCAAATGCTGCAACTTCGACAAATTATTGTTAAAGCATCTCGCTGGGCCGTGGCTCGGTCGGCCGCTATGTTTGGCTCTGATGATGGGTTGTTTCGCTGCCGTTTCGGTCGCACAGGAGACTGTTCAGCCCCCTAAAGCAAATCCAAACCTTCGGCAAGGAATCGATCGTACTTCGTTGCGGCCATCGATACCCGAATCCAAAATCATCGGTTCAACCAAGACGATTGGGATCACCTCGGTAGATCTTGAGCCGGGACTCGGACGGATACTTAAGGGCAGTGAGCCTCGCAATCAAGCCGATTTGATTTCCCTTGAAAAACAGCAGATCAAGGTAGCGGAAAAAGTCAACTTGGTCACGGTCAACCTGCAACATGGAACCACGCAGGGTAGCGGTGTCATCATCACCGGCGAAGGCTATATTCTTACTGCGGCGCACGTGGCTGGCCGCCCCAATCAAACGATTCGTATCACGCTGCATGATGGAACTCGCGTCGATGGCGTCACCATGGGCGTGAACCGAAATATGGATGCGGGTTTGGTACGTATCACAAAAGCCAGAGACACGGCAGTCGACCCTTGGCCGCATGCATCCCTGGGAGCTTCTTCTAATTTGCAAGAGGGACAATGGGTCATTGCGACCGGTCATCCAGGTGGTTGGTTGCCGGATCGGCCAGCAGTGGTCCGAATCGGTCGGCTCCTTCGAAAATTACCGTCCACACTCGTAACGGATTGTTCGTTGATCGGTGGCGATAGTGGTGGCCCTCTTTTCGATCTAGAAGGCAAACTGATAGGGATTCATAGTCGGATCGGCGTCGAGGTGGACGACAACATGCACGTTCCTGTCGACGTTTTTGACGAAAGTTGGACGCGTTTGGTGCGAAATGAAGCTTGGGGTAGTTTGCCTGGCTTCAAGCCTGCCATCGGTGTGCGAGGCGCATCGGACGAAGAGAGTGAAAAAAGCTGCAAAATCTCCCGCGTCGAACCCAAAGGCCCCGCAGACAAAGCTGGAATTCGTGCGGGTGACGTCGTCTTGAAATTCGATGGCCAACCGGTTCAAAATTTCGACGAACTGAAATCTGCCGTCGAATCCGTGACGCCTGGAGAGCAAGTCACGGTCGAGCTAGAGAGGGACGGCAAGCGTTTGTCCCTGCGATTAATCGTTGGTGTCAAGGAATAATTCGTTCCATTGTCGGGTTCTCCATTGTTATAATGACCTGTGGAATTTCTCGTATCGAAGCAACGTAAGGCAAGCCCCGATGAAGAATAGGTTTTCTTGGATTGTTCGCGGAACCGTAGCTGCAAGCATTGTCGCCTATGCCACACTGGGTGATCCGCTACTCGATGCATGGATCGCTGTAACCTCGGTCGAGCAGTCCACTCAAGCCGACATGCAAGCTTGGGTGGATGCTTATCCTAAGGACGAGCATAACCGCGGACGTGCGAATGCCGGTCCCAGTTGGAAGTCCCGCTTGGTTCAACAGCCCCGCTTGGTTCAACAGCCAGGTACGGGCCGATTCGGACGAGAAACCCAAAACGAAAGCAGTCGAGCCAACCAACGCAATCAGTCATCCACATTGCGAGCGTTTCGTGAATCGGTCGGTGACAAATGGAAGTCCACCGTACAGATTCTGGACAAGAATCGCCAGATCGCATTGGGTGCAATCGTTTCCGAAGATGGATGGATCATTACTAAGTCAAGTGAGATCCCCGAACGAACGATCGAAGTTCGTCTTCACGATAATTCAAAAGCCGAGGGGACCGTCAAACTGCGAAGGAACGACCTGGACTTGGCATTGATTAAAATTGAGCGAAGCAACCTACAAAGTATTCAATGGAACACGTCGGCTGCCGTGCGTGTCGGAGGCTGGATGGCCACGACGGATATTCGCAGTCAGCCAGTTGCGATCGGCGTTTTGAGTGTGACCAGTCGTAATGTTCGACGCGAACGAGCGGTTCTGGGAGTTGAGTTAGGCTTTTCGATCAATGGCGAAAACGGCGCTCTGGTCCAGAAGGTGGTTGATGGAAGTGGCGCAGATCGGGCTGGAGTACAAGCCGGGGACCTGATAACCGCCATAGATGGAGAGGTACTGACATCGCAACCCGAGGTATTGGCACGACTAAAAAGTTTGGTAGCAGGACAGCGAGTCGACGTTGGGATCCTTCGCGACGGAAAGAAGGTTTTGATTACCGCTCAGATGATGGACCTGAACAACTCGTTGCTCGATCCGACCGAAATGGAGGTCAATGGCGATATCAGTTCGCGCTCGACGGGCTTTCAGAACATCATGCAGCACGATACGGTGATTGCTCCGCACCAATGTGGTGGTCCCGTGGTCGATGTCTATGGGAATGCGATCGGCCTCAATATCGCTCGGGCTGGGCGTGTTTCTTCCTACGCCATCCCTGCTAGCGTGGCGAGCCCTGTCATCAATGAAATGTTGGCGTCGGCGACCGGCAAGAAATCGTCCGTCGACGAAAGCGTAGTTCAAGCATCCGCGAAATCGCCAACCTCCAGGAAGCCGATTGAGTTGCCAGCCTCCGTACCGAACGGTATCGTGGTGGAGGTTTTAAAGCCGGAAGTAGTTCTTCCTAGCAGTATTAGTCGACCCTAGCTACGGCTCATCAAAACACAGTCCAATCCTTAAGGAACTTTGCGATGCGTATCGATTTCGGTCGTGTGTTGGTAATGAGTTTGATGTTGCTCATGGTTTGCATCGGTTTGCCATCGTATGCAGTCGAACCCTATGGCCCCGCAGATGCGCAGATCACCATCGTTGCAATGGATCCGATGGCCGCCCCACTTGCTTGCGATTGCGTGAAGGGTTACGCGCAGCGCAAGTATGAGAGACTCGCCGATTTTCTCAAAGAAAAGACCGGCATGACGGTTCGAGTCGTCTGGAGTGAATCGCTTGTGACCGCACTTGCCTCGCAGGCCAAAACAGCACAAATAGTGATCGGCAAGGACTCGGTTGTACGCAGTGACGCAAAGCAGGCCAAACGAAGTTTACTTCCGGTCGCCCAACTTACAGACATGAACGGTAGCACCAAGCAAAAGGGGCTCTTTGTCGTTTTGCAAGAAAATCCAGCCGCGTCGCTATTGGACTTGGAGAACTACCAAATTCTCTTTGGTCCCTCGGACTGTGACGAAAAAGATGCTGCACCGAAGAGGAAATTGGCTGAGCTGGAAATTGAATTCAAGCTTGGAGAAGTCTGCGCATCGTGTTCCATCGGGGCCAAGAAGTTAACGGAACTCGATGCCAAGGGCAAGTTTGCCACAGTGATCAGCTCGTATGCCGGTCCACTGCTCGAAGGATGCGGCACCATTAAGAAGGGTGATCTCAAGGTGATTGGAGAAAGCGATTCGGTACCCTTTGTCTCCGCCTTTGTGGATAGCTCCCTTTCGCCTGAAGTTCGGCGATCCATCACGTCCGCCTTGCTGTCGATGAACGAGTCGCCGGACATGCTAAAAGCCATGGAGACCAAGCTTGGTTTTTTGCCTTATGAAGTTGCTGAGTCGGCGCAGGAAAAAAAAAGTGGACAAGCAGTTCGCTAACTGAGAAGAAAGAATCCGTCCAGTTGTTGAAGACGGGTGATCTGTTGCATTGGTCGCAATGGCGAGGTGCCTCCGGTGACGGACATGCATCCGGTCTTCCCTCGAAATGGTTTCCTCCAAAGCGATTGTGGAGACACGAATTGCCAGCTCAAGGCATCGGCGGCGTTGCCGCAACGGATGAGTTTGTGGCCGTCTCCTCGCGCGACACCAGCGACAAGTCGGACCTATTCGAAGTGCTAGATGCGGAATCCGGCGTCACTCTGTTCAAGCTTGCTTATCTCTCGGAATCGGAACTGGACTACGGCAATTCACCTCGAGTCACACCCTGTATTCTCGATTCACGCGTTTATTTTTTGGGTGCTCAGGGACAGTTGCATTGCCTCGATTTGGAAACCGGAGAAGTACTTTGGAAGCGGCATCTCGTAGAAGATTTGGGTGGAAAACTGCCGCAATGGGGTTATTCGGTCTCTCCCATTTTGATGGACAACCAACTGATTGTGCAGCCGGGCGGCTTGGAGGCTGGATGGGCAGCACTTGACCCAAAGACGGGTAAAGTCCTCTGGAGAACCAAGGGACGACCTGCGGCTTACGCCTCTCCCATCGCCGTAGAATACCGAGGGCAAAAGCAGTTCATTGGCTATGATGCTGTTTCGCTCGGTGGTTGGTCTGCCACCGATGGCAAACGGCTTTGGGAAATGAAACCCGAAGTTCCAAAAGATTTCAACGTCCCGACCCCGGTTCTAGTTCAAAACAAAATCGTAGTCGTAACCGAAAACAACGGCACGCGAGTCTACTCGATGCTGCCCGCACACGGGGAGTTGGAAGTTGCGATCCAACTTGAGGCCAGCTCAGAGTTATTGAGTGGCGACTCGCACTCGCCTGTCCGCGTTGGCAATTGGATCGTCGGAGTCGATCGCGATTTGGTGGTTCTCGATCCGTTGGATCAACTCATAGAGGTTGCTCGCTTTTCCGATGTGGCGTTGCAAAAGCATTGTTCGTTGATCGTAGAGGACAATCGCGTCTGGGTTTGCACCGGCAATGGAACGCAAATACTATTGCGCGTCGATTCGAACGGCATTGCGGAACTCGGACGATTCCAGCCATTAGAAGGAACGGGGGAAATCTTTTCGCATCCGGCGATATGCCATGGAGTGCTCTATCTGCGAGGCCCATCGTGGCTGGATGCGTATTCCATTGGCGGCGAGAATGATCGATAAGAAGGGGGACACCATCAGGCTCAACCCTTAAGAGTAAACGACGTAAGAGTAAACAACGAACGAAAAAAGGAGAGATTCATGTTTGGTCGCAAAGGAGTGAAGCGAGTGGTCGCGATCGACACCGAAGAAACGGAGGTCGTGGAGAGCGAAGGCTTCTCCTTGGAGGAACTTGGCTCCGCGTACGCCATGGCAATCGAACAAGCGTCGAGCGACGTCGTTTCCATAAACGAATTCGCCTTGAGCTCAGAGAACGATTCAACGACCAACGTGCCTGCCCAGTCCATGCAGGAGGAGATGCTCGAAGCCCCCGATGCCATCGAGTCGGACGGCGTGCCAGTCACGCCTGAGACCATTCTAGAAGCGATGCTGTTTTTGGGCACAAGCAACAATCGACCAATCGCGATTGAAAAACTGCTTGAGCTTTTTCGCGGAATCACCGTTACCGAACTCGACGAAGCGGTCGACTCGTTGAACGCATTGTACCGCGAACACGATCGGGTCATGTGGATCGTGCGCGAATCGGGGGGCTACAGTCTGCAGTTGATACCGGAACTGCATTTGGTTCGAGATCGGTTTTACGGCAAGATCAAGGAGACGCAGCTTACCCAATCCGCGATCGACTGCTTATCTCTGGTTGCATACCAACCCGGTGCAACCAGAGAGCAACTCGATAAACAATGGAACCAGCCGGCTGCAGGCATGCTCAATACGCTGGTCCGAAAAGGACTTCTCAAAATCGAAAAACGTCCCTCCCAAGACGGTCCGGGCGAACAATCCCACTATTACACGACAGATCGATTTCTAGAAATCATTGGCCTGGAATCGCTCGAGGATCTGCCGTTGTCGGAAGATATTTGATTGGCGCAAACGGCCCGGAGTGCACGGAGTACCATTCCACACCTGCACAGGCTATATTAGAGCAGATGGTCAAAACCCTCGGCATAAAGCCGACGGCATGCAAATGCCCCCGAGTTGAACTCGGAGGATATTTACCATCCCTCTAGAATAGTTTGCGATTCGCACCTTCGTTTTCCTCTCTCAAGAATGGACCCTCCATGCGTATTCGATTTGCAATCCTCGCAGCCTTCCTTTTTTTCGCTCAAGCACTAGGTAACAGTTTGACAACCCAAGCACAAACAGCCAAGCGAACGCTCGGCACGATCGAACGGTTTGACAACCAATTGGATAGCCTATTAGCTACGGGTGCGAAGCTTGAAATTTTGGCCGATGGTTTTACTTGGACGGAGGGGCCCGTTTGGATGGGGGACGCGGCAACCGGCCACCTGCTATTCTCGGACATCCCTCGCAATACAACTTTCAAGTGGACGGCCAAGGATGGGATTCAGCTCTTCATGAATCCCTCAGGATACACAGGTGTCACGTACTATGGATTGGAACCAGGCAGCAATGGTCTGCTCAAGGACCTAGATGGCAACCTGGTATCGTGCGAACATGGCGATCGTCGCGTTAGCGTCCTCACTCCAGGAGGTGGCAAACGCACCTTGGCCGATAGCTATCAAGGCAAGCGACTGAACAGCCCTAATGACGGTGTTCTCAAGAGCAACGGCGACATCTACTTTACCGATCCGCCGTATGGTCTACCGATGCGAGAAAACGACCCTCGACGTGAGTTGGAACATTTCGGCGTTTACCGAATCGCAAAAAAGGATGGATCGCTAACCTTGCTCACCACGGAACTGCAACGTCCCAACGGAATCGGTTTTTCGCCAGACGAAAAGACCCTCTATGTAGCCCAAAGCGATCCGAAAAAAGCCATTTGGATGAGCTTTGAAGTTGCCACGGATGGAACGATTGGCAAGGGGAAATTGTTTTACGACGCGACCGCTGAAGTTGGAAAGATGCCAGGTTTGCCCGATGGCTTGTCCGTGGACAAGCAAGGAAACCTCTGGGCAAGTGGACCGGGAGGCATTTGGATTTTCAACAAAGATGGCAAGCTTTTGGGGCGCATCAACACGGGTGAGCGGACCAGCAATTGCGGTTTTGGCGAAGACGGCAGCACGCTTTTTGTTACGGCTGACAGCTACCTTTGCAAAATCCAAACCAAAGTAAAAGGACTGCCATAGCAAAGCGAGCTACTCCCTTTGGCGTGCCACACATTGCTTTCGCATCTGAGCGAGGCCCTCGCTCAGGTATTGATAGTCTCTGACGAGAACTTCGTTGCAAGAACCACACGAGCGAAGGGCCTCGCTCGTCCACAGCGGTTGAAATGTGGTTGCTTCGTACAATGGTTGCGAACCCTACGATTGGGGTATCGTTTACCCGCATATACGCTAAAGCTTCTCAATGAAAAAAACAATTTGCTTGCGGTCGGCTAGTTTCGCGTTGTAGGATTAGGCATATTGAGGCGATGCGGTTCGGTGCCTACGGTAACTCTTTCCTTTTCCT
Source organism: Pirellula sp. (assembly GCA_031427235.1). Lineage (GTDB taxonomy): Bacteria > Planctomycetota > Planctomycetia > Pirellulales > Pirellulaceae > JBKCUI01. The sequence goes on from JANPNA010000231.1 coordinate 41,126, forward strand.
GACTTTTCCGATCCACTAGGAGTTCATTATCGTGATTCACTATTCGTGTGACAGATGCAAGCGCGACATTGATGGTTCAACAGACCTTCGGTACACAGTAACCATCGAAATCGAAGCGGCTCTGGACGGACCCGATCACGAGTTGGTGGATGATCCAGACCACCTGGACGATATCCAGGACATGCTGGATTCCGCAGACGACCTATGCAGCTCGGTTTTCGACGACGAAGTCTATCAGAGGAAGCAGTTTGACCTTTGCAAAGACTGCTTCCGACAATACATCAAAAACCCATTGTCCAGAGAGACAACCACCCCCATGGGCTTCAGCAAGAATTAGCAGTTGTCGAGCAATTCGACCGCCGCAAATTTCTCACCTTCTAGCATCGAGAGGCTCGCTCCACCGCCGGTGCTAACATGAGTAACGGAGTCAGCGAATCCAAGTTGCTCTATTGCTGCGGCACTATCTCCACCGCCGATGATACTAATCCCGTCGCACTTCGCGATGGCCTCAGCCACCGCAATGGTTCCATGGTCAAACGGTGGCATCTCAAAAACACCCATCGGTCCATTCCACACAATCGTCTTTGCTTTTTCGACGATGGCTGCAAACTTCTTCGCCGTTTCAGGACCGATATCCAGTCCCTCCCAGCCGTCCGGAATCTTGCCTGCAGGTACCACTTGCTTATTGCAACTTCCTTTGAAATCATCACCGCAATGCGTGTCCACCGGCAGCACCAACTTATTGCCTCCCATCGCAATCAGCTTTTTAGCAAGTTCGACTTTGTCTTTTTCGACCAAGCTCTTTCCGGTCGATCCACCTTGCGCGAGAGAGAACGTATAAGCCATCGCTCCACCGATCAATACTTGGTCGCAAATGCCGAGGAGGTTTTGAATGACATTGATCTTATCGCTTACTTTGGCTCCGCCGAGGATCGCAACGAAGGGGCGTTCTGGATTGGCAATCGTATCACTTAGATATTGAATCTCCTTGGCAACCAAGAAGCCAACGACTTTAGGCTTGTTCCCCATGGCCGTCGGGACAGCGACCATAGACGCTTCTAAACGATGGCAGGTGCCAAAGGCATCGTTGCAATAGATGTCGGCCCAGCCCGCAAGCTTGTTGGAATACACCGGCTCACCCTCTTTTTCCCCTGGATTGAATCGCACGTTTTCCAAAACGAGCACTCCACCGTTTTGAATCGCTTTGATCTTGGACTCTGCGTCCGGCCCCACAGTATCGGACGCAAACTCAACTGGGGTACCCAGTAGTTCCGACAATCGTTCGGCGGTGGGACGAAGCGTAAATTCCGATTCAGGCCCTTTGCCCTTGGGTCGACCGAGGTGGCTCATCAACACCAATTTGCCGCCTCGTTTGATCACGGACTCAATGGAGGGCAAAGCCATGCGAATACGGCGGTCGTCGGTAATCGCGCCCGAGTCATCTTGCGGAACATTGAAATCAACTCGCATCAGGACGACTTTGCCCAGACATTCCACATCCGCAATACTCTTCTTTGCCATTTCGCTTTTGCCTATTCCAATGGGTGGGAAATCGCGGCCTCGGAATTTGCCCGCGGCTGCATCTAAGACGCTTTTTTAACGGAAAAGCGGGTTCTGCGTAGCGCCAAATGGACTTAGGCCAGCCGGCCGCTCGTCGAACAACGAATTCCCGAAAAGTGAAATGCTAATCGGACCCAATTGATTAGTTGGGAACAGGAGGGTATAGTGAAGGGCAGGTTGCGAGAAAACGACCCCTTAGCTGGTGTTTTCGGGATGGAACGGTTCCGATCGGCACAGCTAGGCCCACCGATGCGTCATGTTGGCTTTTGTGCAAAATACTCTTCTTCTCCTAAACGCGAGTTGCCTCAATCTCGCGGGGCCAACGTGAAGCATTATCACTTCCTCGGTACAAAAATTTACGCGGCGATTTCAACTTAATATTTCACGGAGCATTCTTCTATGACCCCAGCGGAAAACCAACAGAATCCATTGCCTGCCGAGACTCGGCGCGACTTCATCAAGACCTCTTCCGCTGTCCTGGCTGGCGGAGCGTTGGTCGGAAGTCTGCCCATCGCTCGTGCCGCACACTCATTCGATAGCGGCGAAATCAAAATTGGCCTGGTTGGCTGCGGCGGTCGTGGGACCGGAGCTGCAACTCAAGCCTTGGATACATACAACCCTGGGAATCGCCTCAAATTAACGGCTGTCGCCGATCCCTTCCAGTTTCGAATCGATGAAGCCCTAAAGCAAATTCGCCGTACGCATGCCGAACGCGTCGATGTGACAGACCGAACGTTCGTTGGAGTCGATGCCTTCAAGCGATTGATTGAATCGGATATCGACATGGTGATACTTACCTCCCCACCCGGCTTTCGCCCCTTGCACTTCGAAACGGCCGTCAAAGCTGGCAAGCACGTTTTTATGGAAAAGCCAGTGGCCACCGATGCACCTGGCGTTCGACGAGTTTTGGCAGCAAATAAGCTGGCCAAGGAAAAGAAGTTGGTCGTGGCCGTCGGCTTGCAACGACATCATGAGTCCGGCTATAAGGCGACGATCGCCAAGCTAAAAGAAGGTGCTATTGGTGACATCAACTTCGCCAGATGCTATTGGAATGGGGATGGCGTTTGGACCCGTCCGAGAAAGCCGGAACAAAGCGAGCTGGAGTACCAAATGAACAATTGGTACTACTTCAATTGGTTGAGCGGCGACCACATTTGCGAACAGCATATTCACAACCTCGACGTGATCAATTGGCTGATGGATGGCCCACCCGAATCAGCCCAGGGCCAAGGTGGCCGCCAAGTCCGTACCGGACCTGACAGCGGACAGATCTTTGATCACCACATGATCGAATATACCTACAAGAACGGTGTTAAGCTCCTTAGCCAATGCCGCCACATTCCAGGTTGCTGGTCGTCCGTCAGCGAGTATGCTCACGGCAGCCAAGGCTGGTGTGACATCGGTGCGGGCAAAATCTACGACCGCAACGACAAGCAGATTTGGAGTGCTCCGAAAAACGAAAATGGCCATGCCCAAGAGCATGTCGATCTGTTTGCGGATATTCGCAACGGAGTCATTCCCAATGAAGGGGACAATGGAGCTTACAGCACCATGACCTCCATTATGGGCCGTATGGCAACCTACACGGGTAAGGTGGTCAAATGGGACCAATGTCTCAATAGCAAGGTCTCGCTGGCAAATACGGACGCAATGAGTTCTTTCGCCAATGAGGCGCCAATCCAACCCGAAGGGGGCAAATATTGGGTCCCAACCCCAGGAATTGACCCTGAACTAGTGATTTAGTGCACTGTCCAGATTGGAAATCGGGGTAGGTATCTTGCCTGCCGTCGAATCGACCTTAGAAAATCGCAAGCTTGAAGTCGACCTTAGAAAATCGCAAGCTGGAAGCTTACGCCACCTTAGGAAATCGCAAGCTGGAAGCTTACGCCACTAACTCCGTCGCCTGCGGCTCGGGGTTTAACGAATGGAAGCACTTTCGGCCCGTTTGGCAGCCTCTCTATCGCCACGATGGCGAACTGCCAAACGGGCCGTTTTTTTGGTGCGTCCGTGAGGTACAATACACCTACGATGAATACTGCACCCGAATCTACGAACCCTCCGGCCAAAATCACTCCCTCTCAAGTAGGTTCGAAGCTCCTTTCCAGGTTCGTTGATATTGACGCGTTGTTTTCAAGACCTAATAACGCGCCCACGTCATCCAAGCAGATCTCCATTCCACTCGAACGGTTTCAGCATCTCGAGCAGGAAATTCGAAACGCTCCTGCCAATAGCCAGCCCTACATCGAACTCGGCCAGATCTACCTCAATCAGGAACGTTGGAGCGATGCGAAACGGGTGCTCGAGAACGGTGTCGAGCTGTGCCCAGAATCGGAACCGCTTGTCCTCATGCGCGAGGAATTGTTGCTTCATCAAGCCAATCAATTGCTACAACAAGCCAAAACAGCACTGGCGCAAGAACTGTCCGAAGAAAATAAGTACGCTCTTGAGCAAGCCGAGGTCAACTATGCCAATGAACGCATCCGCGTTTGCCGAGATCGATTTGCTCGGCATCCTGAGCAAAAGGAAATCCTGATCAATTGGGCCATTGGATTGAGACAGTTGGGACGATTCGATGAAGCCATTGAATTGCTCGTCAAAGCAGCCGACGAACCCGATTTGCGAGCTCGAGCAAGCCTCCAATTGGGAATGTGTTATCAAACGCTAAATCGACCCTTGGATGCTCTTTCTGCCTTTCGCAAAGCTTCACTCTTTCGTGCCCCTCCGCCAGAACCGAAAATTCGGCAGCGTGCGCTCGAACTAGCACTGGACCTGGCCGAAGAACTCGCATTGATCGATTCGGCTCGGTTTTATGCTGAGCAGTTGTTGATCGACTTCGATCGGGCAAAACAAGCTCAAGTAAAAGAAAGACTTCGCCAGCTAGAATCGCGGGACCTCTGAACTATTCCCCTTTCGCATATGATGCTTTACCTCCATAATCTTCTCAAGCGGTTGGCAAATGTGCCGTAAGCTTCCAGCTTGCGGACTGACAACGTACCAGCCGATCTTGCAAGTAGATTCGTATGAAGTTTGATTTCGAACGAGGGTAATTTTGGCATGATACGTCAGCTCAATCAACGGACAATCCGATGCGCGATCCTTTGCGTTGTCGCGATCTCCTCCACTTGTCTTATAGTAAATTCCGACACCGCCCGAGCGGAAACCAGCGCGGAATCCATCAAGCTGTTGCGATCGCTGAAATCTGGTGATGAAAGCACCCTGGCAGCCGCCAAAGCGATCAAGCAACTTAGCCAAGCCAACGACATCACCTTGATCCAATCCCTGGCGGCCATGAAAGGTGCAACACCCGTTGGTCACAATTGGCTCTCAGGACTGGCAAATTCGCTTTATCGAAAGACAGGCAAGTCGCAAACCAAAGAGCTAAGCGAATTCTTGTTCGATCCGAATCAAGATGGCGAAGCCCGCTATATCGTCTTTGAATGGTTGACGGCCAACAACGATGCGCTTCGCACCAAGTTGCTTGCAAATATGATCGAAGACTCGAGCCCCGAGTTGCGTTTCTTGGCCATCGAGGAAGCCATCAAAGACAAACTGGAAACCAAGAAATTATCGTCTTTTCTAGAGGCTGCTAGGCATCCAAGTCAAGTTGTCAGCATCATCGAGAAACTCAAAGTGCTGGGTGAAACCGTGGACCAATCGAGACAATTTGGGTTCTTGCCCAATTGGCGCTTGATCGGTCCCTTCGATCACGTGGGCAACCTGAATTTTAACAAAGTGTTTCCGGTGGAATCCGATTGGATGGCAGGAGTGCTCAAGGATGAGTACCAAGGCAAAACCGAAACCGTCCAATGGAAAGAAGAAGTCACCAAAGCCCCAGATGGAGCTGTCGATCTCGCAGCCATCTATGCCAAAGAAAAAGGCTGTATCATTTATGCGACCACCGAATTCGAATCGGAGAAGGACCAGGACGCCGAAGTGCGACTAGGCTGCATCAACGGCAACAAAATCTGGGTGAATGGTAAGCTCGTCATGTCCAACGAAGTCTATCACACTGGGACGCAAATCGATCAATATTCAGAACCTATTCGACTCAAGGCTGGCAAGAACCAAGTCTTGCTCAAGCTTTGTCAAAACGAACAAACAGATGACTGGGCTCAGGTATTTCAGTTTCAATTGAGAATCTGCGACTCCACCGGCAAAGCCATTTTGACAAAAGGACGATAACCATGAAATTCAACAACCATAGCATTTTTAAAACAAGCCTCATGGCAGTCGGTCTAACCGCCGCAACATTCTCGCATGCCTCAATGGCACACGCGGATTGGCCCATGTTTCGCGGACCGAATGCAGGCAGCGTCGCGATCGATGCCAAATTGCCAACGCAATTTGGGGGTGAAAACAAAGAAAACATAGCCTGGCGCACCGAACTGCCTGGCCGTAGCGTTGGCGGCGTTATTGTCGTTGGCGATTCAGCCATCACTACCAGCAGTAGCGGAATGGACCAACGACGTCTGCATTTAATCAACGTCAATACCAAGGATGGCTCCATCCGCTGGCAACAAGAGTTCGTTGCTCGTGGCCGTCCGTTTTGTCATCCAACCAGCGCCAATGCGGCACCAACCCCCGCATCCGACGGCAAGCATATCTTTGCGTTCTATAGCTCCAACGATCTGGCTTGCGTCGATCTGGAAGGAAATTTGGTTTGGTACCGATCGCTTTCAATCGATTTCCCAAAAGCTGGCAACGATGTGGGCATGAGCAGCTCACCCGTGGTGGTCGAGGGTGTGTGCGTCGTCCAGATCGAATGTCAAGGGGATTCGTTTGCTGCAGGACTGAGCGCTGAAGAAGGAAAGATCCTTTGGAAATTGGATCGACCCAGACAAGCGAACTGGTCTTCCCCCACCGTCGTCACGATGCTCAATGGAGATCAGGTCGTTGTGATGCAATCGAGCGAAGACCTGCTGGCTGTTTCACCCAAGACCGGCAAGATCCTCTGGGAAATGAAACTGCGATGCTCCACCATTCCATCTTCGTTTGCTGCCGAAGGACGTCTCTTCGTTCCCGCAGGCGGATTGACGGCGTTTGACCTGTCTAGCGTGGGAGATAGCCCGAGCAAGCTGTGGGACAACAATAAACTCAGCTCAAATGCATCCTCTCCGCTGGTCGTTGGGAAATCTATCTACACGATCGGTAAATTGGTCCTGTCGAGTGGTGATCTATTCTCCGGCGAATTCAAATGGCAGACTCGTTTGCCGGATGCCAATCGCATTTGGTCGTCGCCGGTGGTGGCCGGAAACAACTTATATGTTTTCGGCGACGATGGTCGGTGCTTTGTAGTCGAGCTGGGCGACACAGCGGGCAAACTCGTGGCGACGAACGAATTGGGCGAAGCGGTCCTCGGATCGCCTGCGATTTCCGGAAACGCAATGTACGTGCGTAGCGTCTCAAGCCTTTGGAAGATCGCTGAAAAGTAAGAAATGTCCGACGTTTGTCCATACGCCGTCTCGTTTCAACCAGCCAGAGAGCCTTTACACGGTCGCATCACCGTCCCCGGATCCAAGAGCCTTACCAACCGCGCCTTGATTTGCGCGGCCATGGCTCGCGGCACTTCACTTTTAACTGGTGTGCTCGACAGCGAGGACACGCGGGTGATGGTCGACGCCTGGGTATCCCTTGGACTTTCTGTCGATTGGGACAAGACCGCAAAGTCGATCAACATCACGGGTTGCAACGGAAAGCCGAGTCCGTTCGGTGATGAGCTGCACATCTCCATCGCCAACAGCGGGACTTCCGTACGATTCTTGACCGCTGCACTCGCAGCCACCCATGGAAATGTTCACTACCAGCTCGATGGCGTCCCAAGGATGCGAGAACGTCCTATCGGAGATTTGATCGAGGGACTGCGTGAACTGGGTGCAAACGTCTTCAGCCTCAACCAAGAGCATCCGAATTGCCCGCCGGTGTGTGTTGTTGCGAATGGATTGCAAGGTGGAGATTGCGAAGTCGCGGGGGATGTTTCGAGTCAGTTTTTGAGTGGCATGATGATGGCGTCTCCGTACGCCGCTAAACCTGTCGTTATTCGAGTGATTGGGGAGCTCGTATCGAAACCCTATGTCGACATGACAGCGGCTGTCATGAAATCCTTTGGCGTGGAGCTGCGTGTAAACCAAGGATCCCACGGGCTTGAATACGCTGTGGACTCGCCGCAGTTTTACGTAGGCTGTGACTACGCCATCGAACCGGATGCCTCGGCGGCTAGTTATTTCTTGGGGGCTGCTGCCATCACGGGTGGTTCGATGCGAATCGACGGTCTCAGTTTTAATGCACTGCAAGGTGACGTTCAGTTTGCCACAGTGCTTGAGAAGATGGGCTGCCGCGTTTCTAGTGGTGTTGATTTCATCGAGGTGGCCGGTCGCGCTTCGCGAGGAATCGATATCGACATGAACGCGATTAGCGATACGGTGCAGACTCTTGCAGCGGTAGCTTTGTTCGCAGTCGGCCCGACTCGCGTTCGAGGCGTCGCACACAATCGGCATAAAGAAACCGATCGCATCGGAGATTTGGCTTGTGAGCTACGTCGCTTAGGGGCCGCTGTCGATGAGCACGAGGATGGCTTGACGATTCACCCCAAACCTTTGGTGGGTGTCGACTTGCAGACCTACCGTGACCATCGGATGGCCATGAGTCTGTCCTTGGTTGGATTGAAGGTCCCTGGTGTTCGCATCTTGGATCCCAAATGCACGGAGAAGACCTATCCAGAATTCTTTGAGGACATGGGCGATGTATTAGGGCAGAAGCCCAAATACGATTCCTAGTGTAGCACGGCACTCCGTGCCGTGATCCTCGCCCCTCCGTGCCGTGATCCTCCGTGCCGTGATCCTCGACACGGAGTGTCGAGCTACACTAGGCACAGCCGTCGACAAAGGCCAGCCATTCCTGTTCCTCGCCCGAAGCAGCATCGCTGGCTTTCGGAACGCGAAATGCATCGATATGATGCATGCATCGCGCATTCCAACCTTGGCCGGAACCGGACAAAATGGGATTTTCATAAAGCGGCAATTCGGAATACCAAAGTCGATTCATGCGAGTCACGCTCCAAGCTCGCAACTGATGTCCATAACATTCCTTGCAATCTTGGGAGAAACGGACCAACTTGTTGTCGTGAAGCAAGGGGCGACCTCCTGGCCGCGCTGATGACTTGGAGTAACCGCGAATGAATGGCAACCAATGCGATTTCCAAGGACCAAGAGGATGCGAGGCGTGAAACAACCTGAGTCCATACGAACGCCAACCTGCAAAGATCCAATAGCGCCCCTGATGTTTCACCATGGAGCAATCCATCAATCGGCCTCGAAGGATCGTCTTTTCAAATACCCAACGATGCGGGAATTCGACTGCTCGAAACAGATCGACTCGTTTTACCGATTTCGATTCGGGCATCATGTAGATTTCGCCATCGTGCTCAAACACGAACGGATAGGACAAATGGTGCGGCTGCTTTAGAACGATACCCAGCGGCTCCCAGTCTTGCAGGTTTTGGCTGCGGGATGCGCCGATGACTGCGATTTTCGAATTTTTTTGAAACAACTCAAAAAACAGATACCAAGCCCCATTGCGAAAAAGGGCAAATGGGTCCGCTACCGCTTTGCCGCTCCATCTTTCAAAGTCATTTGCCGTCACAATCGGGTTGGATGGCAACGTCGGTTTCAGCCGGTCCAAACTGGAGCCACGCCAAAGTCCAATCGCCCAGCAGCCTTCTTCGTGAAGGACCTCATTACCCATCTCGTCGGCTTTGGCTTTGGAGGAAGTATTGAAAAAGGTAGTACGCCAAGGTCGCTACCGCTTGGAGTGTGGCGGCCACGTAGGTCATGGCGGCTGCGGTCAAGACGCTGCTAACTTGCGTGAGTTCTTGACCATTAACGATTCCCAGCGATACCAGTTCGGTCTTAGCGCGGGAGCTGGCATCGAATTCGACAGGTAGGTTGATGAGCTGGAAGACGACGGTGGCCGAAAAACCCAGCACGAACAGGAGCATCGCGCCGGTAGCTAATTTACCCATCCCCATCGAACCCAGGCCGATGGCTGCAATCAGAAATATTTGGCTAATGTTGCTACCGAAACTGGCGACAGGTACCGCCAAATTCCGGACCACCAAAGGTGCATAGTGTTTTGCATCCTGCATCGCGTGCCCGACTTCGTGTGCGGCGATCCCAACCGAAGCTATCGAGTAGCCTTGGTACACATCAGGGCTTAAGCGAACGACTTTCCCGGACGGGTCATAATGATCCGAAAGATGGCCTTGGGCTTGTTCGATGGGAATATTCTGCAGGCCATTCGCATCGAGAATCCGTCGCGCGGCCATGGCTCCGCTCATGCGTGCTGGAATCTGGCTGGTTCGCTGGTAAGCAGAACGAATCCACCATTGTGCTCCCAAAGCGAGCAGCATGGGTGGTACCATAAACAGCAGGTAAAGCAGCATCCTAAGTATCCTCAAAAAATTGCGACATGGCAGTTCAGCAAAAGCCCAGCCGATACGGTGCATTTTGCGTGCCGAAGGTCGCTGTGGCGGTGTGGCGGTGTCGCTCAGCGACACCACTGCTTCCCGAGTTGACAGCCGACAGCTACTTCAGTTCGCCGCAGTCTTTGATCTGGACGACGCCCTTAGTCTTTCCAGAGTCGCTACCAAAGCTTTCGATCTTGGTAACGATGTCCATGCCTTCGATAACTTTACCGAAGATGACGTGCTTGCCGTCCAAATGGGGTGTAGGAACCGTCGTGACGAAGAATTGAGATCCATTGGTATTCGGGCCAGCATTGGCCATGCTCAAGATTCCAGGCATGTCATGACGGAACTTGAAGTTCTCGTCCTTGAACTTCTCTCCGTAAATGCTCTCCCCGCCGGTACCGTTTCCGCGTGTAAAATCGCCACCTTGCAACATGAATCTAGGAATCACGCGATGGAAATTGCTTTCCTTGAAATGCAACGGCTTGCCCGAGGCACCCTTACCTTTTTCTCCGGTGCAAAGGCAACGGAAGTTTTCAACCGTTTTCGGCACATCGTCGCCGAACAACCCCATTACGATTCGTCCAGCATCTTTGCCGTCAATCGTGACATCAAAAAAAACTTTACTGGTAACTTTTCCATCTTTTGGGGAATCTGCAGCAAGAACCATAGTGACCATCGAGAGTAAGCAGGGAAGGAAAAAAAAACGGGACATTCTCAAACTCCAAAGCGAATCAAATTCCAAACAAACGTCTGAGCGGATGGACAAAAGTCCTTGTCCATAACACGATTGGCTAAAGTATACCGAAAGTGCGCGACATTGGCAGGGTTACTTCACTGCCTTGCAGAAATAGGGTTTCAACGAGTACAACCATTGATAGCAATTCTCTATCCGTCGACCCATGCAGAGAGCTTTACTATGCCAAATCGAATGACTAGCCGCCGTCACTTCTTGACTACGACAGGTTTGGGTTGCGTCGGACTCTCGGCCTCCCAACAACGGTTCCCAGCGTCCTTATCTGCGGCGGAGCTTTGGAATTCACCAACGGCCGCAGAACTTCTGCCGCTCCATCGCTTCCCTCGCATGGTGCAAGAATGGATGGTTGCCCAAGTTCGTGAGGCCGAAAATCGTGGCGACGCAATGCGAGAGGCGTTGCATACTCGGGAGGATGCGCTCGGGTACGTGAAGTCCTGCCAGACGCGAATTCGCCAATGCTTCGGTCCGGTCCCAGACAGGGCACCGCTCAATGCTCGCACCACCCGCGTTATCGAGCGGGACGCGTACCGGATCGAAAACGTGATTTTCGAAAGCCGCCCGGGATATTTCGTGACTGCGAATCTATACATTCCCAAAGATCGCAAGTCACCCATGCCAGGTGTGGTCGGCACGTGCGGCCATTCGCTCAACGGCAAAGCCAACGAAGCTTATCAGTCCTTTGCCCAAGGGCTGGCGAGGATGGGTTACGTCGTTCTGATTTTCGATCCAGTCGGTCAAGGGGAACGATTGCAGTATTTGACTCCAGACCTGAAATCTCGATACCAAGGGGGCGTTGGCGAACATATCCAGATGGGCAACCAGCAGGTGCTCATCGGTGAGTGCTTAGGGGCTTGGTTCGCTTGGGATGGAGTCAGGGCCCTCGACTATCTACTCACTCGCGAGGAGGTGGACCCAAAGCACGTTGGGGTCACCGGCAATTCAGGCGGTGGTACGCAAACAACTTGGCTGTGCGGAGTCGAGCAGCGCTGGACCATGGCCGCACCGGCATGCTTTGTAACTACATTTCGTCGCAATGCTGAAAACGAACTGCCGGCGGACACCGAACAATGCCCGCCACGCGTATTGGCGTTGGGGCTCGATCATTCGGACTTCTTGGCGGCGCTGGCACCGAAGCCCATCGTCATACTCGCGAAAGAGCGAGATTTCTTTGACGTACGTGGGGCCAACGAAGCCTTCCTTCGACTCAAGAAACTCTACTCACTGCTTGGCAAGCCCGAGAACATCGAGCTTTTTGTCGGGCCAACCTACCACGGCTATTCACAAGAGAACCGTGAAGCCATGTACCAGTTCTTCAACAAGCAGACCGGCATCTCAAGTGCTAGTGTGGAACCGACGCTTGTCATCGAAAAGGATGAAACGCTCTGGTGCACCCCGCGTGGAACCATCAGCGACTTAGGGCCGAAAACGCTGTTCTCCGCGACTCGCGATGCATCCAAAGCAATTGGAAACTCACGCGTGAAACTCAAGGGTGCTGCGTTGCAACAAGCGGCAAGCGATTTGCTTAAGATGCCCGTCGACGATCGGTCTATCCCGGAATACCGCATTCTCCGTGGAATGGGTGCTAGAAAGTATCCGACCACCGGCTACTGCACGTATGCAGTCGAAACCGAGTCGGGCATACAAGCCTTGGTGACCCGACTGTTTGGCGAGCAACTCATGTCCCGTCCGCCACGTGGTCAAAGTCGGGCCGTGCTCTACGTTTCGCATCGATCCTCCGATGCGGAATTGCGAGAGGAGCCGCTCATCGAACAACTGCGAAAGCAAGCACCCGATGCTTCGTTTTATGCGTGTGACGTCCGCGGCATCGGAGACTCGCAGCCAGACATCTGCGGATCCAATACGTTTCTGAACCCCTACGGCAGTGACTACTTTTTAACCGCGCACAGCCTCATGCTGGACAAACCCTATTTGGGGCAACGCACCTTCGACGTCCTGAGAGTCATCACTTGGCTCGTCGATCAAGGTCACGAAGAAATACATCTTGCAGGCAAGGGCTGGGGGGCACTTCCAACCGCATTCGCGGCCCTATTAAGCGAGCCAGTGAGGCAAGTGACGCTCAAGAACGCCCTCGGCTCGTTTGCAGAGTTGGCAGAGACCGAAGACTACCATTGGCCATTCGCAATGCTGCTACCCGATGTCCTGACGAAGTTGGACCTGCCAGATGTGTATCGTGAACTACAGTCAAAACAGCTCAGCAACATCGAGCCTTGGGGACCAGCCGATGGCGGAGAGTAATCTCCTCATAAACATTCGTAATTTTCGTTCCGCATACAGACATTTGACGAAACCATCCATGAATTCCGTCGCCGAGGGAGGGAGGCGAAAGGACCATAATTCAGAAGCTCAAACGCGTTCTGCGAAGTTAATGCCCCCGAGTTTACCTCGGGGGATGTTTACCGTCCCTCTATCTAGGAGGTCGTCGGGAAAACCCTGGCCTGAAAGCTGTACATACCTCTAGATAGATGGTCAAAACCCCTGGCGTGAAGCCGGGGGCATGAAGAAAAGCACCGAAAGGCAAACCATTCGTGCGTGACGTAACAATCCCAGGTTACGGCACTAGTGTAAGTTATACCTGCCGCTGGCTGCGCATCCCGATCCTTTCCTTTGCAATCGAAAGCAAAACACAATGAAGTTTGTTCGCTACCAAGACTCGTCTGGCTCAACATCCTATGGCTGTCGCCACATCGACGGAACGACCACTCGGATCCAGGGTGACATTCTCGGCGATTACAAGGATTCTGGCGAAGTTGTCACACCGGCGAAACTCCTGGCCCCGATCGAACCCCGCGACATCCTGTGTATCGGCCTCAACTATCGCAAGCACGCCGCCGAAGGAAATAAGCCCATTCCAGAGTACCCGGTGGTCTTCATGAAGAACCTCGGCACTCTGCAAAACCCAGACGATCCCATTATCCTTCCGAGACGATTGCGAAGCGACTCGGTGGATTACGAATGCGAATTGGCCGTCGTGATCGGACGGGAGTGCTACAACGTACCGAAAGCCCAAGCCCTGGACTACGTTCTGGGCTACACCTGTGCCAACGATGTCAGCGCTCGGGACTGGCAGATTGAAAAAGGGGGTAGTCAATGGTGTCGAGGTAAAACCTTTGCAACGTTCTGTCCGCTTGGGCCATGGATCGTAACTCCGGATGAAATCCCAAATCCAAACGCGCTAACCATCAAGACCGTGCTCAACGGCCAGACGATGCAGGATTGGAGCACGAGCGACATGATTTTCGACGTGCCGACGCTGATCGAATTCTTGAGCGGCAGTACACGCCTTTTGCCGGGCACCATCATTCTGACAGGAACGCCGCACGGAGTCGGTGCCGCCCGCAAGCCACCGGTTTTCCTCAAGCCCGGTGACACAGTAACGATTGAAATCGGCGGCATCGGCTCGCTCACCAACCCAGTGATTGAGGAGATGAGAGATGAGAGATGAGAGATGAGGAGTTAGCGTCCGGTTTTGTTGGTACATCAGGACTATCAAAATTCTGCAATCGAAACCAATTGTCGGAACCGTTCGCGGTAATTCGATTGAATTTGATGTTCATCTAGGGCCATTCTGGTGGGACAACAAAGACATATTTCCAAAAGTCAAACCATTCCAGCCAATTCGAACTGATTTAGAATCATTCGCCTCGGGTAGTCCATTCAGCGGACCTCCAATTCAACTCGAATTTATTAACGAGCCGGAAACAAGATTGATGATGAGCTCTGCAGATGGCGACTGGCTATGCCAACTTCAGAAGGATCGAATGGTCATAAATTGGCGGAAAGCGAAGTCGGAGTATCCTAGATACCCAGCCGTGAAGTCGAAGCTTCATTTCATGTGGGGCAAATGGAGCGACTTTGCCTCCAAGGTTGGCGGTCAAGCTCCAGTTCCCGCAAAATGGGAATTGGTTTACGTCAACAGGATAACTCCACCTTCGACACAAAGTCTCGGCTGGGAAAAGATCGTTCCGGGCTTATTTCATGATGGACTAAGTGGTATCTAAAGAGATCCTTCTACAATGTGACGAAAATCCATGAAAAGAGCACGACACGAGACCAGAATCGCTCCTAACAGTATTGTTACAAGCGAAGAAAGCAGCGATCGATGGAATAGCGTTGGCGAAAGCCCAGAATGGACTCATTGCATCAACACGATTGCAAGGTTAATGAGTGAGCCACGTTCTGATTCCAGCAGCCCGAACGCCCGAGCTAAAAGGCAAACACTTAGTTTTTTGAAGGAAGCGAGAAGATCTGGGAGATTGCCTCCACTCATGATCGATCTCGAACCCACGGGCGGGACAATCGTGACCTTCGAGGAAGACAACAAGTCCGATGAATGGACTTTCTACAACTCTGGCGATATCGAGTTTACAAAGTACATCGACAACAAAGTCGTTCACCTCCAACTTGTTGAAAGTCCGGCGACGAATTGCCCAGATGCGACAATTGCTTTCTTGGGCTGGGAGCAAGATGATTTGATTTCTTCATTCCGTGTCTCTAGGGCACACGTAATCAAGCATCTAGAGCCGCAGTTTGAAGATGATCTAGTTTCTTCATGGTAACTCGGCCTGATCCTGCTGTGGTTTACAGGCAAGTGATTTCGGGTGGCGAACCGATTTGGTTCAACCCGTCACGAGAGCCGCCTGTATCTCACGCCGCGTTTCTCCCTTCTCGTGAAGATGCTGACGGCCTATCACTGATCGACTCCAGCACGAGGAGCGAGGTTTGGGCAGCTCACCGAATGGAATCACCGAAAACACAGCGACACGTCGCGGTACTAGACGTTTCGATGATCGCGGAGGTTGCCACTAAGGTTTGCTTGAGTCACGAACTGGTTTGTGACCCAGATAAGTTAGATAAGTGGTTTGGAGAGCCTTCGTCGCATTGGCTAGCTACGCGTATAAACCGATACGATCACGATAGTAATAAAGACGTTAAAGAAAAGATAAAGTCGTGGGCGAAGACTATTGCCAGCAAAATTGCTCGAGACAAGGTTTCTCCATTGCAGCCTATACCTTCCATTTTTCATTGCTACCGACCAAAATCATTCAAGTTCTTTTCGATCCGGCAGCGGATTGGAGAATTCATGATTCGACTGCAGTTAGTATTGCTAAGGGAACTAAGAGCTCAACACGAGACGCCGGAGCGAAAATCGCTAGTAGAGCGGGAGTAGTACGAGTAGTACTCACGAACATATTTTTTGACATTTCTCGGCAAGCACCACTACGATTTGCTTTTAATCATGCTACTCAGTCCGCAGGACGGTACTCGTACTCGGTAGGACGGCAGCACCGTCACCGCCGACTCGATTCCCTTGAGCTATAATCGTTGTCACGAACGACCTAGCGGTTTGCTGATTCAACACTTTTACTTCCCACAAACATACTTCCTACTTCTATGAAACCGAACAACAAGATGGTTCCTATCGACCGCCGAGCCGCCCTGAAAATCGCGGCCGCTGCAACCGCTTGTTCTCTCGTCTTACCTGACCTAGACTTGA
Source organism: Pirellula sp. (assembly GCA_031427235.1). Lineage (GTDB taxonomy): Bacteria > Planctomycetota > Planctomycetia > Pirellulales > Pirellulaceae > JBKCUI01. The sequence continues at coordinate 57,419 of JANPNA010000231.1, forward strand.
CGGCCCAGGAAGCCGCTCAGCCGTTTGGAAACGAGTTTCCTGACCTGGAATCGCTCACGACCGGTGAGTGGTGGAAGCGTGGGGCTGCCGTCCAAGACACCAAAGTCAAACGAGGAGGCGCGTCCCCTGCCCCGTCGATGGATGTGCCTCGGGATCAAGTCGTTGTGTTTGCCGTTTACCTGCATCATACCGGAGTCCTCAAAGTCAGCGCGCAACTGTATCCGCTCAAGCCAGGTGAATCGCGCGAGGTTCATCTGGAGCTCTTGATAGACGGGCGATGGGAACAAGCCGCAACGACGCAAGTTCTCTATCCCGGCTGGGATGCTCATTTTCGGATCGAAAGTTGGGATGCGACGAAGGATGTCCCGTATCGAGTTCGACACGGTGAAAAGGCGTTGTTTGAAGGACGTATCCGCCGCGATCCGATCGACAAGAACGAGATCGTCGTCGCCAATTTGTCATGCAATTCGAGCAAAACCATCGGCGAGCGGACCGAGATCATCAACAATCTCAAAGCACAAGATCCAGATCTGCTCTTTTTCAGTGGCGACCAGACCTATCGTCACACCGAGCATACCGCCGGCTGGATTGAGTTCGGTTTGCAGTTTCGTGAGATCATGCGCGATCGTCCGACGGTCTGCATTCCGGATGACCACGACGTCGGGCACGGAAATCTCTGGGGTGAGAATGGAAAGCGATCGACGATTCCCGGCGATGCGGACGGTGGATACCGCTATCCCGTGGCTTATGTCAATCAAGTGCAGCGCCAACAATCCTGGCATCTTCCCGATGCCGTCGATCCGGCCCCTGTTAATCGCGACATCGTGGTTTACTTCACACGCTTGAAGCTCGGCACCATCGATTTCGCGATCCTCGAAGATCGCAAATTCAAGACCGGTCCCGCCGACAAGATTCCACAAATGGGCCCGCGTCCCGATCACATTAACGATCCGACCTACGATCCGAAAACGGTCGATTTGCCCGGCCTGCAGTTGTTGGGTGAACGACAAGAAAAATTTCTCCGCGAATGGACTCAGGATTGGACAGGGGCGACCATGAAAGCTGTTCTATCGCAAACGGCTTTTTGTGGAGCGGTTCACATGCATGGAAAACGCGATGGTCGACTGCTTGCAGATCTGGATTGCAACGGTTGGCCACAGACGCCTCGCAATCGCGCACTTGCGTTGATACGACAAGCTTGGGCCGTGCATCTGTGCGGCGATCAGCATTTGGCGGTCGTCGTGAAACATGGCATCGATGAATTCGGTGACGGCCCATTCGGCTTCACCAGCCCAGCCATCGTCAATACCATCTATGGTCGTTGGTGGCACCCGCTCGACGAAAAGCCCGGACCGAATCCGGTACAGAACAGTCCGCTGCCTTGGACCGGAGATTTTCGCGACGGGCTCGGCAATCGATTGAGCATGATGGCTTACGCAAATCCAGAAGACATACAGGATGAAAGGAAGCGAGCCGACGGTTATGGGATCGTTCGTTTTGACAAAACGAAACGAACGATCACCTTCGAGTGTTGGCCCCGCTTCTCGGATGTTAAGAAAGGGGATCAAGAGCAGTTTCCGGGTTGGCCAATCACCGTCGCCATGGATGACAACGATGGACGTAAAGTAACGGCCTGGTTGCCCGATCTGAGGATTGAAGGTGTAGTCGATCCGGTCGTTCAAGTCATCGAACAAGCGAGCGGTGAAGTGCTCTACTCGGTCCGAATAAACGGGGATCATTTCCAACCACGAGTTTATTCATCGGGGCTGCACACCGTGAAGATCGGTCGCGATCGCTCAAGCAGCGTTACGCTCAAAGATCTTGCACCGAAAGAAAAGACGGAAGCTGGCCAAAGAATAATTCGAATCGTCTGACGCGGATTGCAAAATCGCAAGCGGTTAGTGATCTAACTCCTCTTCTCCTCCTCAGGAGGAGAAGGGGAGATAAGCCCAATATTAGCGAAAACACACGATACCATTTAGCGTCATTGAAACAGATCACCAAGCAAGCAACCTCAGACCAAAGACAAAGATGATTGAGATTGGCGTAGAATTTATTTTTGCAGATTGTCGTGGATCGCTCCGCGATCCAACGTTGGTTCGCGGAGCGAACCACGACTATCTCCAACCACTACATTGAAAGACCGAATCATGCTCGGCGAACTATTTGATCCGAAAGCCGAACTCTTTATTCACGATCGCCTGCGACCGCATTGGTCGCAGGCTGGGGCGATCGTCTTCGTCACGTTTCGCACCTTCGACTCGATCCCCAAGGAAGTTATCCAGGGCTGGGAGCGTGAAAAGCAGAACTGGGTCGAGCGTGTCCTGCATAGTCGTGGATCGCTCCGCGATCCAACGCCTTCGCAGCCAGAGGCCGCAGATGCAGCGGCGAGTCGTTTCAGCAAATCATCGCCAAAGCATGCGTTGGTTCGCGGAGCGAACCACGACTATCAACACTGGTCCAAGTTGTTGCCGATGCTCACTGACACGCAGCGGCACGAGTTCGATTTCCACTTTAACCGTTGTCGTGAAACGAAGCTCGACGAATGCCTTGGGGCGTGTGTTCTGAAGAGGCCCGAACTGGCGATGATCGTCGCAGACTCGCTGCTGCACTTTGATGGCGACCGCTACCGGATGGGCGACCTCGTGGTCATGCCCAATCACGTGCATCTGCTGGCTGCGTTTGCGACCCCGGAAATCATGGAACGGCAATTTGATTCGTGGTTGCACTTCACCGCGTTTCGGATCAATCCGCTGATTGGCTCAAAGGATCACTTCTGGCAGCAGGAACCGTTCGATCATCTCGTCCGTAGTGTTGAGCAATACGACTACCTGCGAAACTACATCGCCCAGAACCCAGAAAAAGCCGGACTCAAACCCGGAGAGTTCTACTACCTACGATACGAGGGATAGTCCATGGACGTGGTTCGCTCCGCGAACCAAGGCTTTGAATTCACGACGAATGATGAGCCAATGACGGCAATCAGTTCTTCCTGGCAGGTTCCGTCGAAGAGAACCACTGCGCCTTCCGGTGGCTTCTTTTCAAGCGTGGGGCTGCGGCGCTCGATGCGCGCGAGTTTGTGCTTCGTGAAGCGCTGATTCGGGATCGGTCGCCAGCACACCTAACAGGATAATCTCGGTAAGCTTGGCGGCGTAGTCGAAGTTCGATCTCGGTTCCGAGCCTTCGCCTTGGATCGCGCGCAGCCACTCGCGGAAAGGCCCGCCCGCCACGCGCGAGATGGTTTGCGCCGGAGGATTTGTTTTCCACTCGCCGATCGCAGTGTTGCCGGCCCGAATCCCCATTCGAAAAGATTCCTCCAAATCGATAAAGACGGTTTCCTGAGTGTAGGGCGTGTCACGATGAAGTGCCTGAGCGAGCACTTTGACTTCATAAATGCCATCCGCAGGAACACCTGCGAAAAAGTCAGGAAGCGGTCCATAAGCACCCTCCGGTTTGTCGTTCAACGGATCATTGTAAAGCACCATGTACCTGTTATCGAACGCATGGCGATGGGCTCCCTTTAGCTCGTTCTGCTGAACGAACCCGCCATGAAAGCCCCACTCCTGCGGTTTCGACGAAGCCTGTGGGGCCAATGCCTTTTCGACACACCGATCGGTTGCGTCGAGATACTTTTCAAGCAGGTCGCCGACGGTGTTGCGATATTCTCGCCGCGTTAATCGCCGGAGCACGGTCTGACCGCCAGTGCTCGCGGTCCGATCTCTCATATCGCTCAGCATCTCCGTCAAGTGCGTGATCGTGCTGAGTTTGTCCTTGGTATCAGGCTGATCTGCGTCCTCGGGCGGCATGGCCCCAAGTGTCAATTGATCGATAATCTCCTGCAATTTTAGTTGCGTATCCAAATGGTCTTTGCCAAGATCCAACGTTTCGAATTCTCGTTCGCCGCTGGGATCGTCCACCGTATGACAGTCGACGCAATAATTGCGAAGAAACGCTTTCGCATTTTCCATTTGGAAACGAAAGTTGAATAGACCTTTAGGATTATGTTCGACGTTCCGCGATGATTCTACATTGGGCAGCGTAAGGAAAGATCCTGGTAAACCTCGCACCCGGCAGGAAGACCTGGCTCACAGTGCGGAACGACGACATCGCAAACACTCATTCAAGGAGAAAACTTTACGAACAAAGCTGGCCTGATGGCCGTACTGAATTACAAGACAAGATCCATATCAAGACGCCAGGCCGTTACTATGTTTGGGTACGTTCCTTCTCCAGTGACAGCGAAGACAACGGTGTGCATGTTGGGCCCAACGGCGAAGTTGAAATCGGGTCGGATGCCCGAGCCCTTTCCGGAAGTGGCCGAGCCAGCTTCAGTAGCAACATCCCTTCTCAATGCAGGGTTAAATGAAGTGCGAACGGACTAGTCGTTTGAAATCTGGGAAGTTCTTTACTCGCTGAATTTCTTCACGGAATGTAGCGAAGTCGGGAAGGAACTTGGCAAAGTAGCAGGCGACGCGAGGCAGACGCCTAACCGCCAGCGGGCTGCCGTACAAAGCAAACTCGCCTTCGACCAATTGCAGCAGGACCCGCGCACGTTCGTCGATGCTTGGCAACGCAATCGTGGCCCCTCCTAGAACAAGAGCTCTCGCTTGTTGGAAAATCCACGGGTTGCCAAGGCAACCGCGACCAATGGCAACTCCATCTGCGCCTGTCTCGTTGAGGAACCGGATGGCGTCGATGGGTTCGCGAACTCCGCCGCTTCCTAAGACCGGAATTTTTACCGCCTGTTTGACTCTTGCCACCACGGACCAATCGGGACCGCCGACATAACTCTGAGCAACACTGCGGGCATGGACATCGACGGCAGCGACACCTGACAACTCGGCCAACCGCGCGACTTCGACGGCCGTCTCGTGTTCCGCGTCAGGGCCAGTGCGAATCTTGATCGTTACTGGGATGTCGACTGCTCTCACAACGGCAGCGACGAGCCTCGCGATCGCGGGTGGGTCGGACATCAACGCACCGCCTTCGCCGCGACCGATTAGCCGCCGAATCGGGCACTCAAAATTGAGATCGACAATCGAAAACCCCTGCTCAGCAACCACCTTGGCCGCCTCCGCTAGTTCGTGCGGGTCGCTGCCGCTGATTTGACCTACGGCTGGTTTTTCCGTAGGAGTTGTGTGAAGCAGCTTGATCGCGCGGCGATCTCGCTTCGCGACATCGCTTGCATCTACTCGCTCCCCACAAACGAGACTCGCGCCGAGCTGTTTGCAAAGCAGGCGAAACGGATAGTTCGTGTGTTCCTCCATTGGCGCAAGGGTGATCGAATGGGCAATGGAGACAGTTCCGATTCGCATGGTTGGCGGTTGCCTAGCCTACTTGGTGGTATTGCTGCGGATGATCAAACTAAAATTGTAGAGGGGCTTCGCCGGGGTCGGAGACGATTGCAACAGAGTTTCCATCCAACCGTCGTGTTGTATGCGATCTGGTAAACCGTTTCCTAAAATAGCTACGACATCCCCTTTCTGAAACGCGAATGGCGTGGGGTCGCGATAGTCGGCTGGCACGTCAACCTTAGCTTTGTTTGGTTCAGTGTCTTGAGCGAGTGCTGTTGCACCTTGCGGAACAATCAATAGGGAGCTAAGGAACAGAGATCGAAAGCAAGTACGCATTGCGTGCAAAGAAAGTTTTCGACGCATGGTCAAATCCTCTTCGAGATAAAAGTATGACGGTGCAATTGGTTTTGGCCGAAACAACTTCATCCATCGAGTGGAGAGCGTTCCAGTTTAGCAGATTCCCTCCAAATTTGGCAACGCAATTGGGGTGCCGTACATCGTTACACCGGAAAAGGAAAACGAGAAAATCAGCGTTGCCTGGGAGTGGCCGCGAATTACGCAGTAAAATAATTCGAAAAGGTGAAACATAACTTATGAAAAACAGACTCCAAATCCTCATCGCCTTGCTGCTCGCTCCGCTCGCCGCAGGGCTTTGCAGGCAGTCGGCGGTCGCGGGCCGGTCAAAGAGGCCCATGAGGGAGAGGAGGGCGAGTTCGCGCCGGGCTTCCTCGCTGCCGTCGGCCATCCATTTCTCGTAGGCCGTCATGGCACGGAAGGCGTGGCCGTCCACGTCTACGACGAGCTTTTCAAACTCGCTGACGAGTGGGGTAAGCATCTTGCTTGCCGATGTGGCGTCGTTGATCGCAAGCTGGAAGCTTACGCCACTGTCCGTGAGCGGGATATTCCGGCGGTCACTGCCGATGACGCCGTCGACCTTTGTCGAACGCGCCCGCCGCGCTCTTCGCCATCGCTTCATCGCCGAAGTAGGTGAGGGCCTCAGCGAGAAACAAGTCGGAGGAAACGGCGGTCTACTCGTGCGTGGTCGCCAGCGCAGGCGGAGCACCCGTGACAGGTGGCGCGTGAAACGGTCGTTTGAGAACCTTGCGCAAGAGCGCTTCATAGGCCGCCACGCTGTCGAGCAGGAAGCTCTCGTAGCCCTGGAGTTCCAACGGAATGTGGGCGCGATCCAGTTGCTCTTTCCGTAACAGAATGACCTGGTTGAACCAGCCGCCGCATCTCCGCCAAGCGTCAAGCTAAAAAGTGTTTTCGGTGCGAACATCCTTGAACGTATCCCAGTTCAATTGCAAAGATCGACTAGCGGCTAAATTCTCGTATTCGCACTGTCTTGTTCCCCACTCCGCACGAGCAAATTCCTACTGTTTTTGCTTCATCAAATAGGCCAGAAGCTCAAAAATTTCATCTTGCGTGTATTGATCCATCAGTCCATTGGGCATGATCGAAAGGGACGACTTGACCATGTTGGAAATTTCATTCCGAGGAATCACTTTCGGTACTTTTTGATCGGCGCCAGATAGGATCGAAATCGATTCTTTGTTTTCATCGATTAAGATTCCTGAGTAGACGACTCCATCCTCGGTCAAAACAGAATACGAAGCGAACTTAGGATCGATCTTGTGCGATGGCTCCAAGATCTCTCGGAGGAACCCTGCTCTGTCATTCTTCCATCGCGTAGCGACATCGGTTAGGGAGGGTCCGATATTGCGACCAGTTGTTCCGATGGGATGGCATTGAGCGCAAGTGGCCTCTTTAAAAATACGGGCTCCGATTTCATCCGAACGTCCACGCATACCCGACTCGATCTCGGATTCCAAATCCTGCAACTTCCAACTCTTGACAAAGGAACGATTGTTTCCGAGGGGATCTTTAGGCATTTGCGGATCCTTTGACCACGCGTCGAGATCCTTGACCACCACCATCACTCCATACATCCGCATCCAGTGGTTTGGAAAAGTACAGACATACGGATACTCGCCTGGTTCGGAGGGAGCGGTGAATGTGAAACTTTCTTGTTTGTTGGCCGATACCATGCCAGTCGCAAACAGAATATCCTGATTCTTGGGTACATACTGCTTTCCGTCGGGGGCTTCGTCTGGTGCCATGTTTGCCGCCAGCAGCGCGATTTCTTTGAGTTTGCCAGGCATAGTTATGACCAAGTTGTGAGGCATGAGATCCTCATTCTTGAGAATGAGCTGCGCCGTCCGTCCAGCCTCGACTGCAAAGTATTTCAAGTCATATCGCATTTCTTCGATAACCGTAGCCATGCGAATCACTCGAACGCTGACTGCGTCCAAGCGTTTCCGATACTCTTTTGCGATTCCTGGCTCCAATTGTGGTAGAAATCCATCCACCAATTGGATGGCATCTAAAAAGCTATCCTCCGTTCGCTTTGCGGCAGGTGTAACTTCCGCCATAGCGACAAGCTCCTTGGCAAGCGAAGCGCTCAGTTGCGGATCCCGTTCTGACATGGGGATTTTGAGCAAAGCTAGGATGACGGTCTGCCTCAATGCTTCCATGGGAAACAGGGTCGCTAGTTTCGCAAACGAATCCCTTGCCTCCGAGTCAATCGTCGCTAGCGACTTGATCGCAGCAATTTGGACATCGACCGATTCGCCTTCCATCATCAGACAAACCACCTGTGACCGAAGCGAGTTGCGTTTGTCTTGTGCCCCTATCCATGGAATTGCATATAAAAAGTCCAAATTGCGTTGTTCGCTCTTACTGACCCATTCGGACCAAGTGGCCTCGGATTCAGCCAACAAGAGCGATGCCCAAGCTGCTCGGCGAGCATATCCTGACTTTCCATCAATGGCTTGTTTCAGCATTTCGGATTGCTCCGATAATTGTTCTTTCGATTGCGAACTCAGGATCTGACCTAGTTCGCGGGCAACACGCAGGTTGTCATTCGACTCTTCGAGTTTGTCCAGTACCTGCATGATTTCCGCAACCAGAGACGTCTTTTGAATTAGCGCTAACGATTCGATCGCGTTCTTGCGATCAGCCATCGACATCCCTAGCCTTGCGGCAATCGCAGAATGTACGGGACCGTACTTGGGATCGTCACTTTTTCGTTCCACCAACAGGAGTTGTTCGTTGGTGAGCCGCTTCAATTGATACTCAACGACCTTCGGACTCTTGTCCAAGTAGATCTTGGGAGCCTCCACCTTGGAAGCATCATGACCGCCATGATTGTGCTGGGCCATCACGGAAAGACTTGTCCATGACGCCGCGATCACTAGGCTCGTAGCTTGCTTCAAAATCCAATGCATTACGGTTGACTCTCGAACAGCCGAATAGTTTCATCCAACGTGTATTGCAACTCGTCGTCCATCTCGTAATTCAAGACATCTAAAACCGCTTCCTGCATGTCCGTTCCTTTCAGATAGCTGCATGCACGAACCGCTTCGATTCGAACACGTCCATGCTTGTCATTGAGCTGGGCTTTCATCAAGGAGTTGACGTTTGGAACGTCATCGCGCCAATAGCAGAGAACGCGCGTCGCCGCTGCCCGGGCTCTCGGCTCGGAACAGGTAAGCAATTCACGCAGCAGGGTCTCTTCTACACCATTGTGAGTTTGATAGAGCCATAACCCTTCCAATCGTAAATGAATGGAGTCGGAATCGGTCGCCGGTATCTTGGATAGCCAAGTCTTGAGACCATCCATGACATCTTTAGACGGGCGAGCCGCCAATTCTCTTCGCACGCGATAGCGAGTTCTGTCTTCTGGTTCTCTCATGAGTTCCAACAGCGAAGCGATCGAAGCCTTATCGATCTGCGGTGCCTTCACGACGGGGCGGTTTTTGGCAGCAACTCGCCAGATGCGACCGTGGGAATGATCCCGATTTGGCTCGCGAAGATTATGTTGCAAGTGACCGATGAGGGCGTTGTGCCAATCGATGATGTAGAGAGCACCGTCCGGCCCAAATTGCAGATCGACAGGCCGAAAATTTCCGTCTTCGCAATAGACCAGGGGAGTGACCTCTTTTCCTTCGAACCCTGAGTCCTTGTCGGCCATCGAATGCTGAAGAACACTTCGATCACCGATAACATTGTTGATCAAAAAGTTCCCTTGGTCCTTTTCCAAAAATTGGCGGCTCGAAACGATTTCGCAACCGGACGAGGGACGGGTTCGCTTTTCGATAAAGTGCCGAGGTTCTTTTTCTATCTTGGAGCCAGGATTATCGTGTCCCTTGGCTTGCGATCCCCCCGGATGTTTGTCTGGATAGATGGACTTGCCCGAAATAGGTGTTGCCCAATAGTTGTAACCAGGGGAAGCGTCCGCGATGAAGTTTTGACCCCATTTGTCAAAGACGTGGCCCCATGGATTGGCAAACGAAAGCGACGAATGCACTTCCATTCGTTCCGTTCTGGGATCGTAACGCCAAACGCCTGCTTCTGAGAGTCGCTGCAAGCCATAGGGGGACTCTACTTGCGATTGCTTGAACGTGCCTTCATTGAAGTACAGGGCTCCGTCCGGTCCCCATTCAAAAGCGGCCAAACCGTGATGCGAATCGGCCGTATCAAATCCGAAGAGTTTGCGAACGCGAGTGTCCGCTTTGTCATCGCCGTCGGTGTCCTTCAAGAACAGGATGTCCGGCTGTTCGGCAACGTAGGCACCTCCATGCCCAAGTTCAAAGCCAGTCGGCTGATGCAGTCCGTCGGCAAAGACTTTGCATCGATCCGCGCGACCGTCTCCGTTGTCATCTTCGAGGATCAAAATCTTGTCGTCAAGTTTCGTTTTGGGTTTCCACTGAGGATAGCTGGGCATCGTCGAGACCCACATTCGTCCTTTCGAATCGAAGTTCATTGCGACGGGCTTGGCTAGATCCGGGAACATCTCTTCCGAAGCAACCAACGTGATCTCGTAGCCTGGCGCCATCTTAAACTTCGATTGCTGCTCCTCTGCCGTCAGGTAATCTAGTGAACCCAGTTTCCCGGTCTTGCGATTGGGATCGTTATCATTTACCCCTACATTCGACTTGGGCTCGATAAATGGGAGGGTGTTCGAGTCGTCTATAATATCGGGGACGGGTTGTCCTTGAGCAATCTTGGAGATGCGAGCATCGCGATTGGCACACATCTGATCGAGGATCTCGCGCTCACGCTCCATGACTTCGCGATTGCGGTAGGTTCCATCGGATCCCGCTTCGCCTCGCTTGCCGTAAATCGAGTATCCGTTGACCGCTCGATAGCGATGCCACCAATGAAAGTTCTTGTCATCAATGGCCGCGAGCAGCGTTGGATTTGCGTTGTGTTTTTTCGCGGTAGGGCCAAACAATCGATCATTGAGAATCGTCGCGAGAGCGGCGTATCCATCTTTATTCAAATGAGAACCGTTGCTCGTCAGTCGATCGTTTGTTTGATCGAAGAGTTTCAACGTGGGTGCGAAGAGATCGACATAGCCAACTTTGGTCTGGCTGCAGACATCGCGTAGCGCAGCCGCATAGACGGCAATGTTGGTATTGTGTTGTTCACCGTTTGGAAGGTTTTTGTCGCCAGTATTTTCAAAAGCGATGGGCGAAACAAACACGATCCGCGGCTGGCCATCGCCTGAATAGTTTTGTTGCTTGGTGTGAGAGATCAATTCGCGAATCTCTTTCTTGAACGCGTCCAAACCATTGGGACCCGCGAACGATTCGTTGAATCCGAAAAAGAAGAGAATGACTGAGGCCTTGGAGTGCGTAAGATGCACGTCCGGTTCGCCAAAGTTCATCGATCGAATCCGTGTCACCGGTTCATCGCCCGGGAAACACAAATTGCGGACCGATAGCTCCAGGTCTGGAAAACGCTGGTAGAGGTCGCGTTCCCATTGATTGTAATGCTGAAGTCGCTCGCCAATCGCATTTCCGACGAGACAGATACGATCTCCTTTCTTAAGCTCCAATTCTGCCGAAAAACAGGGTGATGCAAGTAGCAACCCAATTGGAAGGACGAAGAGGCACGCCAGCCAATCAGAAAACCGAAGGTAAATCATTTGTTGAATACACCGTAGGGAGAGGACTGATACGAGAGAGGTACTCTAGAATAAACACCCTGGGTGATTTGCGAAAGGTTGTAGTCAATAGGTTGGGCAAGAATAAGCAAAAGGGCTTACCGTGACTGCTACTTGCAACGTCCATCCTCACAGTCGCTGAGCCGCCGGATTTCCCTTCGGCAAATCCGGCGGGCAGACCAGAACTGCGGATACTGCCCGCGAATGATCCTGAAGGATGGCCTTCAGAAAAGCAAGAACCTCACTCAAAGGCAACTTTCGATGTTGCTCGGCGTCAGTTTTACGGAGCGATGGATCTACGGTTTTTAGGACGGGAAACAAAATATAGCAATTTCTGAGCATCCCGATCCGAATCTAGTCTCTGCAAGCGATTTGAGTTAAAATGGGTTTTGATTCCCAATGCGACGCCGCCCATTGGTTCCTACCACAATACAACCTTCCCTCCCTTTCCTGGTCGCACCGTCATGGCTTCTATCCCTTGGTCCGTTGCAGAAGATTCACTCGACGTGAATTTCTCCGTGCCGCAATTGCTTCGACTGCGTTGCACCCGCGATTGCTTCGCCGAAGATTGGGATCAGGTCTTGCCTCTTCTCAAAACGGACTCCGCCAAAGCCCGCGTCCAAATTTGGATCGATCGCAGTGTGGTGGACAGTAACGGGGCAATACTACGCAACTTGTCGCAGCGATTAGCAGAGTCGGACGATACGATCGATCTGGTTGCTCCTATTGCACTTGTCGACGGTGGCGAGCAGATCAAAAACGACCCGGACGCAATCGAAAACATCTTTCGGGCTATCGATCGCGATGGGCTCGACCGCCGCAGTTACGTCTTCGTCATAGGTGGCGGAGCGGTGCTCGATGCAGTCGGATATGCGGCTGCGATCGCTCATCGCGGTATTCGCTTGATTCGGTTCCCTACCACCACCCTTGGGCAAGCCGACTCCGGCGTTGGCGTTAAGAACGCAATTAATGCGTACGGAAAAAAGAATTGGAAGGGGACGTTTTCCGTCCCATGGGCCGTCGTCAATGATCAGACCCTCATCGCCAATTTGCCGGACCGCGATTTCCGGGCAGGCTTCTCGGAAGCTGTCAAGGTATCGTTGCTTAAGAGTTCATCGTCCTTTCGATTCCTTTGCGATCATGCCAAGTCAATCGCAAATCGCGATTGGAATGCTGTGATGCCTGCCATCCGTTCCAGCGTACTGATGCATCTGCACCATATAACCCATGGTGGCGACCCGTTTGAAATGCAAGAAGCCCGGCCTCTCGACTTTGGCCATTGGTCCGCGCACAAACTAGAACACCTGACCAACTTCCGTTTGCGCCACGGCGAAGCCGTCTCGATAGGCGTTGCCCTCGATACCGTTTACTCTCATTTGGTACACGGTTTGGATCGCGCAGACGTGCAACGAACACTCAAAGTCCTCAGCGACCTCGGCCTGCCACTTTTTGATATTGAACTTGCCGAACAGGCAATTTTTGATGGCTTGGAGGAGTTTCGACAGCACTTGGGTGGTAGACTAACCGTCACTATGCTGAGGGCCGTTGGCCATAGCATCAATGTCCATGAAATCGACCAACCTGCCATGCGCAGAGCTATCGAAATCGTACGCGAGCAAAGTCTGGTTCTTTCCCAATGAATGCTGTGGCCCAATGAATGCTGTGGAAAGTGAAGTAGTGCAAGCAGCAGATTGCACTGGTCTCTATTTGGTTCGCGTTGGATACCAGCAGGAAGTGATTCCGGTCCAAGCGGGAACCATTGCTCTGACTCGCGGGGAACGAATCCTATGCCGAACAACCCGAGGCATCGAAATGGGCGAGGTATTGGCTGCTACGCATCCGGACTACATCGAAACGATTGCTGCCAACAAGTTCATTCGCAAGTCTCGGCCCGAAGACGAACTATTGTGGCGACAACTGGCCAAGCTCAGTATTGACGCAAGCTCCGCGTGCCAAGATTTCTTGCAAGGGCAGTCAAGCCCAGACGTTTTGCTCGAAGTGGAGCCGCTTATGGATGGGCGTACTCTCTATTTTCATTTCCTGGGCACTCCGTCCTTAGAATCCGAGCAGCATGTTCAAAAGCTCTCTGAAATCTATCAAAAAAGCGTTTCCTCCTCCCGTTTTGCAGCCTTGTTAGAGCATGGGTGTGGTCCAGGTTGCGGCACCAAAGAAAAATCGGGCTGCAGCACTGGCGGCTGTGCTGTCTGCGCGATTGCTGGCGGTTGCACTTCTAAGAAATAACTTCCCTATGTCTCATCCAATCTCGTCCCACCATCGTTCTTGGATCGCTAAGCGAACGTTGGCTTTCGACTCCAGCGGGATTCGTCGGGTCTTTGAATTAGCGGCATCGCTCAAGAATCCGATCAACTTATCGATCGGCCAGCCCGATTTCGATGTCCCTGAACCCATTAAGAAAGCTTGCGTGGAGGCCATTGAGCAAGGCAAGAACGCCTACGCGCCGACTCAAGGCATCGGGCCTTTACGAGAACGTCTTCAAGCGGACGTCGATCGCAAATACCAACATCCAGACCGAAAGGTTTTTATCAGCTCAGGAACCAGCGGCGGTCTCGTCCTGTCGATGCTGTCCATGGTCGATCCAGGCGACGAAGTCATCGTGTTCGACCCGTACTTTGTCATGTACGTGCCGCTCATTCAATTGGTGGGTGGAGTGCCAGTACTCATCGATACGTATCCCGACTTTCGAATCGACCTCGACAAGGTCCGCGATGCAATCACTTCCAAAACGAAGATGGTCCTTTTCAATAGTCCCGGCAATCCAACAGGAGTTACCGCCACACTGGAAGAGATGGAGGGGCTTGCAAAACTGTGCGCCGAAAAAAATATTGCGCTGATTTCGGATGAAATTTATAGCGGTTTTCATTTTTCAGGCCCAATGCGATCTCCGGCTGAATTCAATCCCAACACCATCGTCATCGATGGATTTTCTAAGAGTCATGCGATGACCGGTTGGCGTTTGGGTTATGTGCATGGCCCAAATGAAGTGATTCAGACGATGATCAAACTTCAGCAGTACTCTTTCGTCTGCGCGCCAACACCGATGCAGTGGGGAGCACTGGCTGCCATGGATCACGATATGAGCCAATACTACCGCGACTATGCTGGAAAACGCGATCGCATGGTCGCGGGTCTCAAAGATTATTATGAGTTTACGGAACCTGGCGGTGCGTTTTATATTTTTCCCAAGGTGCCGTCAGGGACCGCGACCGATTTTGTACGCCGAGCGGTCGAACATGAGTTGCTGATTATCCCCGGCAACATTTTTTCGGGCCGCGACACCCATTTTCGCATTTCGTTTGCGGCCCCCGATGCAACTTTGGACAGAGGAATCGAAGTCTTAAGAAAGCTAGCTCGTTAAGTCATCCGTTCGGGGCTTGCCTCCGACAGATGCGTTTTAAAGCACTAGTGCTTTGTGACAGCTTAATTTTAGGGTAGTGTATCTTGTTAAAGATCCGGCAGGATTCGGATCTTTAACAAGATCCACTACGGCCAACCCTAGTAAAGGATATCGCAATTAGCACGCCAAAATAAGGTTGATGGGGGACAAGCCCCCGAAAAACCTGAGGGACAATATCGCCTGATCAAACAGTCACTCCGAATTCTCATTAATTCGGCTACAATAAGAACGGTTGGAATCGAACTTCTCATGAGGTTGCCGCTGATATGTTTCACTTAAAACGAATTCCCTATACGCTGTTCGCGTTGCTTGTTTGCCTGACCCTTGGAATGGCACGTCCCCTTGCGGCAGACGATGCTGCAAAATCGGATAAGCCCGTCAAGCCGAACGGAACGATTGCCGATCCGGCAGTTGTGGGTGGCGAATCTGGTTCCGTAATCAAAGTCGCTAACCTTGTTTACGCCGGTACCAAGACCAGCGAATGCTTTTCCGACCACTTCTTGCGACGTGCCGAAGAATCCTCTTCGATCAGTACCAGCCGCCGACTGCATTCGGTGAAACTGGCGAGCGACGAAGTCTACAACTTCCCAATGCTGATCATGAATGGCGAAGGTGAGTTCACCCTGCTCTCCCAAGAACGAGACAATCTACGTCGATTCATTCAACGAGGGGGCTTCTTGCTGGCTTCGGCTGGTTGTTCCTCCAAAGAATGGAACCAGTCCTTTCGCCGTGAGATGGCCACTGTTTTTCCAGAGCAGTCGTTGAAGGCCATCGGTATGGAGCATCTTGTCTTTCATACGGTCTACGATATCGGCGGACTCAATGCCAAGCACGGTACGCCTCAGCAACTGGAAGGGCTGCATTTTGGGACGCGTCTCGGCGTCCTCTATTCGCAGGATGGTCTCAACGACACTTCGAACACGCAGGGATGTTGTTGTTGCGGAGGGAATGAAATCACCAATGCAGAACAGATTAACGTCAACGTATTGATCTATAGCCTCCTTCAATGACATTGTATTTTCAATGACGGCGAAACAAACCATTTGGTGTTGGCTTTTCACAGCCCTTTGCTTGTTGGGCTGTGGTCCGTCGACCTCCTCCCACCTGCATATTGTTGTCAGCGGTGACACGGCAGGCTGGATTACTCCCTGCGGTTGTACCGCGAATCAATCGGGAGGCCTCGAGCGAAGAGCCACTCTTATCAAGTCTTTCGGAGCAATCGATCGTGTGGTTTATCTAGACGTCGGTGGGTCCGCGGCAGGCAAATCGGAATACCAGCAAGTCAAGTTGAAATCGATCCTTCAGGGCGATCAGCTAATGGGGCTCGAGGTGCACAATATCGGGGCTCCGGAAACGCAATTATCACCAGAGACGATCGTTAGAATAGGCAAGGAGGCAAAAGCAAAATGGCTGTCCGCCAACCTTCAAATGGTTAACGCCGACGATTCGACTCAGAGTGCGATCGCTTCGCATCGAGTTGTTGTGAGGCACGGCGTGCGAATTCTCGTTACCGGCGTTATCGACCCGAGTTTAGTAAAAAACCCATTATGGAAAGCCCGAGAGGCCTCCTCGAGTGTTCTAGCTGTACTTCAAAAGGAGCGAGCCGATATCCGCATCGTTCTGGCTTATATGGAGGAACCGGGCTTACGAGCTTTAGCGGAGTCGTTGCCGGAAGTGGACTATGTTGTTGGAGGTCCCACCGGACAGATGTTGGCTCCGTCCAGTGTGGGACCGGTCGAAGTCATGTCCGCGACCAATAAAGGTAAATTTCTTGCCAAGATTGAATTGCAAAAAATGGAGAAAGGCTGGAAGGCCGTTCAACGAGGTGCCGTTGAAGTCAAAAGTACACTGCCGCGTGATGCGGGACAGTCCAAGAATCTTGACAACTTCCTCAGCACGTTGGCGGATCGGGATTTTCCGGCAGACGAAACTGGGCTTGTAACGAGTCATGCTGCAAATATTCCAAATCAGCATAACTACCAAATCGCCGGTTCGCATACCTGCATTGCTTGCCACCAACAGGATGACCAAGCTTGGCATTCCTCCAAGCATTCCCATGCGTGGCAAACGTTGGTGGACAAACGCTCCCAGGTCGACCCCTCGTGCCAACAGTGCCACACGACTGGCTATGGTATCGCGGGTGGTTTTGTTCAAGTGGCCAAGTCGGCTGCATTCGTTAATGTTGGATGCGAAAGCTGTCACGGCCCATCTCAATCGCATGTGTTGAATCCGAAAGTAAAAACAGCCTACTTGTCTCGGGAACAGTGCGTTCGATGCCATGATCATGAGAACAGCCCAGAGTTTGACTACACCAAGTACTGGTCGAAAATTGCCCACGGTCGATAAAAGACGACGGCGTGAAAATGCCCCCGAGTTTACTCGGGGGATGTTTACCACAGCTCTAGAGCAAAGGTCAAAACCCTCGGCATAAAGCCGACGGCATGAAAATGCCCCCGAGTTTTACTCGGGGGATGTTTACCATAGCTCTAGAGCAAAGGTCAAAACCCTCGGCATAACCCTAATCAATTCGGTTGGCTTCGTTCGACAAACGATCGAGCATTGATTGCATGCGTTCCCGCAACCTTTTCATGATCGGATCTTCTTCACCTCGCGGGGTTCGGTCTGTCGGCACCTCGATCGGTTCGTCTATTTGAAGGATCACTTCTAGCGGGCCATGAACTCCTGCCCGATCGGTAATGTCTTCCTCGAGTCGCTCCACCGTCTCGAGAATTCGTGTATCGGTAGTAGGCGCGATCAAATAGTCTGGCGGATAGGATGCAATTTGCTGCGACAGATAGATTCGAGACAATTGGGTCCAACGTCGCTCGCGTTCGCGTTCGTCCAACTCCCCAGTGGTCAACTCGGGTACGATCTTCATTCGCAAGGCTTTGATGCGAGGAATAATTGTTTCGACCCCTATTTTGCCTAACCACTCTTGCTCGAGGGGGCAGAGCAGATGGTCGACAAGCCGCTGCTGACGATCCTCGATACTCCCTTGTTGGGCCGATCCTAAATACTCTATTTCTTTGAGACTCAGCATGGCCAGCGTGATGCGATGGATGCGTTGCAAGGTTGTCGTCTCTTTGAGCAGCGTCCAAGTCAGTCGTTTTTCCAACGCATCCAAGGTGGGATCGACCGACTTCTCGAGATCGCCGTGGAACACATATTTGATCGCCACTGGGTGAATGACGACTTTGCCTGTACCACCATCCTTGGCCCGCCGTTTGGCCGCTGTCCTAGCCATGAAGGCGACGCCGTCCAACAACGGCTGAAGTCGATCGTTGGTGCGAAAGACCGTACCCTCTGGAAAGACCACCAAAGGTCTTTTGGGGTTGACCAACATGTCGATGGCTGTGTCGAGCGATTGTCGGTCAAGGCCTTCGCGATAGACACTGAATGCCCCCATGGTGCTTAGTGCCCAACGTTGCCAACGACTTTGTTGAAACAGATGCCAACTCGCCATCGCAAACATGGGAACCTGTGCTTCGCGGGCCAAGAACGCCATGACCAGCGGATCCGCGTAGCGACAATGATTGGGCGCGAGCAAGACGCCGTGCCCCTGCCGCATCGACTCTCGCAAGTGGTCGACACCATGCAATTGATGCGATACGACCCCTTCGAATTTGCGAAGATACCACGGGACGATACCGAGCGTGAGAATCACCTTGGGTAGAAAGTTTCCTCGATGCGGCGGGATGAACTGGTACGGTTTCTCAATGATGATGTCTTGCATGAGTCAGGCATAGCCTTTTGGGTGCGATTGATGCCAGCGCCATGCCGTCTCAACGATGCTTTCGATTTCAATGTATTTGGGTTTCCAGGCGAGTGTTGATTGGGCTAGGCGGCTGTCCGCGATCAAACAAGCTGGGTCTCCAGGCCGTCGGTCTGAGTAAACGACCGGGATCGCATGCCCAGTGACTTTTCGGCAAGCGTCGATGACTTCTAGTACGCTATGGCCCACGCCCGAGCCCAAGTTCATTTGCATGACGGCGCTTGGTTTGAGTTTGAGCAACGCAGAAATGTGGGCCGTGGCTAAGTCCTCGACATGAATGTAATCGCGGATACACGTTCCGTCTGGGGTTGGATAATCCTTGCCGAAGACTGAGATGCTCTCCCGTTGACCCAAAGCAACCTGCAACACGATCGGAATGAGGTGGCTCTCGGGATCGTGATCTTCGCCGATCGTGCCGTCCGCAGAAGCGCCTGAAGCGTTGAAGTAACGAAGGGCTGCAACTCCGAAGCCGTAGGCATGTGCATAGTCGGCCAAAGCGCGTTCCACAACGAGTTTGGTAAAGCCGTAAGGGTTGATTGGATTTTGTGGCGTGTCCTCCGAAATCGGCATCTTGTCGGGCTGACCGTAGGTGGCGGTCGTGCTCGAGAAAACGAATCGCCAAACCCCAGCCGACCGCATGGCTTCGAGCAATTCAAAGGTTGCCGTCACGTTGTTTTGATAGTACATGGCCGGATGCTGCACAGATTCGCCGACCAGTGCATAGGCCGCAAAGTGCATGACCGCTTCGATCTCTTTCTCCTGCATGACCCGCATGAGCAACGCACGATCTGTCAGATTGCCCTCAATGAGAATCTCTTTCGGGACACTTTCCCGATGGCCTCGGGAAAGATTGTCGTAGACCCAAACCGTGTGCCCGAGCGACCGCAGCAGCTTGACTGAGTGTGAACCTACGTATCCTGCACCACCTACCACCAATATCTTCATTCCACAGTTTCCCTAAAAAGTCACTACAATCGGGAGCCCGAACGGCTCGCTTGAAACGCACAATCGTATTTCGTTAGATCGACCATCGCGAGCGGATATTTGAATCATGGCTGTTAGCAAGCTAAAGAAACTCAAACAAGCTGTCACCGAAGCTCCAAAGCCATTTGAAACCATGGCGGGTTGGATCGAACGTTACACGATTTACCTGCGGAGTGAATGCCATTTGGCAGAAAACACCGTACAAGCGTACCGTCGTGACCTAGAGCATCTGAAAGAATGGCTCGATGGTCGCTCCCCCACCGTGCTGGGAATCTCGGATTTGACGGACTTTGCTGCATTTCTCAAGAACAAAAATCTGGCTGCAACGTCGATTTCCAGGCATATTGTGGCCATTCGCATGTTCTACAAATTCCTGCAATTGGAAAGTGCCATCGCTGACAATCCGGCAGAATTGCTCACGACCCCCAAAGTCTGGCAGCGGGTTCCCAAGGTTTTGAGCATTGCCCAAGTCGACCGCTTTTTGTCCGCACCTCAAAAATTCGACCAACATTGGATTCGCGACCGAGCCATTCTTGAGCTGATGTACGCGACTGGCTGCCGAGTCTCCGAGATAAGCAACTTGCTCGTCGCCAACGTCAACTTGAAGGACGGTTATTGTTTGGCGGAAGGCAAAGGGAGCAAGCAACGCATGGTCCCATTGGGCGAACGGGCCATTGAGGCGATCGAGCTGTATCTCGCGGAGTATCGGCCTATCCTAGCAGCCAATCGGGAATTGGCGGTGTCTCCTTGGTTGATCCTTTCACGAACTGGCCAACGATTGCGGCGCGAGGCGATTTGGGAGATGATCAAGCGATTCTCGCTCCGAGCCGGGATCGATTCCGAGGTCAGCCCTCACACGTTGCGGCACTCCTTCGCGACGCACTTATTGGCTGGCGGTGCGGATTTGCGACTGATCCAGGAAATGCTGGGCCACGCAAGCATTCAAACCACTCAAATCTACACGCACGTCGAGAATAGCAAGTTAAAGAAGATCCACCAAAAGTTTCACCCGCGAGGATAGGCCTATCCGGCGACGCCGGCAAATGTGGCGTAAGCTTCCAGCTTGCGGATTTCGCGTGGCGTAAGCTTCCAGCTTGCGGATTTCGCACGACATTCTGACTACTTGCCAGTAAGTCACCCTCCCTCGGGAGATCGTCCGGTCCAGGAACCGGCAAATTCTTTGGTCGGTAGGGCGACGCTCCTGCGGAGCCATGACACAATAGCTCGGCAGGAGCCTCGCCCTCCCGAACTTGCAAGCAATTACAAGACCTTAAACCGGACGAACTCTCGGGGAGGGTCAGCCGTAGGCTGGCAAGGGTGACTAAAAGTGACGACTACGCCACTTCGTTGCGAAGTTCCCTTCTATGATAAACTAAAAGTAGCCAATTTGTCCCTCTCTCCCAAGGTGCCTTATGAATTGTATCCGCCATTGTCTCTTAGCCCTAAATTTGCTCCTCATTTCCTCTTTCGCGAATGCACAGGACAAACCCATGCCGGGTTGGTCTGAATCTCATATCAGTAAACTCCCTTCATCCGAAAAAGCGATCCATTTATTCGATGGAAAGTCGCTCCACGGTTGGAAGGGACAGACCGAAAAATACTTCTCCGTGAAAGACGGAATGATCATTGCCCGCAACGATGACGGCAATGCGCCAAAGGCGAGTACCTACCTAGTCACCGAAAAGTCTTATCGCAACTTTCGCTTGATCTTTGAAGCCA
This sequence comes from Pirellula sp., assembly GCA_031427235.1. Taxonomy (GTDB): domain Bacteria; phylum Planctomycetota; class Planctomycetia; order Pirellulales; family Pirellulaceae; genus JBKCUI01. The sequence goes on from JANPNA010000231.1 coordinate 78,613, forward strand.
AATTGGTCACGAGCGAAATGCACTCGGGGATCGCATTGTGGGGCAAAAACGTGGAGAAGGAGTCCGATCCCTATAGCTACATGGGGCATCTGGTGATGTTTCCTTCTGCATATGGGTACTACGATCTGTTTCGCAGAAACAGCATTTACAAGGATGATAGCGGACTGGCTAAGAAGGCTGGCGTGCAGCACGATTGGAACCGCATGGAGATCCTTGCAATCGGAAACCGAATCCAACACGCCATCAATGGTAAAGCGGTTGCTGATTGGTCCGATCCCAAACCGGAGCTTTGCGAAGCCGGTCCCATCGGGCTACAACTCCACTCCAACAAGGTGGCCCAAGAACTCCATTTTCGCGGCCTCGTACTGACAGAAAACCCCGAAGACAAACTGATAACGCTAAACAAATGATCGCGAGACGAGGCGGACCCGCATTTTACCGGAATTGACGGGTGTGGTATACTAGTGCTCTCTCCGCCTCGCCAACTCCCTCCAGACCTACCGACTATACCGAATGTCCAAACCATCGAAAATCTCTCGCCGCACCGTTTTGAGAGGTGCTGGGGCCGCACTTGCTTTGCCATGGCTTGACGCGATGTCGGTTTCGTCGGCTCAAGCTCAAGGAACGATAACGGGCCAAGCTCCGTTGCGAATGGCATTTTTTTATGTCCCCAACGGCGTCAACATGACTCATTGGCGGCCCGCCGAATCCGGTCCGCTCGGCGACTTGCCGCGAATCTTGCAGCCGCTTGAGGCAGTAAAAAAGCACGTGCTCGTTCTTAGCAATTTGGCGGCCGATCACTGCGATGGCAAGTCGGCGGCCCACGAACCAGCCGGCGGTGGCTTTCTCGTTGGCACGAAATGCAAACACTCTGAGGAACCAGAAGTTGGCAACGCTTCGGTCGATCAAGTTGTTGCAAGCCACATTGGAACCGAAACACCGGTTGACTCGCTCGCGCTGGGCATCGATCCAGGACATCGAGGGGACCACGGCTATAGTGGCACTTACATGTCGCATATTTCATGGCGAAACAAAACCACACCAGCCGCTCTTGAGCTAAACCCAAAGCTGCTTTACGAACGCCTGTTTCGTGGCAAACCTCCACAACGTCCCGATTGGAGTGCTCCACCTGCTGAGCGGGCAACACGCTCGTCGGATTCCGTCGAGGAGAGTGTGCTGGACCTCGTACGTGACGAAGCAAAAGCGTTGCAACGCAAACTCGGATACACCGATCGCAACAAGCTCGAGCAGTACCTGGAGGGACTTCGAAGCATTGAAAAACGGGTGGCGACCGCTAGTCGCGATTCGCATTCGCACCATCAAGAAGCCTTTGCAAAGGATCCCATGGCCGATGCGGACGAGCCCGGTATCGACAAGCTAATTATTCCGGACGGCAAGGGGATCCCTTCGTTGTACGCCGATCACGTCAACCTGATGTTGGACATCTTGACGATCGCATTTCAAACCGATGCCACCCGCGTTGCGAGCTTCATGTTCTCCTATGAAAAGTCGGGTCGGTCTTATCCACAGATCGAGGCTCCGGGATCGCACCATTCGACATCGCACCACCAGCAGCAGGAAAAAAATCTGGAGGAAATTGCGAAAATCAATACGCACCACATGGAGTTGTTTGCGAGGATGCTTGGTCGCATGTCACGAATCGATGAGGGGAACGGCAGGAGTTTGTTGGACAACGTATTGATTTGCTACGGAAGTGGCATCAGCGACGGAAACAAACACAATCACGACGACTTGCCGATCTTACTCGCTGGCGGAGGTGGCGGACTGCTGCAAGGCGGGCGTCACATCAAGTACGAAAAGAAGACACCACTCTGCAATTTGTATTTGGACATGATGCATCGCATGGGAGTGCCCACTGAGTCGTTTGGCGACAGTCAAGAGCGATTGTGTGATTTAGGCGTCTAAAATTCCAATGATCTATAAGCTTTTTGGGCGATTAGCGGGAATTGAGGCATTAGGCGAGTGGCATCTTGGTACTCCTGCGAATTGGGAAAACAACGGGAGAGGGAGGCTCCTGCCGAGCTGGCGCCGCGTTGGTTCGGCAGGAGCCTCACCCTCCCGAACGGTCGATTTCAGTCTATGGTTCGCCTTAACGATTTGGCTAACCACGCCAGTTTTTTTGTGTTCGAGCGCCGACGCGCAGGACAAAGTCGATCCCCTTTCGTGGGACCGCAATATCTCGGGTCTGTTCAAAAAGTACTGTTATCGCTGCCATCGCGAGGAGGAGCAGAGCGGAAACGTGGACCTAGCACGTGACGTCGATCTTCGCATGCTGCTGGATCATCGTGAGAATTGGGAAAAGGCAACGGTCGTCTTGAAAGGCTCGGAAATGCCCCCTTCCGACGAACGCCAACCTTCGGACGAGGAGCGAGCACTGCTTGTGCAATTCCTCGAAAAGACGCTCGACAACTTGGACTGCACATCGGCGCTCGATCCGGGTAAACCGATTCTTCGCAGACTCAATCGCGTCGAGTACGACAACTGCATCGAAGACCTAACGAGCATGCGGCTGAAGCTTGCGGATGGGTTCGTACCGGATGGCACGGGCTATGGCTTCGATAATCTTGCCGAGGCGCTTAGCTTTTCGCCGGTCCAAATCGAACAGTATCACGATGCGGCCAAGGCCATTGTCGACGCCATTCGAGACACCAAAGTCTCGCGACCGGAGCTCTACCAGCGAATGTTTGGCAAACAGGTGTTAGGCGACGAGGAAGTGGCTGAAGCTCGCAAGTCAATTTCGAGCTTTGCTTCGAAAGCCTTTCGAAGACCTGTTGACAAAGGCTATGTCGACAAGCTCATGGCTATTTATGCCAAGGCTCGCTCGAATCAAGAGCCACACGAATCCGCACAAGAGTATCTCATTCGAGCGGTTTTGATCTCGCCTCAGTTCTTGACCCGTATCGAAAAAAATCGGCCGGGCATCACGGACTCGTATCCAGTCGATGACTACGAATTGGCCTCTCGATTGAGTTTCTTTTTGTGGTCGAGGTCACCTGACGAAGTCTTACTTCAAATGGCCGAGAGTGGTTCGCTTAGTCAGCCAAAAATCTTGGCCGAACAGATCGCGAGGTTGCTTGCCGATCCTCGATGCGTTGCCTTGGTCGACAATTTTTTTGGCCAGTGGTTGTCGCTCAAGGAAGTCGAAACGCATCAGCCGGATGCTGCGACCTTTCCTGAGTTCGATGAGTCGTTGAGGCACTCCATGAAGGAAGAGGTCCGACGATTTGTGTTGGAGTTGGTTCAACAGGACAAATCGGTTACGGCGTTGATTGATGCGGATTACACTTATTTAGACGAACGCTTAGCTAGGCACTACGGCATTGAGGGGGTGATTGGCGAAGGATTCACGCGTGTGGCGTTAACAGATCGACGGCGCGGAGGCATCTTGACTTCAGCGGCGTTTCTCATGTCGCAAGCGGACCCGGCTCGGACGAACGTGCCGCGGCGAGGTAATTTTGTTGCGGGTCGCATTTTGGGAGCACCTCCTCCGCCGCCACCACCCAATATCCCGCCGCTAGAGAGCTCGGTCAAAGAAGGTGAGCGGAAGTCGTTGCGACAAATCTTGGAGCTGCATCGTAGCCAGAGAGCCTGCGCGAATTGTCATGCCAAAATGGATCCGTTAGGATTTGGTTTAGAGAATTACGATGCGATCGGACGTTGGCGGACCGAAGACGGAGTATTTCCGATCGATGCGTCGGGGCAATTGATCTCAGGCCGATCGTTTTCTGGACCGATTGAGCTCAAAGACGTATTGCTTGAGCAGAAAGCTGCGTTTGCTAAGACCTTTGTTCGCAACCTTTTGATCTACGCCTACGGACGGGGGCTGCAGGGAAGCGATGAGTGCGTGGTCCGCGACGTGCTAGAATCGTCCAAGCCTGGTAACTACCAGCTTGGAGCAATCGTAGCTGCGATCGTTCGCAGCTACCCATTTCTTCATCGCCGCAACCCGACGGATTAAGTACCGAATTCAGGCCGGCGTCGACCGAGTTGTTCTTGAAGTCGCACGACGATGCTGGTGTGCATTTGACTGACACGGCTCTCGCTCAGATCCAGCGTTGCACCGATCTCCTTCATCGTCAGTTCTTCGTAGTAATAAAGAATGATGATGAGTCGCTCGTTGCGATTGAGGCCCTTGGTGACCAGTCGCATCAGGTCGCTCTTGTTGACGCGACGTGTTGGATCTTCGCTACGTTTGTCTTCGAGGACGTCAATTTCACGGACGTCTTTGTAGCTGTCCGTCTCGTACCATTTTTTGTTGAGCGAGACCAAGCCGACGGCAGAAGCGTCGCTTTTCATCTTTTCCACTTCGTCGATCGAGATGCCCATATAGGAGCAGAGTTCGTGCGTGCTTGGCGCTCGTCCGTACTTGGCTTCGAGAAGCTTGGTGGCTTCATTGAGCTTGCTGGCTTTGCTTCGGACGAGGCGTGGAACCCAGTCCATGGTCCGGAGTTCGTCGAGCATAGCACCGCGAATTCGCGGAACGCAATAGGTCTCGAATTTGACGCCGCGTTCCATATCGAACGCATCGATGGCATCCATCAAACCGAAGATACCTGCGCTGATCAGGTCATCTAATTCGACACCTTCTGGGAGCTTAGCTCTGAGTCGTTCGCCGTTGAAGCGAACTAGAGGCATGTAGCGTTCGATGAGGATATTTCTCAAATCGACGTTTGTTAGGTCCGCTTTGTATTTAGTCCAAACATCAAAAATGTCGATGCTCGATGCTACAGTGGTCGCCATCCGAACCTCCGTGATTGATATGGCAAGGGGGTTTGATCACCAGTTGTCACTGGAATCAAAAGGTCGTGTTTTCTGGTGTTGCTCCGCGAACGAAGCAACTTGTGTGTACCCATTCCATTTGGCAACACATGGTTCTCGCCGCAAATCATCGTGATCGGAGGCGAGGAATCCGTTCTGGGATGGGGACTCTACTGACTTGGAACTGTTAATTCCACATCAATTGAGCAAAGAACCTCTCCCAAGTTGGTCAGGCTTTTCCAAATTACCTAGCTCAGCAGTCTTATTGAGCTTTGGACCCAAAAATGCTGACGGTGGTTGGTTATGGCCTGATCAAGGAGCGTTCTTTCGTCCCTCACGCAGCTTTTCAAACTTGTTCCTATAGTTCATTTCCACACTTTGGCGAACCACCGAATCCGCAACCTGTCCAATTCCCAAGCCAATTGTGGCAAATACCACAGTCGCCATCAGGGATTGAGTTAAGATCGATTCTGGTGTTTCACTGCCCATCAGGCCAAGAAGGATCGTGGTCGACAAAGCAATACAACCAAAGCATGCGGCAAACAAACGTCCCAACGAATAACTCAATGGGGAAAGGGTTTTGAAAAACTGCGCGTCCATTGGTTACCCTTTGGATGAACGTTAACGGAGCCTTCCTTCGGACGATGCAATGGTTTGTGCATTGCCAGTTGGTACTTCCCGTCGAAAGTACTATCGGCCAGGCTTGGACAGTTTCTTGACCCTGTTGCAAAATAATTCAAGTTGTTTATGAATACCTAGAAGAACTTCTACCCATCTTTCGCAAACTGACAAAATTATGGCCAAACAACACTCACCACGGTTTCTAGCCATCGCCACGGACGCCAAGGCCCGCGTACTAGAATGCTCCGTCCAAGATCTCAAATTGCGAATGGATCAAGGGGAATCGATTGTATTAATCGACGTTCGCGAGGAAATTGAATTTGCGGACGGTCACATTCCAGGTGCCATTCACGTGAGCAAAGGGGTTATTGAAAGGGATATCGAAAAAGTAGTCCCCGATTTCAACAAGGAAATCCTACTTTACTGTGGAGGCGGATTTCGATCCGCTTTGTCCGCCGATAACCTGCAGAAGATGGGCTACAAAAACGTCGTGAGCGTGGACGGAGGGTGGAGTGGGTGGACGGATGCCAAATACCCATCAGAAAAATAAAGAGGAAGATCGCTACGCAACTGAGGGTACCGCAAACCCCTGCGATTGTCTTGATGGAGCCGCCGCTGAACCCCAGTCCACAAACGATAGCAAACAGGAAGGTGGCGGGCGCCAGGAAGTGCTGAACCATCCCGAAATTGCCGAGGTACCAAAGCAATTGCGTTAAGATCCCGTGCTCGCGATTCCCACGGTGTCAAATTGATCAACCCCGTCATGTGTATGTCGAGGCAAAACGTGTCCCGCGAGCGAGTTTAGATACTCAATCCGCAGGGCTACGACTAGGACAAACGCTGTCAAAAAAAACCAAAAAGCAGATCGTAAGTGATTTTACGCGCATCGTTAATCGTACTCAAAAAATTCGCCCCAAATGCGTAAAACTCAAAACAGGAGTCGCATGCTAACAGATTAGTGATTAAAATGCTGGCGACATTCAAAAGCTCGGTTGCATCGAGCTAAAGAACAAGGCCGCTTGGTGAAATTGGCAGACACGCCAGACTTAGGATCTGGTGCCGAGAGGCGTCGGGGTTCAACTCCCCGAGCGGCCACTAATTTATGCTGTGACTACGCAAGGTTCTCAATCGAGAAGGTGCCTGAATGATTCAGACAAGCCGTACTTACATGTTCGACGCCGTGCAACAGCAAGCCTCCGATATCCATTTCCAACCCGTCGAAAACGCTATGGTCGTGCGAATGCGGATGGATGGCGTTCTGTTCGATACCCTCAATTGATACGGCAAGATCCAGACATAATCATGGTCGGCGAAATCCGCGACGCCGAGATGGCCATCCAAGCCACTCTCACCGGCCACCTAGTATTCAATACTTTGCATACCAATGACGCGGCTAGCGCTGTCACCCGGATGATGGACCTAGGAATTGAGCCGTACTTGCTTGCCAGTAGTCTCGTATCGGTGTTGGAACAACGATTGGTCCGCCTCAAGCGGCCCGGTTTTTCATCGACTGCTGTGCGTTGACGCAATGCGAAATAAGGCTTCGACTGCATTCTTCCCAAGTGGTCGGCTTTCGCACAGGCAGTTGACCTGCAGATCGATCCGCGATCAACTCCCACTTCTCAATTTCCTTGACCAGGGTGGACGGGTCGTTCAAATCAAAATAGACACAGTCCGATTTGCCAACTTCGCGATGGATCGGAGTGTCGCTGGCAAAAGTCTTTTTGCCGAACCAGAGCGATTCGACGATGGGTAGCCCAAACCCTTCCACGATAGAGGGGAAAATAACGCCTCGGCATGATTTGTAACAATGCTGTAGGTCCGAGTCCTTGATGTCATGAAAAGCGAAGAGTTGCTTTCCGTAAGCCGGATGATTGCGAATCCTTTGCACCACATCTTCACAGAGCGAGCCAACGCGGCCGATCAGACAGAGCCGGAGATCCGTTCGTTTTTTCCAGATTAGGTCAAAGGCATCCAGTAGGTAGTGGTGGTTTTTTCGTGGATCGAAGGTGGCGACCATCAAGTAGGGGGGGATTTCGAGACCATTGTTGGGAAACAATTCTCGTACATCAGATCGGACATCACCTTCCACTAGTTTTAATTCCGCGCCAAGGGTTAGATGCCGGATCGCTGAAGGGACATTGGACAACTCCGCACGATGTTCCTGTATGTAGTTCTTGACTTCGGTCTCAACGGTTTGCGAGATAGTGACGAGGAGATCCGAGTTTTCAATCGCATGATGTAGGTATTTTCGAAATCCCTCCATCCTCTTCACGCCCACATACTGAGGGTGAGTCAATGGGATAAGGTCGTAGATGACCGTCGCGACGGTGGCACCGTTTTTGCGAGCTGCCGCAGCCGCTTGCCAAACGCCGCGCTTGGTCCAGTAGGCGTCCGGCAGGACAAACAGGTCGTTTTCATTTGGATTGATCACCTTCCCTTTGAATGCTAGCGATTGCCGAATGAGGTAGGAGTACGCAGAGTGAGGGAGCTTGAATAAACCCAAATGACCAGCTTGGGGCATCAACCACTTTTTGACCCGAGTCGAGTTTGTTCGACTGCAAATCCAATTTGCAAAGCGAGAATACCATTTTGGCAAAGAGCGATGCACGTTGGACTCGACCGATGCCAATTTCGCAAATCGGTTGGCCAGTTGGTCATCGATGTCCACAAACTGATTGGAATGGTGGGTTACCACTTGCGGGTTAGGCAATCCTTCGTCAGCACACCAGCGACCACATTCCGAGAGGATATTTCTCACCACTCGTTCAATTCCCGAGTTCTTTCCAGAAGCGATAGTATGCGACGCGTCTACGAACAACCGCTTCGGTTGGTTTCGGTTTGCAGGCATTTGACGATATAGTGGATTCATCAGTCTAAATTCTGATTTCGATTACCGCGGTACGTTGAATCGGAATAGGTATTGGACTACGGAGGTTCACAGAGATAGCCAATCTGGCTTTGAGCGTCAAGCTTAGCTTTGACTGCCCTAGCCCGGATTATTCACCGGAGATTTAATGATCAGCCGAAACGCGTAAGCCTCCGGTTATGGCGGAGCGGACAACCGTGGTTAGCGCCAAACGGCTAATGAATAATCCGGGCTAGGGGATCTGTTTGGCTAGCAATCTTCGTTGGCGAGTGCCTGAGGCCATGACGTTGGTATTGACTGCCGCACCGCGAAGGCATAAGTGAAGCACAGCGACATGCACATCTACGCCGAAATGGTTTGCCACAAAATGATTTACCCACGAACGAAGTTGACGACATCTCTAAACGGGGTCGTACTATTGGGTATCTCGTTGGTGCTGGCGGTGCTATCGATCCTAGTTGCTATTTGGACACTGCAGGACGCGAGATCCAACAACGCGTTCCTGTTTTACGGGGATCCGTTGTGGCCTGCTTCGCTCTATGAAGATGTGATGGTGGATGGATTTCCGTACTCCTCCTTCATGTTGCCTGGCTCCAACTCGTTTTTTCCGGATGTTGGCCTTTACTTTGCCATACGCGGCATGGCGGGCAGCGTCAACCAATCGATGGGGCTTTGGATGTTGGCTTTCGATGCATTTCTTGTGTTTGGAGCCCTGAGTGCTATTTTCGTATCGGCCCCGCGGTCTCGTCGGGTACCGGCTGTTGCGTTGGCGATCTGCTGTAGCGCATTCATGGTCGCCCTTTGTAGTTCTGGGTTCTTTGGTAGAAATGGCAGTATTTTCCAAGCGTTTCTTCCAGTTCATCACGGTGGCGCCGTAGCTTGTGCTTTTTTCGGCTTTGCGTTGACATTGGTTTATTTGATCGGTGAAGGATCGAAACTCCGGCGGATTGTTTTGCTGGCCGCAGTGTTCTTGCTATGTGCTGCCATCGTCGCGTCGGACCGCTTGTTTCTAGTCTGGTTTACTGGTCCCATTTTGGTGGCGATTTTTCTAACGCATTTCAACGGGAATAGCTTGCTGGCATCGGACGCAATGACTCAACGGAGTCGTTACGTCGCCGTGGCAAGTTCCATCGGCGGTGGTAGCTTGCTGGGACACATTTTGGCCAAGTTCCTGCATCAGTCCAACGGCGATGTACTAAATCACTTTTTTTCAGGCGCGGTATTGAAGGGCCTGCCGTACCGATGTTTCCACTTGTTCAAGTCGCTATTGGAGCGTTGCTTACTAGGTGACGTCGCGGAGATCTCGATGGTATTATGGTTTCCGGTATCGGTGGTCGTCCTTTGGCAAGCTTTCCGGCGAGCGAGGAAGACGCAGTCAATCGATCGCAACGCGGACGACGGTGAATCGTCATCTTCTTTCCTTCCTATAGACAATCCCCGGTTTGTGTTGTACTGCTGCTTCACCTGCATCATGTTGTTGGGCAACGGTGTAATATTCCTGATGAGTGCCGTTTCGTTGGTTGTGTTGGGCAGTTCTCCATGGCCCACCTTTTCTCGTTACTTCATGGGGCCGGAAATGTTCTCCATTTATGGATGGTCATTGCTACTGGTGCATCGGCTGTTCCCCGCAGCCTGGGGCAAGAGTCGCGTACTAGAAACAATTCAAGTCGGGTTGATGCCAGCATGCACCGCGTTGGTCATTGGAGCAGTGTTTTTGGCAGGTCGAAATCCTACCCGTAGCACCTTCACGGACTACCCATTGAACGTCGAGCGGATCGATGCCCAATGCAAACGACTTGGCCTTGAATATGGCTTGGGCGATTATGCCCAAACTCGAATCGTGTCGCTCCTGTCCAAGGAGGGTGTAAAAATTCGTCCATATGCTTTCGATCCGGCCTTTCCAATGCAGATCAAGGCGTTTCATCATACGACCAGCGCCGCTTGGTTTTGGCAGCCACCGCGATCGAGTTCAAAACCTGTCAAATATGAGTTCATCGTGGTTCGCAATGATCCGATCATCAAGGATTCACCGTCGATCGAGCATCTCACGCAGTTGTTTGGCGAACCGGCCGAGAAAATCGATGTTGGATGCAACTACCTCATGTTGGTCTACAATCGTCCGACGGACGTTTTGCATGCCGCCTTCACACATGAGCTGAACTACTTGAATTGCAAGTTTCGATATGGCGGACAGAATCAGGTCACCTATCCCGGAGGCTCGATGATGTCCCTCAAAAAATGCAGCTCGCTAGAGGAATCTCGGACAGCAGTGGAGGGACTCGACAAGCCGGGTGTCATGGCCTTCGGACCCTACTTAATTCCGCCGGGCGATGGACACTACCAGGTTGTCTTTCGCACTAGCTCAAAAGGGACCGAGGTCTCGAATGGTCGGGTCTATGCGTTGCTCCACATTCAAGGTGGACCGCACCTTGTTTTAGGAGAGCAGGAAACTCCCACCGGTGCAAACCAAGAACTCAAGATGGAGTTTGAGGTGGCAACTGGAAATGTGCTCAGCCAAATGGAATTCCAGACTGTCTTTTCCGGACAGGGGGAGCTAACGCTCCATGAAGTGGAATTGTCCCGCGACGGGACCCAGAAGAAATAGACGATGGTGGTGCCGTTTTCCACGGCAAGCGTAGCCCTTGAAAAACGACAACTTTGTCGAGAACGGATTGCCCGGATCATGACTGTCCCGCCATCGAAGTTGACGACACGCGTTACGGGAGTTGTAATCCTAGGCATCTCATTGTTGCTGGCTGTGTTGACGGTCCTGGTGACTATGCGGACTTTGCAGGACGCGAGATCAAGGAACGATTTCCTATTTAATGGGGATCCGCTTTGGCCAGCCTCGCTCTACGAGGACGTGATGGTGGACGGATTTCCATACTCCAGTTTTATGTTGCCAGGTGCGAACTCCTTTTTTCCGGATGTCGGACTCTACTTTGCCATTCGAACGTTGACAGGTAGTGTGAACAAAACCATGGCGCTATGGATGTTGGCTTTCTTTACGTTTCTTACACTCGGAGCGGCCAGTGCCATTTCGGTATCCGCCCCTCCTAAGCATCGAACGAGCGCTTTCGCGTTGGCGATTTGCTGTAGCTCATTCTTGGTTGCACTTTGTAACTGGGGATTCTTTTGGAGCAACCTTAGCATTTTACAAGCGTTCCTACCTGTTCACCATGGTGGCGCCGTAGCTTGCGCTTTCTTTGGCCTTGCACTGACTTTGGTGTATTTGACGAGTGAAGGTTCCAAACTCTGGCGGTCCATGCTGCTGGCGTCAATTTCCATGATGTGCGCGGCAATTGTCGCGTCGGATCGCTTGTTTCTGATTTGGTTTACTGGTCCGATTATTTTGACGCTCTTTTTAACGCATTCCATACGGATTAACTTGTTGGCTTTGGGAGCATCCAATCAACGGAACCGATTCCTGGCTGTGACTGGCTCCATCGGCGTTGGCAGTCTGCTGGGGCATCTCTTGGCCAAGTTCCTGCATCAGTCCAATGGAGATGTGTTGAACCACTTCTTTTCCGGCGCGGTATGGAACGGTTTGCCATACCGATGTTACCACTTGTTCAAGTCGCTGTGGGAGCGTTGCGTAGTCGGTGACTGCGCCGAGATCTCGATGATGTTATGGTTTCCCGTATCGGTTGTCGTCCTCTGGAAAGCGTTCCAGCGATCGAGGAAGTTGCAGTCCATCGGCAGCAATGTCGACAACCGTGAGCTATCGTTGCAACTCTTTCCGGTAGCCAATCCCCGTTTTGTGTTTTACTGCTGCTTCACCATCCTCATGCTATTGGGCAATGGTGTCATTTTTCTGCTTAGTTCCGCGTCGATGGGTGTGTTGGGTATTCATCCGTGGCCCACGTTTTCCCGGTACTTCATGGGGCCAGAACTGTTTTCCATCTATGGCTGGTGTTTGCTGCTGGTGCATCGGGTGTTTCCCTCTGAATGGGGCAAGTCTCGCCTAATGGAACGAGTTCAAATCGGATGGATGCCAGCATTCACTGCAATGTTGATTGGATCGATACTTTTATCCGGTCGAAGTCCCAGTCGCGTTGCATTCAATGATTACCCGTTAACGGTCGAGCGGATCGATGCAGCGTGCAAACGACTTGGCCTTGAATATGGTTTGGGCGATTATGCCCAGACTCGAAGCGTGACGCTCCTCTCCAAGGAGCGTGTAAAGATTCGTCCATATGCCTTCGATCCGGCCTTCCCAATGCAGATCAAGGCGTTTCATCATACGACCAGCGCCGCCTGGTTTTGGCAACCACCTCGATCTAGTTCAAAGCCGGTCAAGTATGAATTCATCGTGATCCACAATGATCCGGAGATCAAGGATTCACCATCCATCGAACATATTACGCGGTTGCTCGGAGAGCCAGCCGAGAGAATCGACGTTGGAAGTAATTACCTCATGTTGGTTTACAATCGCCCGACTGACGTTCTGCATGCCGCGTTCACTCATGAACTGAACTATCTCAATTGCCAGTTTCGATATGGTGAAAAGAATCATGTCACCTATCCTGGCGGCTCGATGATGTCACTTGAAAAGATAACTTCTATTGAGGAATCGCGAACGGTTATGGATGGACGCGACAAACCTGGCGTGATGGCCTTCGGGCCCTACTTGATCCCGCCGAGTGACGGACAATACCAGGTTGTCTTTCGCACTAGCTCAAAGGGGACAGAGGTCTCGAATGGAAGGGTCTACGTGTTGCTTCACATGCAAGGTGGACCGCACCTTGTTTTAGGAGAGCAAGAAACTCCCTGCGGTGCGAACCAGGAAGTCAAAATGGTATTTGATGTGGCAGTTGGAAGCGCGCTCGGCCACATGGAGTTTCAGACCCTCTTCACCGGAAAGGGGGAGTTGACGCTGCACGAGGTGGAATTGTCACGCGACTGGGTGGGGAAGAACTAGATGACAGTGTTGCCGTTGAGCACCTCAACGCTAATGTCCATCTGGTTCTCCAGGTGTGCAATCCGATTGGGGCAGGGAGCAGGGGGCATATACAAGCGGACACGATCTTCGTTTTTAGCAAACAGGTGCAATAGACTCGAAACCCGTTCCTGATGGTGACGGGGGTGGAAAGCGATGATGTTGTATCCGTTTGCATACTCTGCCGGAAATGGCTGTGATTCGGTTGGGAGATGTTCGACAATCCCCTCCGGGCAAACGAAAAGAATCTCATATCCATAAGCCTGCAATCGCGAAAGCGGTTGCCAAGGTTGGTATCCAAACGCTTTCTCCCACGGAGCGAAGAGTTCGATCAGCATGAGTGGGCGTGCGCCAGAATTAAGCAGGTTAACAGATCCTCGCAAAACCAAATCCTCCGCCCCTTCGACCAAGCTGCCGGTTCGGCCATCGAGCCGACTCCGAACTCCAATCCGTAGTCGGAGCGGGGGACATGAATGCAACAAGTCTGCGGTTTATCCGAAAGTCCCCAGGGGATGGCGACAACTGGACACCTCGACTCTGTGGATTTGTCTTGTTGGAGACTCTGGCACATCGCTTCAAACAATGGCCAGACCGGTTCAAAGGCAAACACTTTGCCCGACTCACCCACAAGTCTGGCCAGAAACATCGACAAAGCACCTTTGTGCGCGCCGACATCAAAGCAGATATCGCCTGGCCGAAGGAGCTTGGAATAGATTTCATCCTCGATCGTGTTCGTCGCGGGTTCGACATCCACTTCGGGAGGCAAACCTGCTGGTTGCGGCGAGGAGGGGGGCTGACCCGAAGAGGTCGGTTTGCGAAGAAAGCGTTGAAAAAAAGAAGAACGCATCGTTGGCCCGTAGGACTCTACTCGTGCTTTAAGTAGATGTCGGAATGTGGCACGTTGTAAAGGGATTCTCGATTGAGTTTTGTCAAGTCGGGCATGTGGCCGATTCCTCGATAGCCTTCGTGGCAGATTCGATACGGAGTCATGCGTTGCTCGACCAATAGGAAGTCCCACATGGCTTTGATGTAGGGAATCCGATGTGTTTCTAGATTGCTCGTATTGGGATCCCACTCCATGATAATCTCAAGGTTTGGGGACCGACTGATAATCTGTTTGGCTCCGCCGATCACGTAGCTTTCCGATCCCTCTGCGTCGATGAGCATCGCTTTGATGCTGGATTCGTTTCGTGTGATTCGATCCACCGTTCGGCCTTCGGCGGTGATCTCGGTCATGATTCCTTTGGGAACGAATCGTCTTTCTTCATCAACAACTTTGTGGACATTGAGACCGGACCAGTGACCTTGCTCGAGACTATCCACGGTCTCGGTTTTGGAAAACATGTTTCCGCCGCCGATGAATTGAGGATCGCACAAGAACGAGATTTGCTTATCTTCCATGTCCGGAGAGACGGCCGCACATAGATAAGCTTGAACGATACCGGGAAGACCGCTCCAGAAAATTCCCTTCAACAGAAATCGATAGACATGCGGATTGGCTTCGATTGCAAAAACTTTGCCTTGTCCGCCAACTTGGTGACCGGCTAGAAACGAGTAGTACCCAAAATTCGCACCCACATTGACGACGGTATCTCCGCGACCAAACATCGACGCAAAGACTTCATTGGTCCATGGCTCAATGACACCATCGCGCACAATACCAATCGCCACATCGAGATTCCAGCTTGGGACCACCATGAGGTATCCTCGCTTGGTTTCGACCAGCAGTTCGTTCTCGTAAAGTGGCAGGATTCGCCGTTCTTTGACGGGAGCAGGCGATCGTTGGACAGGTTCGGATGCCTGAGAATTGTGTAACTGCATGTCCATTGCTTGGCCCAAGCCCTTGCGTTTTTTTAAAAAAAGATTCATATTCGAGACCTTGTAGAATTCCTGTCCTTTGAACACTAAACCACTTCCTCCAGCAACTTGATGGAAACGCTAAGCTGCTCGGAAGATACCTTTTCCGCCTACATTTCCTGGCGTCAATCCGACTTGTTCGTAGATATTGATCACATCGGAAACGGCTGCGTCCCATGAATGGGAAACACAGAATTCTGTCGCTCGATTGACCAACATCTCACTAAGCACAGCATCATTAGCGATCTTTTGAATTGCCCAGGACAATTCACCGACGCATCCTGGCGTGAACATGAACATGCATTCGCCGATCCGATTCACATTTTGAAAGGCGTCAACCTTGCTCGCAATGACTGGCTTTCCCGAACTCAGCGCCCAAGTGATGGCTCCGGATCCGGATAATTCTGTGTCTGCTCGATAAGGTGCCAGACAGATATCGGTTGCAGCAAAATAGTGATCGGCTGTTTCTCGATCGACCCAACCCGTGATGCGAATGCGGCTTTGCAACTCTTGTGGAATGGAGTGTACTAGAGTATCCAAAAAAGGGTCTTTGGCCTCAGGATGCATGCCTCCAACGAGTGCAAGGCAGTAGTTTTCGGGGAGTTTTTTCATCGCTTCAATCGCGATGTCGTGTCCTTTGTATTTGCCTAAAAACCCAAAAATCGTAACCAGCTTTGAGTCCGCAGGCAAATTCAGGCTCTCTTTGGCGGATCCGGAATCCAGTTGAATCTTGCGTGGGCTTAAACATGGGTGCGGAATGACATGAACCGACGAAACCGGAAAGCCGTGCTTCACAAACGACTTCCGTGTTCTTCTCGTGTGCACAATCGCGCTAGCTTGGACGTCTCCTCCGCGAAAGTTATTGCAAACGTACTTTCCCCAAAGACGTTTTCGCTTAAATCGATTCAGAAAGCCCTTCAACCCCGAGTACTTACGGGTTTCCATGTCCGTGTGGAACGTCGTTACACTTGGAATATTTAGGAGCCGCAAGCCTGACAAAATGCTTCCATAGCGTTTGCAAGCAAACTTTTGACCAAGCGCGTAGCCAAAAAGTCCGTGCTCATGCTGAATATGAACCAGATCAAATCCCTTGGCTTTATGGAGTAGACTTTCCCGCCATTGCGAGATGTCATCCGGTAATAAGTCGGGCCAATCACTCGGAATCAATGGAAAGATGTCATTCTCGAATCCAGCTTTGGCGAGCGAACGAACGAAATTATCGCAGTAGGTCGCAATCCCACATGGAACCTTCCAAGTGGAAATGTGGAGAATTCGGGCTGCCATTCGCGTTTCAGCTTTCCATGGTAACGAGAGTAGGAGCGGTGTGCTCGGACCAATCGACGTTCGGGCATGATCCGAGATTTCCTAGATGCGTGTCAAGATCGAACGGGCACCCTGATTCCCAAGCTCCCCCCATTTGCCCCAACGCTATTGACCGGCCACCCGCATTTCTGCGATACCGGCATTTTCAAAACCTGAACTTTTGGACTGCCTCTCCGACTCTTGGCACGGATGTCGAACACTCGATGAAAAATTTCTGGACGGCGATTCGCGATTCACTACACCATTCGCCCGCAATCATTCTTGCCACACTTTGCTCCGTTGGTATCGCCTTCCTGTGGGGCTCAAACATCGGCGCTCTCTATCCCGTCATCGACATGACGCTCAAGGGAGACTCCATGCAGAGCTGGTTTGAGAAGAGTATTGACGCAGCCAACGAGAAACGAACACTCATCGAATTGCAAGTGCAATTCATAGGGAAACCAGCGGATATTGCATTCCGCTTTACGGGGCAGCCAGTTGTCGCGAAATCCAAATTGCAAAAATCTCAAGAAAAAGATTTGCGATCAGAACAAGCCAATATCGCGTGGTTAGAGTGGGGCCTCAATTGGGCAAACGCCTTGTTGCCCCGCGATCCGTTTCAGACCATTTGTTATATCATGGGGCTGTTAATCGTTAGTACGCTGCTAAAGCACGTGCTGATGCTCGCAAACGATCTTCTTATCGGCCATGTTTCAACAAGTATCGCCCGTGGCATCCGAATGCGAGTCTTCGATGTCGCGATGCACATGGACAAAAAGACCTTTCAATCGTACGGTACGAGTGGACTGATGGCTGCAATTACCTCAGCCGCCGACGGTCTGGCCGCAGGTCTCATGAGCCTTTTTGGTGCCGCAGTGCGAGAGCCGCTTCGCGTCTTGTCCTGCTTGATCATGGCTTGTTTCATCAGTTGGCGCCTGCTGCTCCTGTCGTCTATCCTCGCGCCTCTCCTAATCGTCGTCGTCATCTACTTCAACAAAAAAATACGATCCATCGCCTCCTCGATCCTCGGTCGCAACGCTGGCTTCCATGAAGTCCTTCTCGAAGCGTTGAATAACATCTTCACAGTGCAGGCATTCACCATGGAAAAGCAAGAAAACGATCGGTTTAGCGATTGCACCAAGGACATGCGGCGAGCAGGCATGAAGATGATTTTTTACACCGGGCTAAGCAAGCCATTTACCGAACTGGTTGGTGTTGGAATGGTGGCGATCACCGTTTGTGCTGGTGCTTATCTGGTCGTCAACAAAGAAACGCACATCTTCTTTTTGCGAATTTGCGACAACCCAATGAGCATTACGGACCTATTGATTTTCTTTGGCCTGTTGATTGGAGCCAGTGACCCGCTCCGAAAGCTATCCGGTGTTTCCATCGCAATCTACAGCGGCGCGATGTCCGCCAACTTCCTTTACGGAATCATCGAAACGAAACCGGTATTGCCACAACCGGCATTGCCAGTCGTTATCGAGGGACGCCACCAACGACTCTCTGTGTCGAATGTCAGTTTTCATTACAATCCTAGCCAGTCTGTACTCAAGAACGTCAGTTTGGACATTCCGTTCGGACAAACCATCGCAATATTGGGTGCCAACGGATGCGGGAAATCCACCCTGATTCAGTTGCTGGGGCGCTATTACGACCCTGTCGAGGGAAGCATCCAATTCGATGGAATTGACCTACGGAATATGGCAACGCACGATATCCGCAATCGAATATCGCTCGTAAGCCAGAGCACCGAGCTATTCAATCGGACGGTATTTGAAAACATACAATATGGCTGTCCAAATAGCACCCGCGATGAGGTGGTTGTCGCGGCTAAATTGGCTCATGCACATCAATTTATTATGGATTCCTTAAGCGATGGATACGAGACTATCGTTGGGCAATCTGGCCAGCGGTTGAGCGGCGGTCAGCGACAACGCATCGCTTTAGCCAGAGCGATCTTGCGAAAACCTGAGGTCCTCATCCTAGACGAGTCGACCAGCCAAATCGACATGACGAGCGAACTCCAAATTCGAGAAACGATGCAGTCCATGAAGGGTCAAATGACCATCGTGATCATCACCCACCGCGAAGCGCTGATCGCGCTGGCGGACCATGTCTACCATATGAAAGATGGATTGTTGACAACGGCCGCGACGGACGCGTCCGCCGCGGCTGCGTAGAGCATTGTAGAGCATCTGTCCTCAGTTGCTTGGGCACAGCGCACTTCATGGCCACTCCACCGACCCCAACCTCCCAATATCCGCCGTCAACGTCTGCTTTGTGGGAGAGTGAGGCTCTTGCCGAACCAATGCGGCGCCAGCTCGGCTCCCAATCCCAACCCTCGAACGAATATGGGTGAGGTTAGCAATTTTGGAAATGGACGCTGGGCTAAACCATTGAGACAATGGTTCTACCTTAGGTGTCGATCGACGGTTTTGCCGGCTTCTTGCCTCTGTTCGGCGCCTTCCTCTTGATATCCGGCTTGTCTTTCGACTGAGCTTCTTGTTTGGCTTTAGATAAAGCTTCCTGTTGCGATTTCAACTGCAATTGCAACTCAGTCACTTCGGCCGTCCGCTTTTCCAACAGCGTTAACACTTCCTTGTTGGCTGCATCCGCTTGCTCGATTCGCTTCTTCCATTCCAATTGCATTTGCTCCAACTGAACTTTCAAGTTTTCTCGCTCCTTGGCAAGCTCGTTTGCAGAATCTGTCTGAGTCGGCGCTGCGGGAATTGCATCAGCAGGAATCGGGGCTGCCGTTTCAGCAGGCGGCTTGGGTTGCGGTTTGGTTTGGATCGACACGTCCGCAGCGGCGGCTTCCAAGACTGTTTCGATCCCTGCGGCACCTAACGAGCGAAGATCGCGAACCTTTGGAAGCTCGCTCTGGTTGGCTGAGTTGCCTCCAATTTTCTGGGCAGTGACGGTCTCGGAACCTTGCACTTTCACGCTGCCTGTTTTTTGGCCACGGACCTCTGCCGACATGACCCTGGCCCCAAAAGGTAACCCCAGTCGTTGTCGACACACCTCACAATTCAAAATATCTGCTGACAAATTATTCCTATCAATCGGCCCGCTCCCAAGATGCTGCGGTGCGGCCGCCGAGACGTCGCTCCGGACGATGATTTGTCCGAAAGAGGTAGTGGCGAAAAACATGCCACAGCTTAGTGCCATTCCTGCTACCAATTCACTTCGTCGAATCTTTATCATTTTGGGAAAACTCAGAGGCGAGGGAAACCGGGTTTCAAGGACTTTCTAGTATAGTGGGTGACCTTTTCGAAAAACGACCGACTACTACCTTTTTTGACACCTTTCGGCGAACGCCAGACTGGAAGCGGGTGGAATTGAGTAGGATTCGGAAACGCCGAGGATTCAAGAATTCTAAAATCCGTGAAACAAAATCGACCCTCGCGGCCTATTCACCTGATTTCATGGCAATCGAATCCAACCTGCTCGCCTTTGCTAAACAGTGTTCGGTGGTCCAATTGGCCGGTTCACCCATTTGCAACAGCCAATGGGGCAGCACACAACCGCGTTGAAAATGGCCTATTCGTTGGCGATACGCGCCGCAAAGCTTCTTGACGAAGGCAAATATTCCGAGGCCGAACGGTTAATCAATGGTCTAAAGGCAGGGGGCGTAGGGATCGCCCTGAATGCAGTCGATGCCGCAGCCAGAGCGTTTGGAGGCGAGGGCTTTTCCGAATTAGTTGACATTGGCGACCGTCTTCGGGATCTCAACGGACTTCGAATTGCAGATGGAGCGACTGACGTCATGCGATCGGCCGTCGTCAGGGATGAGTTTGGACGAGAATTCTGGGATATGGCAACGAAGGGCAATTTCGATCGCGTGAGCCCAGGAAATGAGCCATCAGAACTAGTCAGCGAACCAAAAAAATAAAAAAGCCAATAAAAAACAGAGTGAGCCTGAACTTAAATAGTGCAGCAATTATGTTGCTGCACTATTGCAAATGGCAGGTTCTATGATATCGCAAGTCGGAAACAGGAAGCATGGGTGCATAAAAAAACGGCCTCGCGGTGGAACGCGAAGCCGACAAATAAAGCTCATGCAGGCTGAGAACCCGAATGACATTTCATCTACGTACATTCTGACTCCCAGCCGTCAAAGGTCAAGGATGGCCATTTCGCTATTCATGGTGAATGCCGAACGATTGTCACTTTAAGGGAGTTGAATAGTGTTTCGAACATTTTTGTATTTCGCTTTACCCGTTTGTGTTGCTGCCACTGCGATTGGCCAGACGTTTCCTTTGGCTGACACGGCGCCGCATCCGCTCAGCGAATCGTTTGGCTCTGCTGATGCGCCCAACTGGCGAATCATTCGATTAATGGCCGAACTCAGCTAGTTGGCATATGAGGATTCGATTCCAACCGTCCAGAATCGAATGAAGTTGAACGGATTTGAGTTCCAGCCTGTGTTGAACGACAATAGAACCAAATCACAGGCTAGAAGCGCTAGAAGCCTATGCCACACATGAACCAAATGACAGGCTAGAAGCCTATCCCACTACCAACAGGCTGGAAGCCTATTCCACATCATGGCAAAAGAATTTACGCAGGCGGAAATCAACTCGATCGTTTGGAAGGCATGCGATACGTTTCGTGGAGCGGTCGATCCATCCGAGTACAAGAACTACATCGTCACGATGCTGTTCCTTAAGTATCTCACCGACCTCTGGTTGGACAAACGCGAGGAATACAACAAGAAGTACAAGGGCGACGCGACGCGTGTGAAACGAGCGTTGGAACGGGAACGATTTATCCTGCCCGAAAACTGCGATTTCGACACTCTGTACGCCAATCGCGAAGCTGCCAATATTGGCGAGTTGATCAACACGGCGCTTGAAAAAATCGAAGACGCCAACAAATCGAAACTCGAAAATGTGTTTCGAAACATCGACTTCAATTCAGAAGCCGCTCTCGGGCAAACCAAGGACCGAAATCGTCGATTGAAGAATTTACTAGAGGACTTTAGAGGCAGCGATGAACGGCCACTGGATCTGCGACCGTCTCACTTGAGTAATCGCGATGTGATCGGTGATTGCTACGAGTATCTCATAGAACGCTTTTCTGCGGGCGCGGGTAAGAAAGCGGGTGAGTTTTATACACCCAAAGAGGTTTCTATTTTGCTTGCCAAGCTAGTCAAGCCGAAGCCTGGCGACAAAATTTGCGATCCAGCTTGTGGTTCGGGATCATTGCTGATCCGAACTGCTAAAGAGGTAAGGGAAGTTTCAGAAACAAAAACACAGGCTGGAAGCCTATGCCACGAAAGCAAGCCCAGCCGAAACTTTTCGTTGTTTGGGCAAGAGTCGAACGGTAGTACTTGGGCTTTGCCTCGGATGAACATGTTTCTGCATGAAATGGATAGCGCTCGAATTGAATGGTGCGATACGATCTCCAATCCAAGATTGGTGGAGGACGATCATTTGATGAAGTTCAACATCGTCGTCGCCAATCCTCCTTTCTCGCTTGATAAGTGGGGCGCAGACACCGCTGGCAATGATCCCCACAAGCGATTTTGGCGAGGTATACCACCTAAGAGTAAAGGGGACTTCGCATTTATCAGTCACATGATCGAAGTATCGCTTGCGGGTGATGGCCGCGTCGGCGTCATTGTTCCGCATGGAGTGTTGTTCCGAGGAGGAAGCGAAGGGCTTATCAGGCAGAAGTTGATTGAAGAGAATTTGCTTGAAGCGGTCATCGGGCTACCGGCAAATCTATTCTTCGGAACTGGTATTCCTGCCGCGATTTTGATTTTCAACAAAGGCAAGAAGTCAACGGATGTACTTTTTATTGATGCCAGTCGCGAGTTTGCGGACGATAAGAAGCAGACTCGGTTGCGTCCAGATGACATTGAGAGGATTGTTTCAACGTACAAGAAATTTAAGAGCGTTTCTAAGTTCTCACAGAGGGTCAAGAGAGCTGAGATCGAGGAGAACGAGTTTAATTTGAATGTTCCGCGTTATGTGGATACCGCAGAGGAGTCAGTCGAAATCGATATTTCAGTATTGCAGACGGAAATCAATGTGTTGGAACGTGAGCTTACCAAGACGCGTGGAGCGATTGCTAAGGCACTCAGTGAATTGGTGGGGCCACAATGATTCCGACCAAGTGGCAAAGGGTCACTGTCGGTTCGGTGGCCGATGTGAACCCGCGCTTACCCAGGACGCCTTTGCCATTCGAGGAGGTTTCGTTCTTGAGTATGTCCGATCTCGCCGCAGGCACCATTGTTCAACGTCCATCTCGACTGGCCAACGAAGTGCTTAACGGTTTTACTCAGTTTGTAGATGGTGACATACTGATTGCCAAAATCACACCGTGTTTTGAAAATGGAAAAGGGTGTATTTGTAACGGATTGCGAAACGGATTAGGATTTGGCAGCACCGAATTCATAGTACTTCGGCCGCACGAAGGTATTGATCGAGAATTCCTATATTATCAGACTGTCGTCGAATCGTTTCGACGTTCTGGCGCAGCGGGTATGGTTGGCTCTGCGGGACAGAAGCGACTTCAACCTGGCTTTGTCCGAACGTATCCGATCGTATTACCTCCTCTTGCTGAACAGACGGCTATAGCTTCTGTGCTCGCGACGTGGGATCGAGGCATTCGGCAACTCACTGACTTGATCTCGGTCAAGTTGCGATTCAAGCAAGGGCTCATGGAGCACATTTTAATCAGAGCTAATCGTTTTCGTAATTTCAAAGACGAATGGCACTCAGTCCGACTGTCAGATGTGACTGAGGAGTGCAATGAACGGAATCGCGGTCGAATGGGTTTGGAATCGGTAATGGCGGTCACAAAAGCGGATGGAATTGTTCCGATGCGAGAGAGGACAGTCGGGGCGAGTATCGATCGCTACCTCGTCGTTCAGAAGAATTGTTTTGCCTATAATCCGATGCGAATCAACATCGGTTCCATTGCGCGATGGCAAGGTGATAACGACATTCTTGTAAGCCCTGATTATGTCGTGTTCCGTTGCAAAGAGGAATCGAAGGATTTCCCAGGATTGGACTCTGATTTTTTAGATCACTTTCGCCGTTCGAAGCTTTGGGAAAAGTTTGTCATGGCAACTGGCAACGGTAGTGTTCGAATCCGAATCTACTACTCTGAGCTATCTCGACTAAAGTTAAAGCTGCCATCGCTTGCCGAGCAAAAGAAGATTGCCAAGCTTCTGAATGCCATGGATCGCGAGATTGACCTACTACGAAAGCAGCTTGATTTGCTGAAGCTGCAAAAGAAAGGGCTTATGCAGAAACTTCTTACCGGACAAGTGCGAGTGAAGTTGCCGAAAGGAGCGAAATAATGGCCGCGAAGAAGAAAGGTGGCATAGGCTTCCAGCCTGTGATGAGTACTGAAGAACAACCACAGGCTGGAAGCCTAGGCCACTTGAAAGGCTATCCAAATGGTTACGCAGAATTACTCGATTCGCTTAAGCAGCGGGTGCGGCAGTCACAAACCAAAGCGATGCTGTCGGTGAACCGGGAGTTGATCCAGCTCTACTGGGATATCGGTCGGCAGATCGCCCAGCGGCAAAACTTCGAAGGCTGGGGTCGGTCGACAGTCGAACGCTTGGCCGCAGATTTGCAAAACGCCTTTCCTGGAATCCAAGGCTTTTCTCGGACGAATATCTTTCGGATGCGTGCTTTTTTCCTAGCTTATTCGGATACCGAAGTTGTCCCACAGCCTGTGGGACAACTGAACGCCGAAGCAATTGTCGCACAGCCTGTGGGACAATTGGAAGCTTCACCACCGGAAGTAATTCTGAATCTGCCTTGGGGCCACAACTGCGTCCTAATTGAGAAACTCAAGGAACACAGTTGCCGCAGATGGTACGCGGCCAAAACGCTCGAACATGGCTGGAGCCGAACCATTCTGACGGTGCAAATCGAAAGCGGGCTGTACGCACGACAGGGTAAGGCAGTTTCCAACTTCTCGGCCACGCTCCCGAAGCCACAGTCCGAGTTGGCTCAGCAGTCATTAAAAGATCCGTATCTGTTCGATTTCCTAACACTTCACGACGACGCGATCGAACGAGATCTTGAACAAGGGCTTGTGGATCATGTGCAAAAATTCTTGCTCGAACTCGGCGCTGGGTTTGCCTTCGTCGGACGGCAGGTGCATTTGATGGTCGGTGAAGATGACTTCTATATCGACTTGCTGTTCTACCACCTAAAGCTCCGCTGCTTCGTAGTCATTGACCTTAAAATGAAGAAGTTTACTCCCAGTGACGCTGGGCAATTGAACTTCTACCTTTCGGCCGTCGATTCGCTGATGAAGCACCCAACCGATCAGCCAACCATCGGCTTGATTTTGTGCAAAAAGCGGGACCAAATGACGGCTGAATATGCGTTGCGAGATATCAACAAGCCAATCGGTGTGGCCGAGTGGCAAACCAAGTTGGTGCAATCGTTGCCTGATTCAATGACCGGTAGTCTGCCTTCGATCGAACAAATCGAAGCTGAATTCGCAAACGAGGCACAAAATCACTATGAGTAGTTCGCAAATCGAACGCTTGGAACAATTGATTGGCGCGAAGGAAGGTGAAAGCGTTGAGTTCAAGTTGGCGGAGAACCACTTTTCATTCACCGATCTGTGCAAGTATGTGGCAGCGCTAGCAAATGAAGGTGGTGGGGTCTTCCTATTGGGAGTGACGGACAAACGCCCTCGCAAGATCGTTGGCACTATTGCATTTAATCAGCCGGAAAGAACTCGTAAAGGACTATGTAATCAGATCCCGCTGGCGATTAACTTTGAAGAGATCGCTCACCCGGACTGCACACCTGGGGCTCGCGTATTGATCTTCCATGTTCCGCCACGGCCGCTAGGCATCCCAATGAAATACGATGGCAAGTACTGGATGCGGAAAGAAGACAGCTTAGTGCCGATGTCTGAGGATCGACTGCGCGAAATCTTTTCCGAAAGTGGACACGACTTTTCGGCGGGCGTTTGCGAGTCCGCCGGCATTGATGATCTGGATGCAAATGCAATCGATGACTTTCGAAAGCGTTGGATTGAGCGGCTAGTTCGAGCAGGAGATAGTGACCAAGCCTCGCGCGTGAAAGGTCTTACTCAGAGTCAGTTGCTAACGGATGTCGGCGCTTTGGAAGAGAGTAAGGTTACATACGCCGCGTTGATTCTATTCGGTACTTCAAAGATTCTTACTCGGGTCTTGCCGCAATGTGAAGTTGTTCTGGAGTATCGATCGTCCAACTCTGCCGGGGCGGCTCAAGAGCGCCACGAGTACCGAAAAGGGTTCTTCTCCTTTTATGAAGATCTGTGGAGACAGATCAGTCTGCGGAATGACCAACAAGAGTTGCAGCAAGGATTGTTCGTACATTCAATAGCGACGTTCAGTGAGCGCTCTGTGCGAGAAGCTGTTCTCAATGCTGTGAGTCATCGCAACTATGAAATGGGTGGGAGTATCTTTGTAAGGCAGTTTCATCGTCGATTGGAGATCGATAGCCCTGGCGGTTTTCCGTTTGGTATCAACATCGAAAACGTTCTTGATCGACAGAACCCTCGCAATCGTCGAGTTGCCGAAATTTTCACGCGTTGTGGACTAGTGGAACGTTCTGGGCAGGGTATGAATTTGATGTTCGAAGAGTCAATCCGCCAAAGCAAGCCATTGCCTAGCTTTGAACGCTCCGATCAGTACCAAGTTGGTTTGACTTTGTTTGGTAACATCGGAAGCGTCGAATTCGTACGGTTTGCAGAAAAGATTAGTAGTGAGAAAGGACAGTTTTTTGGTACGCATGACTGGTTGGTTTTTGCACAGGTCGCGCGCGACGGTAAAGTTAGCAAATCGCTTCGCCCGTTCGTGCCTAAGCTTGTAGATTTAGGATTGGTAGAACGTGTAGGTGGTAGCCGGTTGATTCTTGCCAAAAAATACTACGAGCATGCCGGAGACGCTGCTAGTTACACTCGAAAGCGTGGTTTGGACCGCGAACATAATTTGGCGTTGTTGGAAAAGCATTTGATTGACCGCTTAGACCGTGGCTGCAAGCTGGAAGAGCTGACCCAGGTGTTGCCGCTCTTACCTGAATCTACGGTTCGCTCACTGCTCACCACGCTAAGAAAAAGGGGCAAGGCGCATACGAAAGGCGCAACAAGAAGTGGCCGATGGTTTCCTGGACCCGAAAAACAGGAAGAAACGTGCTAATACGTGCTAATACGTGCTATTTCAAATGCTTCAATGAGGCCATAATAACCCAGGTTTTAGCGTTTGTTTCGAGTAGTTTCGTGCAAAATGTCGTACAAAGGCGTGCTAATACAGGGGAGAAAGATGCTTTTCCATTCAGTCGAGGTCGGCCATGAAAAAACAACGGATTGTCCAACTTATGACCATTTTGCTAGCGTCAGCAAAATGGTCGAACTCGGCTGAAGTGCCCTCTGAGAATTGGTTGAAAAACCATGGCATAGGCTTCCAGCCTGTGTGCCAACAAGTCAACCTCAATATCAACCCAGGAAACACAGGCTAGAAGCCTATGCCACAGTTACCATCCTTCCTCGAAGATCATATTTCGCAGATACCAGCGTTGCAGTTGCTTCAGTGTCTCGGCTGGAACTATTTGACGCCCGAAGTGGCCGTCGCAATGCGCCATGGCAAACTTTCAAACGTCTTGCTCGAAGGTATTTTGGTCCCGCAACTTCGAAAACTGAACAAAATCAACTTCAAAGGGGAGCAGCATGAGTTTAGTGACTCCAATATTCAAGCCGCACTCCTATCGCTCAAGGATGTCCTTTTCGACGGGTTGGTGCGGACTAACGAGAAAATCTATGATCTGCTGGTTCTTGGAAAAAGCCTACCGCAAACCATCAGCGGTGATACCAAAAGCTTTCCAATCAATTTTATCGATTGGAGTCCTGAGACCTGGCTTAAGAACAATGTGTTCCATGTCACAGAGGAGTTCGTTGTCGAACGTACAGCGAGCCACGAAACGCGGCGACCGGATCTAGTACTGTTCGTCAATGGAATCCCATTCGTTGTCATCGAATGCAAACGCCCCGACATGAAAGAGCCCGTCGCCGAGGCCATCTCGCAGAACCTTCGCAATCAACGAGACGATGAGATTCCACACTTGTTCTTGTTCTCGCAGCTACTGATGGGTGTTGCCAAGAATGAAGCCAGCTACGGTACGATAGGAACTCCCGCTAAGTTTTGGGCGGTGTGGAAAGAGGACGTGGATGGGGCGCTAAAGAAGGTTCTTGCCAAGCCACCCAAGAAAATCGCCGACACGAAATGGTTGCTTGATCGATTCAATTATGTGAGCGAGGAGCAGGCCGCATATTTTGCCGGCGCTCGCGAGATTACCAACCAGGATCGAGCGATCTACTCGCTGTGCCGTCCAGAGCGCGTACTGGAATTGACCTATTCCTACACCGTGTTCGATGCTGGTGAGCGCAAGGTAGCAAGGTATCAGCAGTATTTCACCGTTCGCAACACACTGAAGCGAATTCGCGAATACGACGAGAATGGAGCACGCAAAGGCGGCGTTGTTTGGCATACACAAGGAAGTGGTAAATCGCTGACGATGGTAATGCTTGCGAAAGAAATAGCTCGCCTAAGACTGCCTGACTACAAAATCGTATTGGTAACGGATCGGGTGGACTTGGACGACCAGATTTACAGAACTTTCATCCATTGCGATATGGAGCCGCATCGAGCAGACAGTGGACGTGACTTGGCCGAACTTCTCAAAGGCTCGACTAGTAGAGTTATCACGACTGTGATCGACAAGTTCGAGAATGCGCTAATGAAAGGAAACCTACGCAACGAGAGCGAAAACATTTTCGTTCTGGTCGATGAAAGCCACCGTGGACAGTACAAACTGATGCATGCAAGGATGCGTAAGGCCCTGCCAAAGGCGTGTTTCATTGGTTTCACTGGGACACCGGTTCGCAAGAAGGAAAAGGATACAATCAACAAGTTCGGAGGATTGATTCAGCCAACCTACTCAATTCGTACGGCGGTCGACGACAAAGCGGTTGTTCCTCTTCTTTATGAAGGCCGTGATGTAGAGCAAAGGGTCGACAAAGAAAGTATCGATCGTTGGTTCGATGTGGTGACGAACAACCTTTCGAAAGAACAAAGGGCCGATCTAAAAAAGAAGTTTACCACCACAGACCAGTTGAACAAAACGGAGCAAAAGGTCCGGGAGATTGCGTTAGATATAAGTCTACATTTCCGCGACAACTGGCAGGGGACGCCCTACAAAGCGCAGCTTGTGACTCAAGACAAAGCCACTGCACTTCTCTATCACCGTTTTCTCGAAGAATTCGGGTTCGTTTCTTCTGCAGTTCTAATTTCGGGTCCAGACGATCGCGAGGGGAATGAGGAAGTAGAGATCGACGAAGAAGACCTTCCGGAGATACAGCGGTTCTGGAAGAAGATGATGGTCAAGCATGGTAGCGAAGACCAATACAACAAGAACATCATCAATGCGTTTAAGTCCGGCGATGCTCCGGAGATCATCATCGTAGTCGACAAACTGTTAACCGGTTTTGACGCGCCGCGAAACACCGTCCTCTATCTTACTCGCATGCTGAAGGACCATACCCTTCTTCAAGCAATCGCAAGAGTAAATCGACTTTATGAGGGCAAGGACTTCGGATATATCATCGACTACCGAGGTGTGCTTTCGAACTTGAAAAAGGCCTTCGCGTTTTATAGTGAACTTGAGGAGAAGGATCAGGAAGAACTTCAACTAGCACTAACCGACGTAGCCGAGGAGATTGAAAAACTGCCTCGGCGGCATACTGAGTTGCTCAACTTGTTTCAGGACATTAAGAACAAGCAAGACGAAGAACTCTACGAGCTAAAGTTGGCTGACGTCGAGCTACGAGAGCGATTCTACGAGGCGCTCTGCGTGTATGCACGATCCTTGTCTATGGCTCTGGGCTCGCTCAAGTTTGTCGAACAGACGCCTGACGCAAAGATCGAACGATATCGCAAAGACCTAAAGTTCTTCATGGATTTGAGATCGTCAGTTAGGCGTCGATATGCCGAAGTCGTCGACTTCAAAGAGTATGAAGCGAAGATTCAAAAGCTGTTGGATACGCATGTGTCAACCAGCGGTGTAAAAAAGGTAACTTCCCTGGTGAATATCTTCGACAAGGAAGCTTTCGAAAAAGAGTTGGATGAGTTGGCTGGAAAAAGTGCGGCGTCGAAGGCAGACACGATTGCACACCGGACGAAGAAGACGATCAACGAGCGTATGGATGACGATCCCGCCTTTTACGCGAGGTTTTCCAAGATGCTCGAAGATGCGATCGAAGCTTTTCGGCAACAGCGACTGGCTGACGCTGAATATCTCGCCAAAGTAAGCGAGATCGCGGATTCGATTCGCACACGCCGCGGCGCGGGTGTACCGCAAGAGCTTGAGAATAGTGAAGTTGCTCAGGCGTTTTTTGGCGTACTCAATGAAGTCCTCCGTGATGGAAACGGACCGAGCCAAGTACCAGAAGATAAGGCCACTCCGTTTGACACGAAATGGACGGCTCACGCAGCATTGGGGATAGAATCTCTCATTCAAAAGCACAAGATCGTCAACTGGACGAACAATGCGGACGTTCAAAACCAAATGAAAAATGCGATCGAGGACTTTCTGCATGAAGTTGAACCTGACGACGGTGTGCTCTCGTTCGAAGCCATCGACTTACTACTTGAAAAGTGCCTGGATATCGCGAGAAGGAGATATTCGGAATGATTGAGACAGGAGTGGTTGGAGGCCCTCATGTTTTAAAGCATGGATCATTGGAGATTCCTTTCCAAATTGATTTCGGTGTTCGTAAACAGTTGACGATCAGCGTTTATCCCGAGATGCGACTTGAGGTATTGGCACCCGAAGGTAGAGAAGTTTCGTCGGTTCTTGAACGCGTCGATCGAAAGGCAAAATGGATCGCACAGCAGTGGCGGCACTTCGAACGGTATCAGCCGGCCGAACCTGCTCGTCGTTTCA
>JANPNA010000232.1:0-23222 GCA_031427235.1 Pirellula sp.
AGCTGGACTCAGGATGAAGTTCCCTCAGGGTGCACGCTGTATGTGGATGCTTCACTGGCTGTTGTGTTTGCTATGAACTGTGGTAGCAACGAACCGGAGATCATGCCCGTGATGCTCGCAATCAAGCCAGCAAGTTGCCCCGGAAACTCTTTCACCCAGTCCGGGAGGAACGTCAACTCTTTTCCCCAATCCGGGATCAAAGTCAAAGTCAGCCACACGCCTACGCCTAATACGATACTGGATAGCGCACCTTGCGATGTGGCTCGTCGCCAATAAAGACCAAATGCCAAAGGCACAAACGCACCGACTAGCGTGACCTGATACGCGGAAGAAACCATGTCGTAGATCGGCTTGCCGTCCACTGCGATTGCGTACGACAAAACAATGGCCGCGAACACAAAGATGCTGACCCGCATGGCTCGCAACAAATGGCGGTCGTCCAAGCTCGGCCACAAATGCCGAAGTATGTTTTCGACAAAACTGGTCGAAGGTGCTAAGAGGGTCGCGGACGAAGTCGACTTGATCGCCGAGACCAGGGCTCCAAAGAACAGTACCTGGGCGAAAAAAGGCATATGATTCAGAATCAAAGTCGGCAAGACTCGTTGCGGATTATCTCCTTTTAGAAGTTCCGTTGCGGTATCAGGCATGATGATCAACGATGAGGCTACTACAAACATGGGGACGAAAGCAAAAACCAAATAGGATAGTCCTCCAATGACGGCACCATTCCGGGCTGTGTTCGCATCCTTGGCCGACATCACTCGCTGGAAAACATCTTGTTGCGGAATGGATCCGATCATCATCGTGATCGCCGACGCGACAAACAATAGCCAATTCTTGATCGTGGGTTCGGGTAGAATCGTAAACAAATCTCGATCGCTTGCCAAAGCGAATACCTTACTCGCACCGCCCGCTTGCCCCGCCGATACCCAAGCGATGTACGACAAACCAATCACCAAGACAATCATCTGAATAAAGTCGGTGTAGACCACGGCCAGCATTCCGCCCATGATCACGTAAATGAGCACAAGCACCGTCCCAATCACCATTCCGACCGGAGCGCTAATGGTGCCATCCGATAGAATCGAGAACACCAACCCTAGGGCCGTGATCTGAGCGGCAACCCAACCTAAATAGCTGAAAATGATTAGGGTGGAGCATAGAACCTCAATCACGATTCCATACCGAATGCGAAAATAGTCTCCGATCGACAAAAGATTCATCCGGTAGAGCTTCTGCGCAAAGAAGAGTCCCACCAAAACCAAACACATCGATGCGCCGAATGGGTCTTCCACAACTTCCTTGAGACCGCCGTTCACGAATTTGGCAGGGATCCCCAAAACGGTCTCCGCACCGAACCAAGTTGCAAAACTGGTTGTGACGACCATGATCAGAGGCAGCCGATGCCCGGCCACCGCGAAGTCGGCGGTATTCTTGATCTTAGAACCGGCCCACGCGCCGATCGCTAAAGTACCGAGCAAGTACAGAATGACGAGAACAAGAAGTGCGATGTTCATTCCACTCGATTCCAGTTGGGGGCCAGTTGGGGGCCAGTTGGGGGCCAATGTCGTATGGCGATGCCTAATCGTTTGGAAATCAACGGGAGGGCGAAGCTCCTGCCGCGCTGGTGCCGCATCGGTTCGGCAGGAGCCTCACCCTCCCAAACTACATACCCCACCCCTGTAATCATCCACCCGGGCGGCAGCAGGCACCTACCAGTGCCTGCCGCTTCCAGCTACGGCACATGCGATGTGCCTGCACCAATCTATCCGCGTTCGCTTAGGAAATGAAGAGGGATAAGCGTTCCGTCCTTGTCGCGGCAATCCATTTCCAAGTGTTCTGGGAAAAGCGTATCGCTCCCCAGAATCTGGACACTGACCCCCGCCGATTCCTCCAATTGAATCATCTCTCGACGTTTGCGATTATTCAAGTAGCCAGCGACATTTTCGTTGACCCGCACCACGACTTTGGCGGCGTTTGGCATCTGGCAAGCCATCATCAGCAAGCGTTCCACTTCAATCGACATGCTCTCGGCCGTCTTGACCAAGCTTCGACCGCGGCAGCATGGGCAATCTTCATAGACGCTGCGTTTGAAACTCGGCCTAATGCGCTGGCGAGTCATTTCGACCAAGCCGAATGGGCTCGTCCGCAGGATCTTGGTCCTAGCTCGGTCGCGGCTCATGGCATCGCGGAGCGTCTTCTCCACCTTGCGGCGATGCGAATCTTTCCGCATGTCGATGAAGTCATTGACGATGACTCCACCCAAATCTCGCAGTCGCAATTGCCGTGCAATTTCCTTGGCAGCGTTCATGTTGAGATGGTAAGCGTTGTCTTCCGCGTTCTTGTCCCCTCCACGAAAATTACCGCTGTTGACGTCGATCGCGACCAAGGCTTCGGTTTGATCGATGACGATTGACCCGCCTCCTTTGAGCGGAACCACGCGCTGATGGATGCGACCGATTTCCTGTTCGAGCTTGTACTTGTAGAAGAGTGGTTCTCGACCTTCGTACATGTGCAGTCGGTCCGCGACACGAGGCATCACCAGTTCCACGAACTCCTTGGCTCGAATAAACGCTTCGGGATGATCGATGATCACCGAATCGATGTCGTCCGTGAATGTATCGCGAATCGTTCGAATGAGAATATCGCTCTCTTCGTAGACATCGCACGGTGCTGGCGTCGTTTGAACGCGTTTGACGATAACCTTCCAAAGTCGCAGCAAGTATGCCACGTCACGAGAAAGTTCTTTCCGGGAACGTTCACATCCAGCGGTTCGAACGATGAAGCCAACGCCTTTGGGCAACTTCATATCCAGCATCATCGATCGCAGTTTGCGTCGTTCGTCTTCGTCTTCGATCTTTCGGCTCACACCAACGCGTCCCAGGGCAGGCATGAGGACTAGGTAGCGACCGGGAATACTGATGTAGGTCGAGAGTGTTGGCCCCTTGGTGCCAATACCTTCTTTGATGACTTGGACAAGGACTTCGTCGCCGCGACGGAAGATTTCTTGAATGGGGGGCTTGAAGCGTGGACGGCCACTGCGAAGTTTGTTGCTGCGACGTGGTCGGCCCCGGCTATTGCCGCGCGGACCGCTTCCACCCTCATCGGAATCATCGTCCTCGTCGCTCTCGTCCTCGTCTTCCGAATCGTCGGTCTCATCGTCTTCTTGATCAGCTCCATGCTCATCATCTACGCCTGGATAGTGACCGTCCATGATCTCATCAGGATCGTAACCTGCTTGTCGAAAATACTGTGCTTCGACGTCGCTGATATGGAGAAAGCCGTTGCGACCGACTCCAAAGTCAACGAAGGCGGCTTGGATGCTGGCCTCAATATTGACGATCTTGCCCTTGTAAATATTGCCAACCCAATTGTTTTGGCTCGTTCGTTCCGTGTAGAGTTCTTCGAGAACTCCGTCTTCCAGTAAAGCAATTCTGCATTCCTCGGATTGGGAGACATTGATGAGCATTTCCTTCTTCATCGGACTTGATTTTTCCTTTCGATAGTCGCCATCCTGCGCGGTTGGGTTGCGTTCGGACTCAGCGAACGAGCACCGGTTTGGATAGCGTTGATTGTCTTTATGCTTGTAGTACTATTTCGGGCACGAGCCCGGCGAGTTGATTCATTAAGAAAGCGTCGACTTCGCGAGCCGTCGAAAGACGGAGCGCTCGCCAAGCCATGGCTTCGCATTGGCCGATAGTGACCGAACGAATTGCTTTCTTAAGAATTGGGATTGCGGCTGGGGCTAAGCTCAAAGTTCGAATCCCCATTCCGACCAGCATGAGTGCGTAAGCGGGATTATTGCTCATCTCGCCACAAACGCTGGTCGACTTCTTTTTTTCCGATGCGATCTGTTGAGTCCTCTGGACTAACCTAAGGACGGCCGGATCGCACGCTTGATAGAGATCCGCAACTGAGTCATTGCTGCGATCTACGGCAAGCGTGTATTGCGTCAAGTCATTGGTTCCGATGCTCACGAAATCGATTTCGTCGATAAACCGATCGAGCATAAGAACTGCAGCAGGAACTTCGACCATCATCCCGACTTGAACTGCACATGGAATGTGTTTGCCTTCCGACGCTAGATCCTCTAACACTGAGCGGAGCAGGAAGCGAGCGCTTCGCAGTTCATCAAGTGTAGTGATCATTGGAAACATAATGCGAACATCCCCCAAGCAAGCGGCGCGCAGAATTGCGCGAACTTGAATGCGAAAGAGCGCTGGGTTTCGAAGGCTCAAACGGATGCTACGCAGACCGAGAAACGGATTGTTTTCGGGTTCTGTTGGCATCGTCATGCCCATTTTGTCCGCACCCAGGTCGAGCGTGCGAATGACAACGGGACGGTTCTGCATATCGCGCACAACTTGCGCGTATGCTTGAAAGTGCTCCTCTTCCGTGGGCTCTTGGTCGTGCCCTAGATAAAGGAACTCTGTTCGATAGAGGCCAACACCATCGGCACCACGAGCAACGCACGAAAGTGCTTCGTTCGGGAACTCGACGTTTGCCATCAACTCGACGCGGACACCATCGCTGGTGCACGCTGGTAAGTCGCGAATCTCCTCCAACTGCGTGGCGATCGATTGTCGAAATCGCCGACGTTGCATGTAGTGATCGCGAGTTGCTTCATCAGGCGAAACGATGATGCGGCCCAAATGGCCATCTACGATGACTTCATCGCCGCTTCGAATGTTATGTAAGAAATTGCCAACCCCAACGACGGCTGGGATCTCCATCCCGCGTGCTACGATCGCCGTGTGCCCGCCGGGTCCGCCAGCCTCCGTGCAAATACCAAGGACTTTCTCGCGATCGAAAGCGGCGGTTTCGCCAGGCGTAAGATCATGGCTGACGACGATGGCTTCGTGCGGTAATTGTTTGAGTGTCGCCGTCGGTTGGCCGGTGAGTCCCTCAAGAAGGAGCCTTTCGACGTCCCGAATGTCGGCTGCACGTTCCGCGAGAAAGGTGCTGGTAGCCTTGCGAAAATGGGAGGCGTATTTCGTGAATACCTCGCTGACGGCATATTCAGCAGAGTACGTTTTGGTTCGGATGAGGCTTTCGAGTTCCGACTGCAGGAGAGGGTCGTGCAGGATTTGCTGTTGGGCCGAGAAAATATTGCCGAGACGTTCGCCGAGTTGCGCGGTCGTCGATTGTCGGCTTGTTTCCAGTTTGTCGTAGGCTTGCTTTACGGCATCGACGAGCCGCTCCCATTCGCGTTCGTCTTCTCCGACGGCGACCAAGCAACGTGTAATGCGGTAACCCTCGCGATCAAACACGAGAGCTCGTCCAATCGCGACACCGGGGGAAACCGCGATGCCTTGCAATTCCAGCATGCTGAAATGATCTATCTAGTTTATTGGTTGCCGTACGCAACCGAATGTACGAATCAATTGACTCAGAAATCCACGAGATTTTTGAGCACTTAGGTCGATTGTTCGACGTTGAGGTCATCGAATTGTTGATCGAACATCAATCGGATAACACGAATGGCTTCATCTGCGTCTGGTCCTTGAGCTCGGAGTACCAGTTCAGACCCTTGGGTTGCACCGAGGGTCAAAAGGCTCAAAATGCTACGGCAGTCGGCAATTTGACCGGCGCGCTCCAGCTCAATCAGGCATTGGAAGCCAGCCGCAACGCGAACTAGTTTGTCTGCCGGGCGCATGTGCAACCCCTCTGGATTGCTGACAGTGACCGTGCAATGTTGAATAGCCGATGACATACGTTTTCGAAGCGAACGCTTGGTAAGTTAGCTGCCGAACTGATTTCCATCAGCTTCGTCGAGCAATTGGGATATGTCTTCTATGGTTTTGGATTGACGCAATAGACGGCAAAACATGTCATCTCGCAGTTGCCTCGAGATGTTTTCCAGCGCCCTCAGATGATCACCGGGGCGGTCAGGAGGAGACACTAACAAAAAGAAAAGCGAAGCCACTTGGCCATCGAGCGATTCAAAATCCAAACCAGTCGAGCTCACACCGACGGTTCCAATCAGTTTTTCCACGCTGGCGTGCTTGGTATGCGGGACCGCAACTCCACGGCCGATGCCTGTGCTGCCAAGTTCCTCGCGTTTCATAATGGCTTTGATGATGTCCGCTTGGTCCGCTGCCTTGATGTCACCCGCGTTGACCAGCGACTGAACCAATTCAGTGATTACGCCTTCTTTCGTCGTCGCAGTCAGTTCTGCGCAAATTGCTTTCCGGGATATGAATACGGAGAACTTCATTACTTGAGGACCCTTGCAACTAACCAGCGATTCCAACAGCGTTTCGAAGGAAACAGCCATTTGGAATCGAAACGTGGAATGGAAAAAATAAAAGACAAAAAAAAGGAAATATGCGAAGCCTAGACTTCGTTATTACCGGTGTGCTTTACAGGAGTAGCCTTGTGATCGGTTACTTTTTCTTTGTGTTTTCGAATTTGCTGCTCAACTTTACCGATCGTCAGGTCCAACGCAGCCAGGATCGACGCAGCTTGGGCTGTGGCCACGAAATCGGGCGAATGCTCTGCGGAAACGTTGATTTCGACCGTCGGCTTGTCCAAATGCTCGAGATCCACGGTCACTTCGATCGCATTGATCCGATCGAATAATCGCCGCACTTTCCCAGCCTTTTCAATGATGATTGCTTGGTCTTCGGGCTTTAAGTGGCCATGGCGAGCGGAAAGGTTGACTTGCACGGAGAAACTCCACAAGGAGGACGAGATGTTGAAACGCAAAACTACAAAACCTACCCATTTGGACAGAAGTTGTAAGGGTAGATCCATCGGAATTGTACCCCTTTCCAGGAATGCCCACAAATCCCCGTTCCGGATGTTTGTGGTCAATGTTAGCAAGATTGAACGGAATACCCCGCAATTTTGACGCCCGTATTGATTATTCGGGGTTCGTGCGCGGTCGTTCACCGATCCCGTCTCACCATTGGTTAAGACATGGATCCATGCGGAAAAATCAAAACGGCAGAAAAAGAATCGTGTTTCGCAACTCGTAAACAGTCATCACTTTGCAAACCAACTGCAGTAGATTGACCGCTTGACCCACAGTAATCCCCAGTTGGTGGGCGTACGCGATTCCGGCAAACGACCGTCCGGATGAGTGCCATTCCTGAGCAATAACCAAAAAGTCGTCATCCTGTGTAAAGAGTAGTCGTCCCAGCGCGTGTGCTCGGTGTAATAGCTCTTCGTCTGAAGTAACTCCCTGCCCATCTTCCTGAGCGGTCAATACATCGATCCCACGCAGTCTCAAACCGTTGGTGATGGCTGATTTCACATGCACGTCCATATAAAGCGGGACGCTCACTGCTGTGAGAGCCTTCGAAGTCGCTGTTGAAGAGACGCATTCTCCGTCTCAACGCGAATGAGGTCGGCGGTCCGCCGACGGGTTTCGATCTGTTGATCGCATTCCCTTTGGTTCTCGTAGTAGTACCCCAGCGCGGCGTGGATTTGAGCCAGCGAAAGATAGGGGTACTGACGAAGGATTTCGTCGGCGTCCCAGTGATGAGCGATTCGGTCCAGGGCAATTTCGATCACCTTGGTCCGCGTCCCGGCGATGGTGGCAATGCCATCGTCCCCAATTAGAATGAAGGGCCAAGCCATCACTGGCATGAAAACGTCCTCAACGGCATGTGACTGAAATCTCTATGTCCTACGACTAATCTATCTGGCGGCAATTCTACGAAACAGATTCTTCGGTAGATACAGGACTCTTTTGACGGCGGCATCCGTTTTAAGATGTTGGTTAGCATAGTACGAGGCCGGGGGATCACGATTAAACACGGTTGTCGACATATTTTGGTCCTGCAGATTATTTGACTTCCGATTTGAAAAGTCAATCATTTCCGTACGTGAATCGCTTTTATACGGAACCATGCCGAATTCGGTCCCAAAATATGCTAGCACTAGTCCCTCTGGCTGAAGGGACATCGAACCAATAAATCAAGAACTTACTCCCGAGTTTTTGCGCTAGGCCGGATTATTCACGCGCCGTTTGGCGCTAGCCACGGTTGTCCGCTCTGCCATAACCGGATGCTAACGCCTTTCGGCTGATTATTAAATCTCCGGTGAATAATCCGGGCTAGCAAATTCAAATTCAATCGTACAGGTCGAATTATTTTCCGAACACGGAAGGGAAGCCCTACTGGTTTTGCTGCTTTTCAAAGTAGAGCGTGAGCCGAATGTGTTCATACGGGACACTTTGTTCCAGATGCTCAAAAATTGGTTTTAGCTTTTCTCGTCCGACAAGATCCGCAGCGGCGATGATCCGCTGTTGCAACTCAGGTGCCAGCCAACAATCGATCGAGGAAATCGCTTCGTCCTGCATCAAATCCAGCAAATGAGTTACGACAGTCCCGACAGCGATGTCCGCTTTTTCCGCGATTTCTTCTAACGAACGACCCTCGCGCAAGAGTGGAAATGTAATCGCTTTGGTCCCGCCCGCTCCCAATCCAACCGTTCGCGGCTTGCCCAACGCGTGACCAACTAAATTCTTCTTCCAGTCTACGTCCATCTCGATCGAAGCCGATCCGCAATGCTCCAGGACGGCGTCTAGAAACGATTGGCCGTATGCGTTCAGCTTTACATTGCCGATCCCGGAGACGTTTAACATCGCCTCTAGAGTCGACGGTCGCTGCGCGCTCATTTCGTACAAAACATTGTCGGAAAAAATGATGAAAGGCGGCACGTTTTGCTCGCTCGCCAATCTCTTTCGCAATGCTTTCAACTTTTCGAATAGTCCCTTGTCCGCAAGTGCAACCGCATCGCTTGGTGCCGCTTGCTTTCGCTCTTTGGCTGCGGCAACTGTGCGAATTAATCTCGGTTGCCCGTCCCCAAACAAGATCGCTTTGGAATTCGCGTTGAGTTTCAGGATCGGATACTCAGTCCCCTCCAGTTCGAGCGATCCCTGGCCAATGAGTTGATAAACCCAGTCTCGCAATTGAGCCTTCGAAACCTCCTTCAGCAAACCATAGGTACTCAGTTTGTCATGCCCACGTTGCAACACGATTTGTGTTTTGGCGCCTAGCAATATCTCGACGACGTAATTCACACCAAACCGCTCTTGAACGCGAAAGACGCAAGACAAGATTTTTTGTGCGACGATTTTTGCGTCGGGAACGTCATCGGTATCACCTAAGCAAATGTCACACGCCCCGCATGAATCACTGCCGTAGGATTGCCCGAAGTACTCGACCAACGCCCGATGGCGACAGACAGGCGTTCGGCAATAACGAGACATTTCCTCAATCTGATTTCGCGATGCGATAATGATCTCTTCGCGTGCCCCGGCTTCGATTAGACTTGCTTCGGTGATCTTCTTAAGTGTGATGGCGTCGCCCGCACTATGGAACAATACGCATTCCGCCGGCAGTCCATCACGCCCAGCTCGACCCGTCTCCTGCT
Source organism: Pirellula sp. (assembly GCA_031427235.1). GTDB lineage: Bacteria > Planctomycetota > Planctomycetia > Pirellulales > Pirellulaceae > JBKCUI01. Next base: position 9,385 of record JANPNA010000232.1, read on the forward strand.
GGTAGTGTTCGATCGATTTGGGGATCGAGGCGTGAACCACAAATCGAACGTTGGATCGGTCAATGCCCATCCCAAACGCAACGGTAGCAACGGCCACATCCACCGCTTCGGTGAGAAATGCTTCTTGAGCCAATTTGCGTTCCTCATGGGACATGCCAGCGTGGTAACCTACCGCGGAAAACCCCTTGCGTTGAAGATATTCCGTCACCGACTCAACGTCCTTGCGACGCAAGCAATAGACGATTCCACCCGATCCTTGATGGCGTTCACATACTTCTCGAATCTGATCTTGCAAATCCAGTTGCGGCAAAACGCGGTAGGTTAAATTAGACCGGTCAAAGGAGCTGACCAACACCCGCGGCGCTTTGAGTCCCAACTGGTCGATAATATCCAGTCGCACTTTTTCGGTGGCAGTAGCCGTGAATCCATGCATAGCGGCCTTAGGAAACGACGTCCTTAGGCTGCTCAACTGCCGATACTCCGGACGGAAGTCATGTCCCCATTGGGATACGCAGTGAGCTTCGTCGATGGCGATGGTGTGAACGTCATTCCCATCTAGAAATCGCACGAAGTCTTGATTGGCAAGCCGTTCGGGCGAAACAAAAAGCATTCGCACTTGACCGCCCCGAAGCTGCTGAGCTGCCTCCCGCTTCTCGGACGCATTGAGAGTGCTATCGATGCGTATGGCGTTCACGCCGACCTGCTTGAGCGAATCGACTTGGTCCTTCATTAACGCTATAAGGGGGGAAACAACGATGGTCATCCCGCCGCGAAAGATGGCCGGTGCCTGGTAGCAAAGGGATTTGCCACCGCCAGTCGGCATGACCACTAACGTGTCGCGGCCCTCAAGAATGGACCCGATCGCAGCGTGTTGCGAGGGTCGAAGGCTATCGAAGCCCCATATTTCTCGAAGCATGGAAAAAAAACCATCCGGTATGACCGGGCTTGCTGGCTTGATGGATGTGGGCGTAGTTGCTGATGACATGTTTTTTTCAAGCTTCAAGCGTTGTGGCGAGCGTCAAAATACCAGTGCCGCGGCTGAATTCTGACGAATTCGGCTGCGGCAAGCATCATATCGATTCTGTGTGGCGGTGTCGCTCCACGACTCACAGGACCGTTCAGCAAGATTTCGCCAGAATTAGAAAGTGTTATGGAGCGGTTGCCCTTGACGAATGTCACCTATCGGCTTTATTTTATGGGATTCTTGGAAAAGGGTACGAAATATCCTTTGGCGGCCTGATGTTTGCACATCGCGACAATCCAAGCAAGAACGCCGATGTAGCTTCAATTGGTAGAGCACCGCATTCGTAATGCGGGGGTTGCGGGTTCGACTCCCACCATCGGCTTCCAACATACTGGGTCCGAAGACTAGTAAACGCCAGTCGAAAAAAATTTATTGGGGATCTTAGAGCATATGGTTCAAATGGCGACAGTAGATATTCGAGAAATCGTTCTTTCCAATCACACGTTTGGTCCACAGGACATTGATCGGTTGGTTCGGACGATCGAAGATGATCTGACTCAATGCGCTTTGCTGCGCGACGCTGTCCATGAACTTCAGCAAACTCCGAATCCATCTCCGGCAACCCTAACGCGCCTAGGCGTGTGCATGTATTTGATCGGTAAGTTCGAGGATGCCGAAGCGACCCTCAAGCAAGCCGACGGCGGAGCGTTAGCCCAATATTACTTAGGGAAAAGTTGTTTTCAGCTTGAAGAATACGATCGAGCATTGGCGTATTACGATGCCGCCGAACGGGCTGGATACACACCTGAGTGGTGTCAGTTGTCGCGCGCCGAAGTGCTGAGATACACTGGTCGTAAGGATGATGCGCTCAAGCTACTCGACAATATTTTTGGTTCGGTTGAGCAGCACGCGGAATACCCTTTTCAACGTGCCGCAACGTTGGCTTCGATCGGTGGCAATTTGACCGAGGTGATCGCTCTTTACCAAAGGGCGCTTCAAGTCAACCCGCGACACGCTGGCGCGCTCTTCGGTTTGGCTTTGGAGAACGACCGTGTTGGCAACGATCAGCAGGCCTTTGAGTTGTATCAGCGTGGCGCTGGAGTGATTCCTTCCCACATTGGGACGCTGCTCAATTTGGGCATCATGTACGAAGATCGGAACGATTATGCCCGCGCGCAAGCTTGCTATCGGCGCATTTTGGAGACTCAGCCGGACCACAAGTTAGCGCTTCTCTATTTGAAGGACGCGGCCGCGGGCGGAAATATCCTTTACGACGAAGATTCGCAGAAAAAGAACGAGCGACTGGCCCAACTTCTGAATGTGCCCGTTACCGATTTCGAGCTCTCGGTTCGTTCCCGAAATTGCTTGCAAAAGATGGGCATTCGGACGCTTGGAGATTTGACTCGCGTCTCGGAGCAGACGCTGCTTTCTAGCAAGAATTTCGGCGAAACATCGCTGGTTGAAATCCGGGAGATGCTCACCGCTCGCGGATTGGGTCTCGGTCAGTTTTCGCACGAAAAACGGGAAGCGGACCCACCGTTGGATGTCAGCGGCATGACTCCAGACCAGCAGATGCTGCTAGATCGTCCCATTTCCGAATTGAATCTTTCGGTTCGAGCGCGGAAATGCATGGTTCGATTGCAACTCAATACGATTGGCGAGCTCATCCGCAAGACGGGTGACGACTTGCTGGAGTGCAAGAACTTTGGCGTGACGAGTTTGACCGAAGTCCGCGAGAAGCTCGAAATCATGAATCTCAAGTTGCGGGGCGATTAACAGACTGGCACGTAGAGCCTTCCGTTCGGGCTCGTCCCGACGGCGGCCACAATTGACAGCGTCGATCTTAAGGCGGGCCGATTTAAATCGTAGCGGAAGCTGTCAAAGCTTTGCAGTAAGAGCAAGCGTGACCGCAAAACACAATAGCCGATTTAAATCGTAGCGGAAGCTGTCAAAGCTTTCGTGAATGCTGGACGCCAACGAAATGCTGGACGCATTCCGCTACTAGGGAACGCTAGCGAAAGTGCTTCGCGGCCCAGCTTAAGATCGACGCCGGATCTTTAACAAGATCCACTACCCGAAAATCTCCGTCGAGTTTATCTCGGAGAGGAACCCCGCAGTCGCGAAAACCCCCGCCGCTTAACGCAAAACTTGGCTCTTTCGTGTGAACTTTGCTTTTCGGTCGTGCGTAGCCAATTCCAGACTGCCTAAGCGTTATCCATGACCTGATCGTCAAAGATGCGTTGTTCGAGACAAGAAACGCGATATACTCGCACCCTGCCCTGAGGCTGACTAATCGGCTTGCCACAGAGTTCATCCCCTTTCACGATATTTCAGTTGACTTAATATGCCTAAACCAAGTGCTAGCTCCACAGTAATGATCGAGGCTGAGGGGTTGTCCAAGTTTTATGGTCCATTCGCCGCAGCCCGCGATGTGTCGTTCAAGGTTAGCAAAGGCGAGTTAGTCGCTTTTCTGGGACCCAACGGTGCTGGTAAAAGCACGACCATGAAAATGCTGACCGGATACCTCGCTCCAAGCGAAGGGGTCGCTCGCATCGCTGGACACGATATGTTTTCGGATCGCATCGCCGGTTCCATTCGGCTAGGGTATTTGCCCGAGAACGGTCCGCTTTATCCGGACATGACTCCGCACAGTCTGCTGAGCTTTTTTGCCGACGCACGCGGCATGCCAAAGGCTTACAAGAAAACTCGCATCGAAGCCGTTATCGATCTATGCGATTTAAAGTCCGTCGTTCACAAAGCCATCAGTAAGCTATCGAAAGGCTTTCGTCAGCGAGTGGGCATGGCTCAAGCGTTGCTTCACGAACCAGAAGTACTCATCCTGGACGAACCTACGGCTGGTTTGGACCCGAACCAAATCCGCGAGGTTCGAAACACGATGAAGAAGCTGGGCGAAACCAAAACGATTTTGTTATCGACCCACATTCTGCAAGAAGTCGAAGCCATGGCGACTCGAGTCATCATGATCAATGAAGGCCGCAAGGTTTTCGAAGGAACGGTTGACGAATTGAAGCAAGTCAAGGGTGACTTGGCTTCAGCGTTCCACAAACTAACGGGTGCGTCGGCTTAGTTCTGACTGCAAATCGAAGAAAAACAACCCGCGTTATCGACCCAGATCGCTGACGCAAGATTCAAACCTAACCGATCAACGATTTTGTGATTAAGGAATACTGCAAGTGGCGCTCGTTCTAACCGCATTGTTCAATTTGCTCGGCTACGACCTTCTTTTTCTGGCCGTGATGTTGGCATTAGTCGTTTTGCTTGCCCGAGGTCGTCGCGTTGCCTACGCCGTGCTCAAGCGAAATTTTTACGGCTATTTTTCAAACCCCACCGGCTATGTGTTTCTATGCCTATTCGTTTTGCTGACAAGCATGGCAGCGTTCTGGCCGCATGAGTTCTTCAGCTCGAATCTCGGAACTCTTGGACAACTGAACAAGTGGTTCACTTATATCATGATGTTTTTCATCCCGGCCATCACCATGAGTATCTGGGCCGAAGAAAGACGTCAAGGAACGGACGAATTGCTGCTTACACTTCCAGCCGATGACTTCGACATTGTCGCCGGTAAATACGTCGCAGCTTCTGCGATTTACACTGTCTCTCTTTTGTTTTCGCAGCTTTCAACATTCATCGTACTGGCTTTGCTGACTCAAGGTGAAATCGATACCGGACTCTTCTTTACCAACTACATCGGTTACTGGTTTATTGGATTGGCGATGATTTCGATCGGGATGGTTGCGTCGTTCTTGACCAGCAATCTAACGGTTGGGTTCATCCTCGGTGCATTGTTTAATGCTCCTTTGGCTTTCGCCTTCAAAGCAGACACGATTGCCAACCGAACGGTGGCTCGAGAGATCAAGAACTTCAGCATCCAAGAGCGATTCGATGACTTTGGGCGAGGGGTTTTGAGCCTGTCGGGAATTTCCTATTTCCTGCTTGTTGCTGCGTTTGGTGTTTACCTGTGCATGGTGCTCATTGGCAAACGGCATTGGAGTGGCGGACGCGATGGCAATGCAAAACTAGCTCACTTCCTCACGCGAATTGCGCTTTTGGGCATTCTTGCGTTCGCTGGCAGCATGCTCTTCCGAAATCGAGACAGACGCACGGACGTTACGGAAATGCAAGTCAGTTCACTCGCACCTGTGACAAAAGAAATGATTCGAGCTCTAGGCAAAGATAGAGACATCGTCGTTGATGCGTACATTTCAAATGAAGTTCCAGAGCAATTCGCTAAGATCAAGTATCAGCTCATTTCCCTGCTCAAGGAATTCGAGTCGACCGCCAAGTCCTCTGGCGGCTCGATGCAAGTTCGAATCTACGACTCGATCATTCCCTCAAGCGACGACGAGAAGATGGCCGAACAGCAGTACGGCATCGTTCCACAGATGATTAGCGTACGTGAACGCGGAACCTATTCCGATCAGCCAGTACTTTTAGGAGCAGCGTTCCGAAGCGGATTGCAAAAAGTAGTTATTCCTTTCTTCGAACCTGGCGTCCCCGTCGAATACGAACTTGTTCGATCGTTGACCACAGTTTCGAAACCCACTCGAAAGAAATTAGGGATTATCAAGACCGATGCCAAGTTGATGGGTGGCATGGACATGCGTTCGTTTCAATCGCAACCGCCGCAACCTATCGTCGAGGAACTTGCCAAACAATACGAGGTCATAGACGTCAACGCAGCTTCGCCAATTGATACCGAGAAGTACGACGTACTGCTGGCCGTACAGCCATCATCCCTCGGACCAGAGGAGATGATCAACTTCACCAACGCGGTCACTTCGGGCGTTCCAACAGCAATCTTCGAAGATCCCATCGTGGCTCTGGACCAAGTTCCCGGTACCGGCGATCCCAAGCCGCAAGCTGGCGGAATGATGGGGATGATGGGTGGTGGCGGCCAACAGCCCAAGGGAGACATCCATCCACTCTGGCGTGCGCTCGGCATTGAGATCCCAGGTAGACCCGGAATGATGGGTGGATTCTCACCTGATATATGCTGGCAAGAGTACAACCCTTATCCGATTCTTGCCGAAACCTCGCAAGCATCGAATCTCTGGGTATTCGCTCGTGAAGAAGCTCCAGGTGCAAACAATGCCCTCAATAAGGAAAGTGAGATAACGAATGGCTTAAAGGAATTGATGTTCCTCTATGCTGGCGTAATCCGTCCAGTAAAGGATCCAAGCCTCAAATTCACTCCGCTTGTCAAAACAGGGCAGGTCGCGGGCACGATGCCCAAGGCGGAAATTGACGGAGTACAGCAGGCTGGTCTCAGTCGCTCCACCGAATTCAAGCTGAGGCAAGGTGCGACACAAGGCGAGCAGATCCTGGCTGCACTTGTGGAAGGCGAAGAAACGAAAGCGGGCGAGTCGTCGTCCAAACGTCCAATCAAGGCTGTCTACGTTAGCGACATCGACTGCATGTCCAGAACATTCATCGATATCCGAAATCGTAAACCCATGATGGAAGACATCAATTTCCAGTTCCAGAACATCACCTTTGTTTTGAACGCGATCGATGTGCTGGTCGGTGAAACCCGCTATCCTCAAGTGCGTCGACACATTCCAACCTACAGCACGCTGAAGTTGGTCGAACTCAAGGCAGATGAGTTCCGCGTTGAGGAAGCCAAGCAGCGAACCGAATACAACAACGAATACAACAAAGCCGTTGCCGCAGTCGAGGATGAAAATGCCAAGTCCGAGCGCGACCTCAAAGAGCAGATCGAAAAACTGCAATCGCAAGGTGCGATCGATCCTGAAAGCATCAAGAAACTCCAGGAAAAGATGCAAATCGACCAAATCAAGAAGATGCAACTAACCAAGAAATTTCAAGTTGAAAAAGAACGATTGCTGCGAGTGCGCGACCAAGGTATTCGCGAAGCCAGGCGGCAATCGGATGATTCCATCGGCAAGATTCAAAAATACTATAAGTTGCTAGCTGTTTTCGTTCCACCGATACCGCCGCTCTTGGTTGGCATCATCGTTTTGGTTTCTCGCCGATTGCGAGAACGCGAAGGTATCTCGAAGACTCGATTGCGTTAGCCCGCTTCCACGAACACTACCGTACAAAACAAATTCAACAGACAACATCAAGCGTAGATATTGGAGAGATAGAAAAGTGACAGAGGGAACTAAGACCGGGTCATTAGCAGCCGTAGTAGGCATCGTTGCACTCCTGGCGTGGGTCACGTCCGCAGGTAACCGTGCCAACACTCCAGTTTCAGGAATGAAAGGGAAACCTCTTTTTGAAAAATTTTCCGATCCACTGACGGCGGCGTCGCTCAAAATCCTTCGCTACGATTCCCCCAAGGAAGACTACGTTGATTTTGAGGTCGCACGCGATCGCAAGGTGGGACTTTGGACAATTCCATCGCACGAGAGTTATCCCGCCGACGCTGGCAAGCAGATGAGCGAAGCAGCCAACTTGTTTGTTGGTCTAAAAGTCCTCGATATTGCTTCTGAAAAGAAAACGGAGCAAACACTCTTTGGCGTCGTTGAACCGAATAAGCAAAATGCAGATAAAGGTGGCGAAGGCGTTGGTATGCTCGTCCAAATGAAGGACGAAAAAGGGAACATCTTAGCGGATGTGATCATCGGCAAAGAAATCGATAAGAAAAAGCGATACGTTCGCGTTCCCTCTGAGGACGTTATCTATGTGGTTGAATTGGATACCGCGCCCCTCAGCACAGATTTCAAACAGTGGATTGAACCCGACTTGCTCAAATTGAGCAGCAATGACATTGAAACACTGGGTGTTCGTGATTACCAGATCGTCACAACTCAACAGGGACTGGCTCTGAGCCGTACTTACGAAGCAGACTTGAATTTCGCGACCGCCGGCGGGCAGTGGCAGCCCACCCGCATTACCAGTTTCGAATCCGATCCGCCTAGCGAAAAAATCCTGGCACCTGACGAGCAACTTAATGCAACTAAGCTAAACGAGATCAAGAGCACCCTCGATAACTTGAAAATTGCGGACGTTATTAAAAAACCAGCGGGACTTGCAGCCGACTTAAAGGGGGACAGCAATCTGTTGAAGAACAGCGAGTCGCTGATGTCGCTCCAACGCCGCGGCTTCTTCCCAAACCCAAATCAAAAAGGTGGCGATAGCATCGATTTTTATTCTAAGAGCGGTGAACTGGTCGTCACGCTCAAGGATGGCGTCCAATACTTATTGCGATTTGGTGGGGCTGCAGGGGCAGAGATCAACGCAGTCGATACAGCGGATACGAAAGAAGAAGGTAAGGCCGAGGAATCGGTTTCGATCAATCGATTCATGTTGGTTACCACTCGAGTCGACGAATCGAAGTTCCCAATGCCTGAACTCGAACGACTCCCTGAAACGGTCGAGGAACTGAAGGAAATCGAACGCATGAAGAAAAAGCCTGCTGAGGTGCCACCGACAACGATCCTACCATCGGAGACTGAGCCAGCAGGTTCGGATGCGAAACCTACTGAGCCGACTGTACCGAGTGAGAAACCTGTGGAGCCTGCTGAAGAAAAGCCAGTTCCAGTCGAAAAGCCTGCTGCGGATCCCGCCGTTTCGCCGGAAGTACCAGTTGCTCCGGAAAAGCCTGCCACCCTTTCGGTCCTGAAGTCTAATCTCGTAGGTCGCATGGTCTCTTTTCAGGAACCGCAACCACAGGACGAAACGAAAAAAGCCGATACGCCAACCAAGCCTGATGTGCCCGCGGCCGACTCGGAACCGACCGAGGACGAGTGGAAAGAAAAATTGAAAGCGATTCGCGAAAAAATCACCAAAGAGAACCAACGCAAGATCGATGATCGAGACGAAAAATTGAAAAAAGCCAAGAACAAAGTCGCCGAACTCAATGGCCGATTTGCCGACTGGTATTACGTGGTAAGTGAATCGGACTACAAAAAACTTAGGGTTACGATCACGGAATTGATCCAACCGAAAACAGCGGGCGGAGCTGGAACCGGTGCACCTCAAGGTGGGTTTCCAGGTCAGGGAGCGTTCCCAGGCTTTCAACCATAGTCGCGGTTCCTATTGTCGCCTTTCGCTCCGCGAAAGTGCGCTTCGAGAACACACTTTTGCGGAGCAAAAGGCGACATTGTTGGCTAGTGCTTTGATGGCTGATAACAACAGAACCGAAACAGATGAGGAAGACGAGCTTGATTTAGAAATCACGCTCGTCGAGCCGGACGAGCATCTTGCGGAACCGACCCCGGAGATCCAACAACGCATCGATGCATTGTTAAGCGGTAATCTAGGCTTCCGTCGCTCTGCCGAAAAGGTTCGGGATTTCCCGCAATCTCCCGGCGTCTATTTGATGAAGGACGCCTCCGGCGTCGTCATCTATGTTGGTAAGGCAAAGAATCTGCGATCACGAGCGGGTAGCTATTTTTTGGCCGCCGCTACGCAAGAAATTCGAACGGCAGACTGGGTCCACGAAATTGCCGATATCGACTTCATGTTGTGCAGCAGCGAAGTGGATGCGTTGCTGACTGAGAGTCGACTGGTCAAGGACATACAACCACGCCACAACAAAGACCTCAAAGACGACAAGACCTTTCCGTATTTGATGATCACGACGCACGAGGATTTCCCTCGTGTCGAAGTAACTCGCACGCCGAAAGCCAAGGGTGCGAAGTTATACGGACCGTTCATCAGCGCTGGTCAATTGCGAGGTGCATTGCAAGTCATGCAGCGGGTATTTCAATTCAGAACCTGTTCCTTGGACATCGAAGAAAACGATCCGCGTTGGGAATGGTTTCGTCCGTGCTTGCTCGCCTCGATCAAGCAGTGTACGGCTCCCTGCAACAAACGTATCAGCAAGGCCGACTATCGGCGCGATATTCGAAGGTTACAGACATTTTTGGAAGGTGGCAGCGAACGATTGCTCAAGCAGATGCGAGAGGAGATGCGAGAGGCGTCAGCCAAACTAGAATTTGAAAAGGCGGCTAAGCTCCGAGATGAGATCCAGTTGCTCGAAAACTTAGGGGACCGAGGCGAGATCGATGTCCATGCGCAGCCTGAAGTTTTTTATATTGACCCGAAGAAGGGCATGAGGGCACTCAAGAAAGTGCTTGGCATGGAAAAGGAGCCTCGCGTGATCGAAGGGGTTGATATCGCGCATCTGGGTGGCAGCAATACGGTTGCGTCCTTGGTGCAGTTTTTAGATGGTTTGCCCTTCAAACCTGGCTATCGTCGCTATCGTATTCAAGACGTGAAAGGCATCGACGATTTTCGGAGTATCCACGAAGTGATCTCGCGTCGCTTTCGCAAGTTGAGCGACGAGCAAGAAGCGTTTCCGGACTTGCTCATGATCGATGGCGGCAAAGGGCAACTGAATGCTGCCCTAGCAGCTTTCCGGGACCAAGACATTGATCCACCGGTTATGGTATCGCTTGCTAAAAAGGAAGAAGAGATCTACCGACCGGGCGAGAGCGAACCGATTCGGCTGGGCCGGGAGTCGTTTGGGTTGCGATTGTTGCAATACGTTCGAGACGAAGCCCACCGATTTGCTCAGCACTACCATCACTTGTTGCGGCAAAAGAGTACGTTCGATAACGAAGTGAAGCGGAAGAAAACGTAGGCGACGTCGCTCCGCGACTCGCGTCCTGGCTCTCACCACCCAAGTGCCCATTTCTTCCAAAAAAGCGTTTGGATTCAACTCTCAAGGAATGACGAAGATCCAATCAGGTCTCGTCACGGAGGACATCAGTCGGCGGAGCAAGGGATCTACGGCGCATCCCTCACAATCACTAGAATCGATTCAGCCGGAGTCGTTTGAAAGTGAATTGAGCCTGTGACTAAACCGATTGTCGTCACTGTCGTGATTCTCACGATATGAGATTAAGTTCGCAGTCTGACCCATCGTCAGCACGGACTGCGTCTTTAGATCCTTTTTCATCCTCGGGACCATTATTTCACATGCGTCGCATTTTCATAGCATTTCTTCTTGCCATTTGCAGTTCTTCGTACGTCGCCAGCGCCGAGGACCCATCCGCAACCTTCTTGAGCTACACCGGCAACGACCTGTTTCCAAGTTATATCATCTCCACCGCAACCGTCGACTGGAACGGCGACGAACAACGGGCAGAAGACAAGAAAACCGACGAAGATCCAGAACTCGAAGATGATGAAATCCCTCTCTATGGAGACGAGAATGGCAGTATTGGAGTCGAAATTGAAAACGTCCCCCAGGGTGCCATGATCACCGTTGAAATATCCGGCGATGGCTTCCTCAAAAAGTCAAAATGGGAAGGTGAAAGCGACGATGATTACGACGTTATCCATGTCTACCCAAAAGCCAGATGGGATTACAATGCGCTCCGCCGATGCGTACAACAAAAACCTGCCAACTTGAAAATCAAGGTTTCCATAGATGACAGCGTGATCGCCGAGATAGACGAAACAGTTCTGCTGAGATCGATAAACGATTGCCCATTCTATGTTAAACTTGACGATGATGGCGAAGACCTCGAAGACATCTCCGTCACATTTGCTGCATACGTTAACGAAAACCATCCCTGGATCGACGGTCTCCTCAAGGAGGCATTGAGCGCTGCCAAGGAACAGGACCTGATCAATGGCTTCACCGGTTATCAGTCGGGGAGTCAGGACGAAGTGCTTTCGCAAGTGTTCGCCATTTGGAATGCGTTACAACGCAGGGGAATCAAATACAGCGACGTTTCGACGGCCCCACCAAGTAAGTTCGTGTACAGCCAAACCGTTCGCTTCCTAGACGACACCGTGCAATCGTCGCAAGCCAATTGCGTAGATGGTTCCGTACTCATGGCGAGTATTTTGCGAAGGATTGGCCTCGATGCGTACTTGGTCATGGTCCCTGGCCATTGTTTCTTAGCATTTTCGGATGGCGACACGGAAAACCCCACTCTGTTTGGCTTGGAGACAACCATGCTGGGCAGTGACAACCTAAAACCAGTTATCGAGCTTCCCAAACTTCCGTCAAAACTGAAACAGAAAGAATTCGCTGCATCGCATGCGACCTTTGCCTCGGCTCTGGAGGCTGGCAAGAATCAAATCACTGAGAATGCCAAGGCTTTCAAGTCGAATGACGACCCGGATCGGCAACTCATTTCCATCTCGGACGCGCGGGCGATGGGCGTCATGCCACTGGGCGCCGAATCGGCTAAGTCGCCCCGATAGAGGGCATCGGCAACATTACGCAAAACGCAACTGATAGCCAATCTGTCCGTTGTGTTCGCACGGCTGGGGCCATTCCGTTCACACCCGATTTGATTTTGCTATGATACGGTTCTACCGTTCTCCGTGATCCCAAAGAGGTTGTGTCATGTGCTTTTCACTAGAATTGTTCACTCGTTTCGCAGTCCGTTCCTTGGGCGTTTGCTTCCTGTTCCTTATTTCGCTCAATGGCCAAGTCGGCGCTCAATGGGTGCCTCAGGTCTTGCCAGTCGAACTGCAAGTCGGGTATGCCGTTCGAACACTTGACCTAAGTGGCGATGGCAAGCTCGATATCTTAATTGCGGATAGCAAACGGTACCTGTGGCTGGAGAACCCAAGTTGGCAAGTCCATGTAATCTATGCGACCCCGGAAGCGAAGAATGACAATGTTTGCATGGCACCGCATGACATCGATGGTGACGGCAAGATTGACTTGGCAATTGGGCACGATTGGCAGCCTAATAATACCAAATCTGGTGGCGAGATTGGTTGGTTGAAATCGCCGAGCGATCCCCGCCAAGCCTGGACGTATACCAAGATCGCTGAGGAGCCCACGACCCATCGCATGAATTGGGCCGATCTCAACCAGGACGGCCGAATGGAACTAATCGTTTTGCCACTCAAGGGACGCAATACAACAGCCCCTGGTTTTGACCAGACTCCCGTTCGGCTATTGCACTTCGAGATTCCGAGCAAGCCCGAATCCGAACCTTGGCCCATGAAGGTAATCGACGAGTCTCGCCACGTTGCCCACAACTTCGAAGTTGTTGACATGTTCGACGAAGGCAACACCGACATACTCGTAGCAAGCTACGAAGGCGCAACCCGACTCATGTTCACCAAAGACTTGCGGAAGTTCATTTACCCACAGGGCATGGGATTCCAAGGGGTCGCACCTGCACGCGGTTCGAGCGAAATTCGACTCGGTCATTTTACCGGTGGAGGCAATTTCATTGCGACCATCGAGCCATGGCACGGAGACCAGGTCGTCGTGTATTCCCATGACCCCAAACGCGCGCTGCGGTTCATGCTTCGAAATGTGATCGATAAAGAGCTCAAATGGGGGCACGCCGTGGCTTGCGCTGACCTCGATTTCGATTCCGACGATGAGATCGTGATCGGAGTGCGGGACAATGCGGAAGCGTCGCATCGTTGTGGAATTCGGGTCTACGACTTCGCAGGGGATAAATGGGAACGGACACTGATCGAACCGGGCCAAGTCGCCGTTGAGGATATGGTCGTTGCCGATTTGGATGGCGATGGTCGCAAGGACATCATCGCAGTGGGCCGCGCAACTCACAATGCGGTTATTTATTGGAACCGTCGGTAGCTTGCAGTTCGATTTCGAGGGCTTTTCCTCCAACGATTTCGACCTCGATGGTTTTGGTTTTTTCATGCGTACGACCGGGGTTGGGCTGCCCGTAAACAAGGTACCACTTCGCAGTTAGCAGGATCCGTTGATTATCCCCTGCAATGGCTTCCAGTACTCGCTCTACCGCGATGTCTTGGGCGTATCGGCTAGGATGCGAACCGCCTTTGTCTTCAAACGTCGATCTTAAGGCGGGCCGATTTAAATCGTAGCGGAAGCTGTCAAAGCTTTCGTGAATGCTGGACGCCAACGAAATGCTTGACGCATTCCGCTACTAGGGAACGCTAGCGAAAGTGTTTCGCGGCCCAGCTTAAGATC
>JANPNA010000233.1:0-5566 GCA_031427235.1 Pirellula sp.
CTGCAGCCGTCACGTTCATGCCAGCGGCACCTGCGCAGGCGCAAACCCGCACCCTGCCCGATTTCACCGATTTGGTGGATGAAGCGTTAGAAAACCAGTTGATTCAAGTTGCATAAATAATCATAGTAAAGCCAACGCAAATACAAGGAAAACGCATGTGACACTACCGTTATTGGGCCAAAAAGCGCAACGGCATTGGGTCTGACCCGTGTAGGTCGATAACCGCTGGTTCGCAATTTCTCGGCGACCTCGAGGAACTTGTCCATCGGCATGTCCACCACATACGCAAATCGTTCTCCGATCATACCGTGTGAGGATTCAACGGATGCTCGGATCGTCGCATCTGGCTCAACCCAATTTTTATCCAACGGTGCATCATGCCAATTCGGCTTGACGCTGCGATCCAAGATGGATTCAAACCGCTTGACCGCCACATCAAGGTGCTTCTTCAGAACCGGAAACAAGGCCTTGTCCGAGGACGCATCTGCCGCAATAACCAACTCGACGAGCGTCGCTGGATCTTGTGCTGCGTAGTCCGCCAAAAGTGACGTTGCCAACGTGCGAGCAAGTTCACCTCGCGCTCGGTCCTTAAAGATCGCAGTCAGAGCAGTCACTAATTTGGTAGAAACCGGGCGAACCAATTCCTGGTACTGGCTAACGTACGTTGGACTGACAGCCACGAGCTGCTCTGAGACAAACGCTGCAAACTTCGATTCGTCCCAAGCTGTGTTCGACGGATCGAAAGCGGCCAGTGCACTCGCTGCTTGGAAGCGTCGTATGGCCGATTGTTTGTCATCCAGCGCAATTTGCCAATAGGATGGTACAAGTTCCGCTTTATGGGATTCCAAGAGCGTCCGCACGGGTGCCAGCTGCGTTGGAGAGACCGTTAGCAATCGCTCCTTCAAGTAGTCCACAAGAGCCGCGTCCGGGGTTGCTTTGGAGGATAGAAGCGCAAGACCGGCATGCAATTTGGCATTCGAATCCTCGGCCGAACTCTTAAACGCATTTTCGAGATCATCTTGAGCCCACTCTCGATATTTCTTGAGACCCTCAACCGTCGACACGAGGTTGGAACTATCTGCTTTGAGCAAACCATCGACTCGACTACTGGCTTCCGCTTCCAATCTCTGGAGATCGAAATAGCCTTTCGTTCGTAGCCCAATCCCAGCAAGTGCAACAACCAACACAGCGGCCAAGCCAACACGGCTCATATGCATGCGAGTTGCGGATCGCATCATGGATCGTTGCGGGTCAGTCCAATGCCTACGATCGGTGAGTCGGCTGATACCAAACCATTCAGGAAGCGTAGGCAGTTGCTTCGTTTCACGTTTTGCGTTCCAAGCCGATTCGCGTTCCTCGAGTTTTAGTTCAGCGCGACCTTGTTTTGTTTCGCGCTGCTTGCGAGTTAGCCAATCACGGAGCGAGGGGACCAGGTAATCATGCGTCAGTTGGAAATATTTTTGTCCCGCTTGGGTTTGCGTCCGAGAATCGTTGCCAGTGTCCTTGCCTTCCGGGTCGGTTGGCGTGATGAGCCGGATTTCACTGTCCAGAATGCGAAGTAGCTCATCGAAATCTTTAGGACGATTGGCGTAACCCGATACTGCCAACAGTTCGTCGCGGGATTTCATCTGCCCTTTGATGTCGGTGCCGGAATTGGGCAGTAGGGCTTTGAGCACCGCCCGGGCAGCGTTTTGATGAAGCCTATGCTTGGGATGTGCAGTTTGCGCGCTAAACGTCTCCTCCAAAAACGTTACGCCCACTCCTTTCGTTCCGCCGACTTCTTTGAGCACAGCAGGTGTCCACTCCTTGCCTTTCATCATTTCGGCGAATAGGGCCAGACGCACGCAGATGACTTTTCCATCTTCTGCTAGGCCAGCAAGCGATTGTTTCATAAAGTCTTTTTGATCTTTCGTCGTGTCGATGATGTTCTCTGGAAGCTTTCCAAATGCTCGACCGAACGCTCCCAACACTTTCCTCGCATGATCGAGATCAAATAAGTCAGCCAATGCGGTATTCTGGCCTTGAACTAACTCAACTTCCAAAGCGACCATGAACCTTGTTGCCGCCAGCCAAAAGTCATCCCGTACCATAACGATGCACTGCACCCGACCTCCATCGCATTGCCGTAGCGCTTGCACCAGATCGGTGTTTTCCTCTTCCTTCTTAGCGTGCAGCCATTGCTCGAACTGGTCCAGCACGATTAGCACTTTCTTGCCAACCGGAATTCCCTGTCCTCGCCTCAACTCCGCCAGCGTCTCCTTCAGCGTCAGGTTGTCATCTAACGCCGGGCAGCGTTTCCTCAGGCCATGTAGCAGACGCGTTTCCGTTTCCTCCGGGGTGGCTTCGATATAAACAGAGATCACCTCTTCTGAAAGACGTGGCAACAGTCCTGCTTTGACCAACGACGACTTGCCGCAACCAGATGGTCCATAGATCAAACCCACCTTGAAGGTGTTGTCGGGATCAGTTTCTTCGATGCGAGTCTTCCAGAACCGCAGGCTGTCCGGCAAGCCTTCTCGATCTCTTGGTCCTGGCAGCAGTTCCAAGAAGAAATCGGCATCGTGGGCGTCAAAAGAACGCAGTCCTTTCGGCACAATCTTGATTGGCTGGCTGTCGGAGGAGCCTGTTCCCAACGACGCCGAGGAAGCGGCAACCGAACCGACCGACGTTGAAGCATTGTGAGAGGCATGTGTTTCCGAGGCGACCAAGGCGATTCCGCCCGGCGATGCGCCACTCTGGATCACCGTTTGCTCGGCTAGGAAGTGTCGCAGGTCTTCGGCCATGTCGTGTGCTGATGAATACCGATCATTGGCTCGCTTGGCCATCGCCTTGTTGCAAATACGTTCCAGTTCCTTCGGCAACTTTTCGTCATACTGACGCAGTGGTCGTGCTTCGTAGCTGGTCACTTACTCGAACAGTTCGGCCTGCGTGTCTCCTCGGAACGGCGGACGGCCCGCAAGCAACTCATAGAACACGATACCGAGACTAAATACATCGCTGCGGCCATCGACTCGATGCCCTTCACCCCGAGCCTGTTCGGGACTCATATAGGCGGGCGTCCCAGCGTACTTCGGTCCCTTGCCGATGTTCTCTTCCCGCAGGGCGAGTCCGAAATCGACAACGTACGGTTTGTCGTCTTTGCCTATGAGAATGTTGCCAGGCTTTACGTCCCGATGCACCAGTCCTTGCTTGTGAGCGTAGTGGAGAGACTCAGCAACTGTGGCCACAATTTCGGCAGCATCTCTGTACTTGAGCCGGTGCTGCTTGATCTTCGTGGCGAGGTCGGTTCCAGGGATGTATTTAGAAACGATATAGCATGGGCAATTCTCCATGCTGCCTACATCATGCACCGGGACGATACCTGGATGATCCAGATTGGCCACCGTGCGTGCCTCGGCCAGATACGCTTCAGCGTCTTCTGGCTTGGAAATCAGTTTCGCGTGAGGCACTTTCACAGCAACGCGACGATTCAGTTGCTCGTCATGCGCGAGATAGACTATGCCAAAGCCCCCTTTGCCAAGCACCTTCTCAATCCGATAACGACCGATCCGCTGCGGATGTTCGGCAACTCCAGCGTCGACCGGTGGCATAGGATTCTCTGGTCCGTCCTGAGTCTTATCGTACGGGTCGAAGTTGTTCACAAGTTGGTCATCTCTATTTCACAAAAGCCAAGCACCGTCACAACGTAGATGAATTTTAAAGGATTCTAGCAGAAAGCGAGTTCCGCTGGCAGTAAAACGATCGGACTGGACTTCTGTCGGCTATTTCAGCAGCGATGAAGAATTCCGTTGGAGTGATGCGTTGGTAAGGCATTAGGCAACGTGCGTAGGATTCGTCGCTGTTTCCTAGAACAAAACACAAATTGCTTGTTCGATTGGCTCCAGTTCCACCGCTTGGCGAGTTTGGTCTGGATCGCGTATTTCCGACTAACTCGCGTCAGTCGAATCGACCAATCGCAGTTTCAAATTATTCGTTGGGTATTGTGGATTGGACAAAACGAGACGAGTTGCGCCGAACTGCCAACCCGCACCGGTTTGACACGCCGGAGCGTCGAATTCATGTCAAAGCGAATTAGTGGCGGTCGCGACTTGAGGGGGGAGGTGGAGTGGCGGATGGCGCAGGGGAAGCATTTCTAGCTTGCTTCCTTAGAAAATCATGATTCTGGGCCAAGTGGGAATAGACCTCGGCGACCATCGATGGCGATTTGTGCCCCATCAAATGGCTTACGGAAATTGCATCAATCCCGTTTAATAATGCGTTGGTCGCGTAACCATGGCGAGCGCCATAAGCGATTACCCTGAAACCGACCCTCTTGCTGATTCGTGTTAGAACGCACTTCACTGAGTCCTTGGTCCATGCCCGACCAAGGCGGTTGCGGAATAGGGGACCTGTTGGGTAATTGGCAGCCAGCCTTTCGACAATGGCTTGAGATTCAGCGGTTAAGAACAAGACTCGCTGGTACTTTTCGCCTTTGCTTTCATCGATTGCGAAAATTATCAGGTCATTGTTTACGTGGCGGGCTTCTAGCGTTCGTGCCTCTTGTGGGCGGCAGCCAGTCGACCAGAGGAAGTCGAGGAAATCTACAATCGGACCTTTTGCAGCGCTTCGAACCTTAGCCCATTGATCTTTGGTGTAGAAAATGTCTCTACGTTTAGCAGGAGGCTTTCGGACTTTGGCAATTGGGTTATAGGTGAAATAGCCTTCTTCCATTGCCCAATTGAAAGCTCTTTTCACAACTCCCATTGCATCATTCTTGGTGGTCGAACTCCAGGACTTGTCTTCGAACCACTTGGTCAGGTGGAGTTTTCGCACTTGCCCGACTCGGAGCCGTTTGCCGGTCGATTCGACAAACGACTTTAGGTAGTAGAGATGCTTGGTGTAGGTGCTCGGCTTTTTATTCTTCTGGCACCAGTCCAAATAAGACTGCGTTAGGTCGTAGACCGTCGATGAATCGGTCTGCAAGTCGGCTTTTCGACCCATTAACTCATAGAACTTGGAAAGCGCATCGGGTTTGTTTTTCCCGAGCGAAATTTGCTTACCGTTTATGGAGCAATACCAACTTTTGGTCTGCTCTCTGAAAAACGGTTTACTCTCCCGTGACATGGTCTACTCCGCGATTCGTGCATTGATTCGTGCATTTGCCCAAATCAATAGTCGCGGACTAGGTCAAAAAGAGTAGTTTTCGTTGGTAAAAATGAAAATCGGGCCGGCGGGATTCGAACCCACGACCTCTACCACCCCAAAATACCAGATAGTAGACCAAATAAACTTCATTTTCTCAGGGAAAACACTTGTTTTCACTGCCGGGAATGCTCATCAGGATTGTACAGAACCACCCACGAATTACCAGATGTTTCGGGAAGTTTCCCGACACAATCGGGAAGTTTCCCGGTTTCATTTTCCCTGCATTTTTCGCATCCCGTAAAACCGCTCTAGAATCGATTTAGACGATGCTTGGTGATTTCCGCCCATACGGCCTAATCGAGAATCCAAACGCGCCACCGTCGAATCCTCGCATTCGTGAAAAGTCGCAACAGGTGTTGCGGACAAGACGCTGAACCGGGGA
>JANPNA010000234.1:0-15891 GCA_031427235.1 Pirellula sp.
CTTGAAGCCGGAAAGGACATTCGAACGATCCAAGAATTGCTCGGGCATGCCGATATCTCGACAACCATGATTTATACTCACGTTAGCACTCTGGGGAGCAGTGGCGTACGGAGCCCTTTGGACTCGCTCTACTTACTTTAGGCGAGCGTGAAGGTATCAACCACCAGCTATTCCAACAGGAACTTTGCTAGTTGCTTCCGGACCTCGGATTTTTCATAAAATACAACCGACCGTCCTCGGCGTTACCTAGAAAGTCTGGTACTCCGTCACCGTCGAAGTCCACTACCGCCGGACTCACATCGTGCCCTTCGATTTTTTTTTTGGCCAGAGTACCGACGTTTTTCATTGTCCATTTTCCATCTTGAAAATCGACGTGCTTTAAGAAGTCCGCATTGGCCGAATTCAAAAGAAAATCGAATTTGCCATCCCCATCCCAATCGGCAACGCAAAGCTTTCTTCGACCGCTTTTGCCTGCGGCTCCAGCGTTTAACTGAACCGGTCGTCCCATCTCATCGACGAACGCGCGGCGAGGGGCTTGCAATATCATCCTGCCATCTTGGCGAGCTCTCTGGAAAAACGCCAAATAGCCTTCTTGATCCAACATCGCAAGGTCCAGTAAACCGTCCGCGTTGAAGTCGAACACTACGGGAGTTGTCCTCCACTGAGTCAATAGAGCGTTGCCATTCGGTTTTAGCCAACCCCATGCTAACTTGGGCTGCTCGTTCGGCCATTCGACTTCGAAATTCTGGGGTGACGACATCCGTGGGTTCTGGCGTGTACCGATGTTCCTAAGCCAAACGACTCGACCCAGAATCGAGTTCAAAATAAGATCTGGCAGCCCATCGCTGTCCCAGTCCGCAACGTTCAATGTCGTGTACCCCCACTTGGCCTCGGCTGGCCCTTGGTTGCTGCCGTTAGGACCAGCCATGATTCGAAAGTTTTTCCCATCGACTTGGATCGCAGCAGGTCGATTCCATGTCGGACTCGCAACCTTCGGCCCGCTCAGGTTTTCGAAAACCTCGATGACGCCAGCCGAGTTGCCGCTCAAAATATCTATGTCGCCGTCCCCTTTTGCTTGCCCAAGACGACGATGATCTACACGCACGTGCTGAGCCGACCCGATATTCGAGTGGTTAGTCCGCTGGATCGGTTGGAAGGGAATACGTTGGAGGGGAATACGTCGGAGAGGAATACGCCGGAGAGGAATGCGCCAGAGAGGAATGCGTCGGAGAGGAATGCGCCAGAGAGGAATGCGCCGCAGGGATCCGTTTCGCGGGTCGAGGAATCACGGCACGGAGTGCCGTGCTACACTTGAGGAATGATGTGTTGACGGTACCGGTTGAGAAATGTTTGGCCGAACCTAAGTTGAATGGGATACCCCATCTCACTCACCTTCAGCCTTTAGCCTTCATGACTTCATGACTTCATGACTTCCCTGCCGATCGTGAGCATCTCTTCGCAGTCCAAAAATCGCTGATTCGATTCAAACAAGGCTGCAATGCACGCTTTGTGGATCTTCATCTTAAGACCACCTACCCCTAGGGCTCCGTAATCAAATCGGTTCCCGCGTTGCACCCCCTTGTCCGTCAATTCAATCCCCTCGATTCCCATCGGTGGAACAGCATTCAAATCGATCGCGACTCGAAGTTCGGTTGCTAACTGCAATTGGGCCGCGTCCAATAGTCGAGCGCCTGCAGCCCCGCAGCCAAAAACCAACTGACTTTCCGCCAACGCGCTCTTTAGCGTTGCCGAATCGGTGGAACAAGCGGCTGTCAATCGACTGGCGGATACGCCGCTTGCGACTAGCCGATCAATGCATTCTCGCGAACGTTCCAACGACCTGGATACAACCGTCACGTGAGACTGCGCATTGGCCAGGATTCGACAAACACGTTGCCCCACCGCTCCAGTTGCAGCCATGACCAGCGACGTCGAGTTTTCAAGGGAAATATGTTTGGATGCACTGAGAACGGCAGCCGCAGCCGTGCTATTGGCCCCGTTGCTATCGAGCATGATCGAGACCCGGAACGGATCGAAAAGGGTGTCTCTCGCAATGGCAGCGATGGCCTCACCCTCGGTGACATTGCTGCCACCAATAAAAACTGCCGTATTCTTTAAATCGCTTGGTCCGCGCGTGTACATGGCACCGTGCACCAGGCCGCGAACATCCTCCGGACGGATTCCAGAGTACTGCAGAAGTTGCTCAACGCCGCTATCGATGGCGACCACGGCATCGAAAACACTGGCTTTTGCGTCGGTATCCAACTGAATTAATATTTTTGGTTTGCTCATTCAATCATTGAAACTTGTCGACGCGTTTCCGTCAACGACAGGATGAATTCGACGAGGGGCATGGTATACTTGCAATCCGTCCAAATGGTTGCTTCTCCCGAGTGTGTTTTACGGATTGTTTTATGGCCAAGAAAGGAACTGCAATGGGTGAGCCGGATTCTCCTCCAGAACCGGATACGACCCTAGCAAACCCAGGTAAACCCGACACCGCAACCGGAACAGCTATCGGGAACGGTAAATACACGGTTGTTGCGCGTCGTTATCGCCCAAAGACGTTCGCGGAATTGGTGGGGCAATCCACGGTTTCACAAGCTTTGTTGAACGCTATCGAAAGCAACCGCGTCGGCCACGCCTATCTGTTCACTGGTGCGCGTGGGGTAGGCAAGACGAGTACGGCCCGCATCTTTGCCAAAGCCCTAAACGCAGCCGCCGAAACAAACGGGAAATTCGATCCAAACTCGGACATTTCGCAAGCTATCGATGCGGGCGAGGATATGGACGTTTTAGAAATCGACGGTGCTAGTAATCGGGGGATCGACGAGATTCGTCAGTTGCGATCGAACGCTGCTGTCCGGCCAAGCCGTTCTCGTTACAAGATCTACATCATCGACGAAGTGCATATGCTGACCACTCAGGCCTTCAACGCGCTCCTGAAAACGCTTGAGGAACCGCCCGGCCACGTGAAATTCATCTTTTGCACAACCGATCCGGAAAAGATTCCGATCACGGTCCTTTCGCGATGCCAGCGCTTTGATTTTCCGCCAGTGCAAACGGAGCAGATCTTCGAACGGCTCAAATTCATTTGCGAAAACGAAGGGACCCAGGCCGACGAAGCGGCTCTCCGCTTAATCGCCCGCCGCGCAGCCGGATCGATGCGAGACAGCCAGTCTTTGCTTGAGCAGTTGCTGAGCTTCAGCGGCAACCGAATCACCGTCGAAGTCGTTCACGCCATGTTGGGAACCGCGGACGAGACGAGACTCGCATCGTTCGCATCTCGTTTGATCGAGCGCGATGCGGCCGGTGCCCTGAGAGAACTCAATACGGCGGCCGATGAGGGTGTAGATGTTGGGCAACTTGCCGAACAATTGCTCGGTTATTTGCGAGACATGATGACGGTGACGGTGGGTGGCAGCGCCGATTTGGTTCGAACGGCCAATCCCAATAGCGTGGAGCAACTCAAGGAATGGGGCAAATCCTGGGGAACCATGACGCTGTTGTCCGCTCTGCAAATGCTCGACGAGACCATCGTCAAAATGCGCCACAGCGTCCAAAGTCGAATCTTGCTCGAAATCGCATTGGTTCAGATATGCAACCTGCAGGATCTGCAAGCTCTTTCCGATCTCGTGAAGGCGTTTTCGACACAGTCGGCCCCTCCTCCGCGCCCAGTCGCAGCGAAGGTAGCGCCAACGGTTTCGCCTGTCGTCGAAGCAAAAAAAAAAGTTGAACTAAGTCCGTCGCAAGACGACTCGCATTCGAACCAAAGCGACGAAGCGTCAAGTACGGAGACGGAACCGACCGCAATTCCTTACAAGCATGATGCACCAATGGAATCCCAGGTCGCTGAACCGCCAGCCGTCGTCCATTCCCAAAGGCCAACGGTTCCACAGGCCCAACTCATTCGCAATGCGATGGTCCATCCGCTGATCAAACAATTTATGGACATCTTTGAGGGGCAAGTTGTTCGAGTGGATCCAGCTCAAAATCAGGTTCCAGCCCCTCACCTCAATCTGCAGCCTACAAGCACACCCGAACCGCAGGATATTCCATTGCGAGAAAAACTTCGAAATGAAGTCCGATTCGAAACATCTGCTGTCGAATAATTCAAAGTAGAAATCACATCTCCCCTACCCGCTTACGGTAAACCATGTTCAAGAACCTCACCAACTTAGCCAGCGCGATGAAAAACATGACCCAAATCGGGTCGCAGCTCCAAGGCATGAACACAAGGCTCGAAGCGGCACGTGTTTACGGTAGCGCAAGCTTTGAATCGCTTACCGTGAATGTCGAATTGAGCGGACTAGGTGTGGTCCAGTCGATTAGCATTTCCCACGAATTGACAATAGGCGATCAAAAGTCACGCTTGCAAGAGTTGACGAAAGACGCAATGAATCAAGCGGTCAAGGCGGCTAAAGAAATGCATATCACCGAAGTGAAAGTACTCACCGGCGGAGCTGAGTTCTTTCCGGGCATGAATGACATGATGCAAAACATGATCAAGTAGACCTAGCGTCGAAGGTCGAACTTTCAATCGGTTTTGGCATCGTCGGCGCTGGAGTTAGTGCTGGTTTCGGATCGGCAGCCGGTGAGCCATGTGGTTTCGCCTTGGGGGAAAACACCAATACGGTCACGGCACCTGCAATACCGAGTACTAGGGAGCCAAGGAAGTAGGTCGTGTTCGTGATCTTGTCGAGTGAGCCACCCACGACCATTGATGTCAACGTATTGATCACTGGCGCGAAGCCGAATACCAGTGGCATGACAAAAATCGGTTTGCCGCCGTAATTGAACGCCAGAATAATTCCTAAGGCTCCCATCGCACCCGCCGCGCCCGCAAGAATGGACCACAGCATGCCGCCGCTGATCTCGCTCGGGGTTAACGAAACGTTGTCCGGCTTCGCCATTAAAATCATGACCGGCAAGGCTACGGCAATGACAAAGTAAGCAATCCCTACGCAGCAGAATGGTCGAAGTCTTGAGCCACCCATTTGCATTTGGCCCATATGAAGGAATGGTCCGTAGGCACCCCAACAGACAACAGCCAAGCAAATCGACGCGCCGATAGCCAGCGAATTGGGCGCGACGGGTGCCAGCGGGTTGGCCGCGACGGGTGCAGCGTGAATTGTCTTATTTTCTTCGGTGGAACTGGATTCGACCTTTTCCACCACAACTTTGGTAGGGGGTGCGGGTTTGTTGATCAAAACGCCAACCGCTCCCAGTGCGACCAAAACCAGCCCGAAAATAAACGTCGGTTTGATCTGCGAAAAGGACTTGTTGAGCCAAGAAGTGACAAGCGTGTTCACCACCGGGGCGGCACCAAAAACAATGGGCATGACATAAATAGGCATCCCCTTGAAGGCGACAGCCAGAATAACGCCGAGGGCGCCCAGCGCACCGACGGTACCTGCAAACAGGGACAACAACGTGCCTCCCATCGACCAGTACCCCTTTTCGGGCTTCCGGCTTAGCAGCCCCAACGGTACGAGGACTGCAATTAAAAAATACGCAATGCCGACCCCAACAAAGGCGCGAAGCGAACTATGGCCCAGTTGCTCAGTCCCGTGATGTAGCAGAATGCCATACACGCCCCAGAACAGAGCAGTCATGGCAGTGAACAACAGGACGAACGGTAACTTAATCATAGAGTTTTCAGTTTCTTGCGACGATGGAGGTTTGCGGTTACGCTATTTTGCAGTGGCTATTTTGTTTTGGCGAGCGGCAGATTGGAGTATCCCAACCCGTTGCGTAAGCGAGGGACAATTTCGCATGCCCCTCACTCACGTATCGGGTTGTGATGGGTCGTATCGGGTTGTGATGGGTCGTTTTCACATCGCCGCTCGCCTTAGGTTACTATTTTACGATAAGCATTCGTTCGAGTGCTATCAAGGACCAATTGGCGATGTCCTCGCGAACCACAATTTGATTTACAATGTTTCCTTGGACGAGGTTTTCCAAGCACCAACATAGGTGCGCTAGATCGATGCGATACATGGTAGCGCACATGCAAACGAGCGGCGAGAGAAAGTGGATCTCTTGCTCAGGATGTTCTTTCTTGAGTCGGTTGACCAGGTGCAATTCGGTACCGATGGCCCATTTGGTACCGGGCGGTGCATTTCGGACCGTCTCAATGATCTTGCTGGTGGAACCCGAGATGTCGGCGATATCGTTTACTTCTTGCGGGCATTCGGGATGGACGAGTATCTTGATGCCAGGGTGATTTTTACGGAACGAGGCGACGTGGTCCGCTTGGAACATTTGATGCACCGAGCAGTGCCCCTTCCAGAGAATCACGCGTGATTCTTGGATGGCTTGTTCGGTATTGCCACCAAGCTCTTCGGCATGTGGATTCCAAACGGGCATCTGGCTGTTCGTGATTCTCATCTTCAGCGATGTGTTTCGGCCCAGATGTTGATCAGGGAAGAAGAATACGCGTTTGCGTTGCGCAAAGGACCATTCGAGTACCGCCTTGGCATTGCTACTGGTGCAAACGATGCCCCCATGCCGACCGCAAAATGCTTTGAGGCTTGCTGCGCTGTTGATATAGGTGACTGGGGTCATGTCGGACGTGTCGATGACGTCGCCTAGCTGTTTCCAAGCAGCGTCGACCTGACGGATACCCGCCATGTCCGCCATCGAACAACCAGCCGACATATCGGGCAGAATAACCGACACCCGTTGGCCGTTCCTGGATTGCAGTTTTTCCGGACGATTGGCCAGTATGTCGGCGGTTTCGGCCATGAAATGCACGCCGCAAAAAACGATGGCTCGGCAGTCCATGCTATCTGCCGCCAACTTGCTTAGTTGGTACGAGTCTCCGTTCAAGTCGGCGTGTTCGATCACTTCGTCTTGTTGGTAGTGATGGCCGAGTATAAGCAGGCTTTTGCCCAACTCTTTTTTTGCAAGTCGAATACGTTCGTGAAGTGTTTCGTTGCCGAGTTCTCGATAAGGCGGGAACGGCAATGGTTCGAGAGCGACGCTCATAGTTGGATAGTCTGAGAGATTAATGAAACAAATAGTCAATGGAACATCGTCCAGCATATTGGGCCGAATTGCCGAACATTCCAAGGCACCAATTATAGGAATCTTTCAAGAAATTCGATGGGTCACGGTCAAGATAGGTGTGGATTGACGTCGATAGTTCCAAATCGGCGCCTGTTTTTTGGCTTTTAACTAGGGTTTGGATTGCATGAGTACGGTCAGAACGCATTCTACAGACAATTCTGCCAAGGTGGACTATTGGAAAAGCCTGCTCAAGATTGAGACGGAGGTGGCGGTTACGCTAGCTCAGCAAAAGATTCCTTTGGAACGCATCCTGCAATTTGTGCCGGGGGTGATGATTCAATTTGACAAAGCCTGTGATCAGCCGCTTTTACTAGAGATTGATGGCAATGTCATCGCCGAAGGGGAAGTGGTCAAGGTGGGGGACAAGTTCGGCCTTCGTATTACTGAGATTAGCAATCGCGAAGAGCGTTGGATTCCGCTGGTTCAAGGATCGAAAAAGTGAAAAAAGTGAGATTATACGTGGGTCAAGGCAAATTCTTGAATCACGCGCCAACGACGACCGTCTTTGACTTTCGGAAAAGACATTCATGAAGGCATGAAATTAGGCGTCGATCTTATCATGGGCCGAAAACCGTGGGCTAGCGCCCAATGGCACTCACTTTGATCAAGTAACCCGAAGCGTGAGCGAGGGAAACAAAGGGAAACCTCTCTTGTAATCGCCCTCGCTCACGCTTCGGGTTACTAAAGTGAGCACCATTTGGCTAGCGCCCTGCGGCTAATCAGCCGGAACGCGCTAGCGTCCGGTTCAGCCCGGCTAAAGATCGATGCCGGCATGAAATTAGACGATTACCAGTCCAAGCTGGAATTTCGTAGTGCGATCTAAAAGCTGGGATGAATCCCAGCACTCCAAAGATGCGGATCAAAGGCGACAATGCACTTAAATCGATGCGTTGGACGCTTGCGAGGAATCGCCCATGCCTGTCGTAAAGCGGGGTGAATACTTCTCTTGCTTGCGTGCGCAATCAATACAAGAGGTGGCGTAGGGGACTGCTTGAAGTCGAGCTAGCGGAATCGGTTTGTCGCACTGCTCACACTCACCGTAGTGGCCATCGCGAAGACGATTCAAAGCTTCCTCGATTTGAGAAAGTTCACGGCTTTCCACTTCGACCAGTTGGCTACTGATTTCGTCCTGCGCCGTGTCCATCGCAGCGTCGATAACATCCCCACCATCTTGGGAGAGGGACTGAAGCATACTCAAGTCACCGTCGAGGGCTTTTCGCAAAGCTTCCCGGCGTAGCAATAAAACATCCCGCAGTTTGGATAAGGCTTCTTTTCGTGACATGTTGTTTCTCCGCGTCAAAGTTCTGGCCCCCCCACCAAACGAAGGGTACTGGCTGCGATGAACTATAGTACGCAATCGACTGGAAAGCGTTCGTTTTTTGTTTGCGGACTCGCGTTTTGACGGTATCAAAAAGGGCTCTTCGGGCTGTTTGTCATCGTAATTATTTGCCAGCAAAGGATTTGCGACACCGTAGCTATTCCTAATATTTTTGCGGAAAAATTTCCGAATTCCCTTGCGTTTTTGGCGCGAAGTCAAAATGTCTAACGAAAAATCGTCAAAACCAGGCGCTTTCGGCTTTTAGGCAAGAATCTCAATCGCCAGAGACGATAAAGGCAATTGGTTGTCTCTCGCTTTCCATTTAAAACCGCAATCCCCAGCAAAGCAAATGCGAAACCTCGCACCAACACTTCCTCATCAAAGTCGATCCGCCGGAATCGATGCCGCAATCGGGCAGATTGATCTGATTGGAGAGTTTGGGGAGATTGTAAAGTCTTGGAGGATTAGAAGCCCTCGTTGCACACTTGGATCCGGCTCAGATTGCAGCGTCCAACTAACGACCCCCGGCATCGCGCCGCTACATGTTGTTTTGATATTCGGCAAGAAGCACACTTTGTTACGGTCTGTCGGGCCAACTCTCATTTCCAATCGACACGTTCGGGAATGGCTCATCGATCAGCCAACAGAAATTGCGGTTGGCCAATCTCGATTGGTGATCCATCCAACGATCGGCGTTTTGGCGACCGTCGTTCATGCTGAGAATTTGCTCGATCACGCAGCCAGAATGTGCAAAGACCCGACTCCGTTGTTTCAGGAGTTGCCAGGCGCAAGCGTCGACAGTTCGCAGACCCAACCGATTGCGACCCCTCTTGGAGCGCACGAAACGAAAATCGATTCTGCCGCATCGGCCAGACTGGACACCATCGAGCGACTCCTGGAGTCGTTGCAGATCTCGTTGGATAAGATGCAAGCGTCCTTGGGAACGGAAGCCAAGAGCGCAAATGAATCCATCGTCGAATCCGTAACCCAGGAAATCGACGAGTTTGGAAAGAAGTTGTTTACCAACCTAAACGACCAATTGAACAATCAGACTGGTGTTCAACAATCGTTGATTTCCCACTTGGCAGATAAGTTCTCGGACCGATTCCATGCAATCGATGAGCAACTGAACAATCAGACGGGTACACAGCAATCGCTGTTCACCACTCTTGCGGACCAATTCACAGACCGATTGGGCGCAATCGATGAACAATTGAATCGATTCAGCGAAGCTACGAGTCAACATACGATCTCGCTAAACGAACTGCTGGCTCAAGCAGGCCGAGAACAAGAAGTTATCGAAGCTCAATTCAATGAAGTCATTTCGCATCGGAACGAACTGATCGACGCGGTTCAAGTCCTGCGTTCTGAAATCGCCCTCGCCTACCAGGCCGCCGAATATCAAGACCGGGGATCACCGACTGGTTCAGAATTTCCTGAGTCGACGCCCGATCACACCTACGCCAGCGAATTTGGGGAAACGTCGCAAAGCTCTGTCAGCGATGATCAATTGGCACAATCGCTGGAACGGGCTCAGATGCAAATTCAAGAGCTGAATGCTCAACTTAGGCATTTGGAAGTCGAACGCGATTCCGCTCAACAGAAGGTAGCACTTCTTATTGAATCTTGGCCGTCGGAACAGCCCTCTGAGCAGCCGTCGGAACAGCCCTCTGAGCAGGCTTCCTTCGAATCCGATCCGGGCCCCGAGATTCCGGTTGACTCACCCATTGAGTCCAACGAGGTGGTCCACTACGAAGTCCCTTCGGATGAGTTTAGCTACCCGGCTGAGACAAACGAAGTTGATTCGGACCACAATCAGTTGCCAGCATGGTTCAAACAAGATGCGCCAGAAGCATCAAACGTTGCGTGGGCGGCGAATCCGTCCTATGCACAAGACTCCCCCGTTCAATTGGAGTCGGAATCCAATTTCGCGTCTTTTTCGGCTCCCGATCTGACCAGCTATTCGGACATTGGATATGAATCTGCCCCGCTAGAAAACATTCCGCCACTTGACCAACCAGTGGAATCCTCTAATTCCAATTTGGATTCCATTTCTGAGCGATTGCAACGCATGTTGATCGACGCGGACCATCGTCGAGGAGCGTCGAATCCTTCCAGCGAGTTACGAACGTCAAGTAGCTGGTCGCAAAGGTACAGTAATCAGCCAAAAGAGGACTTCGAGAATCGCGCTCCCGATTCCATCGAACGAAACGCCTTTGAGGATGAATCAACAGCGAAAGTCGAGCCAACCTACCAGGCTCAAGACGATCAAGGAGTAAGTGCTAGTCCGGTGTCGGAGGGGCGTGAACCACATTTCCCTGATTCTTTGAGGCACCTATATCGAGATCAGCCCGTCGAGTATCGGGAACAGCCCGTCGAGTTTCTGGAACAGCCAAATGATCAAATGGCGGACGAATCCACTGACGCCAACGTCTCGTTCGGCTCGAGTCAGGAAGCCGATGATTCGGACGAGGTCGAGGAGCAAATCAAGGATTTGATCAGTCCAACCTCCAATGCGCGTGCTAATCCTGATAAGCGAGGATCGGACGACGAAGAATCGATTGAGGATTACATGCAAAGGCTGTTGCATCGCGTCCGAGGTGGATCGGAAAATTCCTCCACGGAAATAAATTCAGCTCCGACAACACCAAGTCCGACCGGGCTTGCCAAACCTCGATCACGGGTAGCGGCCTCCATGGGCTTGGACAAGCCGGATTCGGAAATTTCCGTACCGCAAGAAAAACTCAGCGAAGAGTTGTTCTTACCACGGCAGCAAGCCCCAGAGCAGCGAAACGATTTGGTTGCCCTCCGGGAACTCGCCAACACCAA
The DNA here is from genome assembly GCA_031427235.1 of Pirellula sp. Taxonomy (GTDB): domain Bacteria; phylum Planctomycetota; class Planctomycetia; order Pirellulales; family Pirellulaceae; genus JBKCUI01. Next base: position 11,219 of record JANPNA010000234.1, read on the forward strand.
TGCTCGCCGAGCCATTTCCAGGAGCGATATTCGGCGCACCAACTCTGCATTTTTCCTGAAACTGGGCGTAACTGCGTTGGCCGTATCTTCCGCCGCCGCCTTGTTCATGTTCAACGGCCTAACCCTGAACGCTCCCTTCGTAGGGATGGTGGCAGCCGTCGTCGTCGCGGTGCTCTGGGGGTACGACTGTGTCAATCACTTCAAACAACTCAAGAACGTGGGCGGAAGGAACAAAGTAACGGCTGCGGAAACGGCCGCAGGACAGTCGATCCGTGTTAGTTCTGCCGAAGAGAGTGGCTGGCGTCCAACCTCCGATTGAGACTCGGACTTGCAGGCAAAGGCTAGATCGGTCAAGCTACCATAATTCAAACCCCTTGAATTATGAGGAATCAAAGACCATGTCCCTGGATTTCGAACGCTCTCCATCACACCCGCTTCATCGCCAATCGGCTGCTGCTTTGCTGTATTTGCTAGCTATCGCAGCCGGAATTCCGCTGACGGGCTGTGGTCCAACGGAACCGAAGGAGATCTCGGCCGCGACCAGCGGATATCAGCCCGTGAAAGAAACAGAGACAAAATCTTTAACGGCAGATCCCAAGTCGACCGACACGGCTACGCCAAATTCCACTAACAACCCAAGTGATTCAACGGCACTACCGACAGCACCCGCCGTGCCTAGTTTCCAACCGGGCAAGCTGGATCCAAAAATCGCGTCGAAGCTGTACATGACCTTGCAGCTCGGTGACTTGAATGGTGCCAAGCCATTGATGGAGTTCCTTAACACCAGCTCACGGGCTGTCATGGAGTTACTAGCGGACGGTCGCAAGAAGATGCTTACGAACGAAGTATTGCTCGAACAGGGCATGCGTTTGTCCCGCATGAAATTAGAAGCGTCGCAGCGCTTGGAAAAACTGGCAGCCAATGAGGACGAGAAGGCTGCTTCGATGCTCGGAAAACTCGAAGCGTTTTCGCAGATGGCGAGCTTCGGCGATATCGCCGCATCGGATTCGTTGCGCGAGTTGGCAACCAAGGAAATGGAAAATGCAGACAAACGTGTAGCCCAACAAGCCAAATCGATAGCGTTGAGTCTTCTGGTCAGCGATTACGAAAGCGGCACCGCCAAATCCAATGAGTTGGTTACGTTTGCGACGACGATTCTGTCCGGAGGGAAAGATCTGACAGCCACCAATCTCAACGCATTGATACAAGCCGTCGAATCGCTTACAAAACGTTCCGAGGACGATGCCGCATTGCAATTGGCTAAGAAAATAGAAGAAGGGTTTCGCGAAAACCCAGAACCCCAAATTGCACTCAGTGCATGGGAAATGCATGCGAGCCGCCTCAAGGAGACGAATGAGGTCGGTGCCTTGATGCAAGCCGACTCAAAAGAAGACCAAGATCCGGTGAAGGCAAGGGCGTTGGTTGACGCGCTCATGGCCAAGATTCCGTCCCCCTGGACCGCCTTTTTCTTGGTCCAAATAGCCATCAAGGTGGAGTATTCCGGACGCCCACTGATTGCCAAGGAAATGATCGAGGTTGCGCAAACACAGATCGAAAACCTAAAGGATCCTGACGCCAAGGAAGAGCTGGAACGCAATTGCAAGCAGTTCTTGAGTCGATTCGCAGTTTTAAACAAACCGCTGAACCTGAGTGAATTGATCGATACCGCTGGCAAACCAATCGACTTGGATCAGTACAAAGGAAAGGTGGTCCTCGTCGACTTCTGGGCGACTTGGTGTGGACCATGCTTGCAAGAGATCCCGAATATCGAAAACGCCTTCTTAGCCCATAACAAAAATGGCTTTGAAGTCATCAGTGTCAATTTGGATGAGGACCGGCCAGCGCTCGATAAGTTTCTGGCGTCGAAGAAAGTCCTGTGGAATACCTACGTTTCCAGCAAACCCGACGCCATCGGGTTCGATACCCCGTTGGCCAGAGACATTGGAATTTCTGCTATCCCCTTTATCGCAATCATCGGCAAGGACGGAAACGTCGCGGGCATCCATATTCGCGGCCGAAAGATTGAAGACAAGATCGTAGAACTATTAGCCAAAGAGTAAACCTTATGAGATTTTCAGTAGACAACGCACGAATTGTTGGACCGATCGGCAATTTGGCTGTCCTGATGTTGATGGTGACTTGTTCGGCTGTTTCCCTTGGGCAGGAGGTGTCCCCATCGCCCGCGATCTCCCCATCGCCATCGCCCGCGATCGATGGAGAAGCAATCGGAATTGCCAATCGCATCAACCAAAACGTCCTGCACGGCAACTTAAGGTTTTTGGCTGACGATTTGCTCGAAGGGCGAGGACCTGGTTCCAAAGGTGACTCGATTGCCCAACTCTACTTGGAGTCGCAGTTCAAGCGGATGGGGCTTTCTCCTATCGAGTCGTTGAACTCGTATCGACAGAAATTTCCAATGCAGGGTTTGACATCCGTCGCGGCAAAGACGTGGTCGATCGGTTCCGCGAAAAATGGTTTAAACCCGATCGAGTTTCAGTACTTCAAGGATTACATTGCCGTGGCGGGGCGTCCGAAAGCCAAGATCGATGTCAACGATGCCGAGATTGTCTTCGTTGGTTACGGCATCCAAGCCCCAGAGTACCAATGGGATGATTTCAAAGGGAAAAACCTCAAAGGAAAGATCCTGCTGATGATGAACAACGATCCGGAATCGGATCCTAAGTTGTTTGGCGGAGCGAGACGACTCTACTACGGGCGATGGGATTACAAATACGAGAGCGCTGCTCGGCAAGGTGCAGCGGGCGCGATTATCATTCACACAACTCCCTCTGCTGGCTATCCATTCACGGTCATTGAAACGTCTTGGACGGGCGAACAGTTTGAGCTTCAAGATAGCTCAGCACCGCGCATGGACATGAAGGGCTGGATGACCAACGATGCGACGGCAAAACTCGTTGCGCATGCCGGCTTCGAGTTGGATGCGCTGCGAGCGAAAGCCGAGTCCAAAGACTTCCAACCGGTACCGCTTGGTCTGACGCTGTCGACAACGATCGATTGCGAAATTCGAGAAAAGGCAACCGCCAATGTGCTGGCCGTTCTGCCTGGAAGCGACCCCAAGTTGGCGAGCGAGCATGTCTTGTTCATGGCCCACCACGACCATATTGGAATGGCTGTCGATCGCGATGTTCGAGGGGATAGTATCTACAACGGTGCCATCGACAACGCATCTGGGACCGCGGCTATCTTAGCTATCGCCCAAGCAATCACCGAAAGTGGAGTTCGCCCAAAGAGGTCGATCTTGTTCGCGGCGGTTGGGGCTGAAGAGCAAGGACTATTGGGATCGAAGTATTTTGCCGAACATCCCCCCATTCCAAACGGCAAACAATCTGCAGTCGTCAACATCGATGGCCTCAATTTTCTTGGCCCAACCAAGGACGTCAATGTCATCGGACTCGGCAAGAGCACGCTGGATCAATTGGTGGATGCGGTTGCCAAGTACCAGGGGAGAATCGTGGTTCCGGACCGCGAGCCAAGCAAGGGTTTTTACTATCGCTCGGATCAGTTTTCGTTAGCGAAGGTGGGGGTGCCAGGAGTCTATTTGCACTCTGGCCATGTGGTGATCGGCAAACCGGATGGGTGGGGTAAGGAACAGTTGGACGTGTGGACCGAGAAACACTATCACCAGCGTTCCGACGAATACGATCCGAACTGGGATCTATCCGGCGCGGTGGTCGACATTCAATTGTTGTTTCATGTGGGTTGGATGGCTGCCAATTCAAATGCAATGCAGTCCTGGACGCCAGGGGACGAGTTTGAAGCGGCTCGCAAAAGCGCGATCAACGGCAGTCTGCGGTAGCAGGTGTGGACCAGCGAGGCCCTTCGCTCGTTGGTTTCCTAACAATCCTGAGCGAGGGCCTCGCTCAGCCACAAAAACCAAGCGAGTGGCACACGAATACGTCAAGTAAGTACGGTAATCCCTTGATGGAAATTTCCCAGGCGTATCGGTTTTGCCCAGTTTGCGGCGAAAAAAGAGAAAAACTCAGTCCTGCACGTCCGTTTCGATGCAAGTCTTGCGGTCACACGAGTTTTTTTGGTCCGGTCACGGCCGTAGGGGCAGTGATTACAAACCAAATGGGGCAGGTATTGCTAATCGAGCGAGCCAGAGATCCGGGACTTGGAATGCTCGGAATGCCGGGCGGATTCGTTGATCCGAACGAAGGAGCTGAATCAGCGTTAAGGCGCGAGATTCTAGAAGAAGTTGGTATTTCGGTGGGCAATTTGCACTTCTTGATGACTGCTCCTAATTCCTACTCCTACCAGGGCATCGTGCTTCCGGTTCTCGATATCTTCTTCTCCGCACGCGTTTCAGAGGACCAAGAAATCGCCCATGACGATTCCGAGGTTTCGGCTTGGATGTGGACCGAATTGACGCCTGAAATCCTGGCTCGAATCGCCTTCCAATCCAACCGGCAAGCCTTGGAGTTTTTTTTGAGTGTGCGGCTGAAAAGCAGATCCCTGGGCGGTGCTTAGAGACGTTTTGTCGCTAAACTCTGCCTTAGTGCTTTGTTACAACGAAGAATTAGGGTTGGCGTAGTGGGTGAGGTTTAAGAAAACAAAAACACCGGGACAATTAAAAAAAAAAAAAAACCAAAAAAAAAAAGAAAAAAAAAAAAAAAAAAGGAATAATTTTAAAAAAAAAAGGGGTAAAAAAT
>JANPNA010000235.1:0-12609 GCA_031427235.1 Pirellula sp.
CACATTTCAATTTGTAGGGTCATCGTTGACATGCTAAAATCCATTCAAAAGTTGGTGATGAAAAAACCGGACAAAACGAAGAAACTGTGCCTAATAAGGCAGCATATCCGTAGGCCCATTAAAGGCCTCTCTTGCGACGGAGGACCCACGCGACAGGCGTCTTTGAGCGTCCGTACGTGCCGCTCTTGCGGACGCGTTAAAACGCCACTGACGGGCCTGCGTTGCGTCGTGTTGTTCGTTTGCGTTTGAGCCACATCGATATGACGATGCGACTTGGGTGCACGTGGTTGTTTCAGTCGGATTGATTCTCTGCAAATCTTGTCTGCTGAGTGGTCGCAAGACGAAAGCACTTGAGTCCCGATCTAGGATCGCTTTGTCCGCAGTTGCGCCGGTGATCGTCCTGCCGCCTCTCCCCCCACTCCCATTGCCCACATCGTTAGCACCAACTGCTCGAGTTCGCTCTAATCCAACTTGCGGACGTGCGGACGTAACGGACGTTTTCCTATACGAATACATATATGTGAAAACACATATGTATTTCCCCCCTATACAACAGATACGAGTAATATGTCCGTAACGTCCGCAACGTCTGCTTCCATCAAGCAAAAACAAGGGTGCAATTTGCGGACGTTTCGAAATCTTTAGGTCCGCAAATCCTCCAAAACGTCCGCATGAACAAGACGATTTGAGAATCAACTCGCCGGTCGAATTAGCTTGATTCATACGTGACTCCCAGGATTCGCAAAACTAAATTCGCTTGCGGACGTCGCGCGATGCATGTCCGTATGATCGGTAGACGATTCCAGACTCACCCGATATTCGGTGTACCTCGCACCTTGAACTCGCTTGAACACGGCCCAGGAGCCGTCGTCTAAACGGAATCTCTCGTCAACGAATCGACCAGCCAGCTTGCCCATCCGTGTGGTCTGTGAACGTGCTGTACCGGTTCCTAGATCGGACTGGAGCAGAAGCTTCTCGTTAGCAAGATCCGTGAGCTCAGAGGCTGACCATGTTCCCTTTTGATTCTCGACTAGCGCTTCGATTAGCTCTTCGAATTCGCGTCGTGTATCGTCCATCTCGCTGGCAGCATCATCGGCATTGGCCATGAAGTCAGGCTCGCCGTTGGCAGCTAAAATCCCTCCGACGATGTTGCCCCAGCCTTTCTTGTTAAACCGAGTCTGAACGCTCGCTAACGGCATCCCACTGGCTTTCCAACGCTCGACCATATTCAGGAGCTCACCCAGCAACTCTGGTCTGTGCTTCAATACGAAGGCTTCTGGATCGCTCATCGAGAACGTGCGATGGCGCGGATCACCTTCGTGGTGCAAATTGATAACGACGCATCGAGTGATTAGGTCGCGACTGACATCAGGTGAATTAGCGGTAATACAGAACAAGTGAGAGTTTTCGGCGCGGATCTCTTGCGAGAAGCCTAACAAACGAAAGGATAGAATCGGATCGGTAATCGATCGCTCGAGGCAGGCGGAATCGATCTTTGGATTGCGACCGCGTGCCTTGGCGTTGTCGATGACAATTGTCGTTACGCCCCGACGCACGATCGAGCCAAGTCGCTTCTCAAATTCTTCATCGTTCGGATTGTAAGAAGCGGTCTCCACATGATGACCATCGCGGATTATGGCTAGGATCTGTGCAAGGACCGATTTGCCAAGCTCCGGTTGGTTACCATTAAAAAGAGCCGCCGGCTTCGAGCCGATAAAGCGGGAAACGAGCAGACTAGTCAGCAAGATGGCTATGTAACTCGTGCGATCTGCAGGCTGTTTCCAGCAAAACTCACGCAGCAGAGCATCAAGGTGTTCGGTCCCTTCGACTGGCTTAATCGCAGGACCTGCGTAATAGATTCCCGACGGAGCATCGAAGCCTGGCTTGACCAGTCGCCAATCGTCGGTATAGACCGGATTGTGGCTAAACAGCTTAATGATGGGAAGTCGTTCGCGTTGCCCAGCGTTATTGAGCCATGTATTGGCATACGCTGTTGGTAGCGGTTTGTATTCGCCTCCATCGTCGCTAACGAGATAGAATTCGACGTGCTGATTGAGCAACCCCGTCAGTTCCACTGAGGACAGAATTGGTGAAATGGATTGATCGCGAACAACAACCAACTGCTCAACGCGATTGAAGCAGCTTCCCGTTGCTAGAAGTTGCTCAGAGATTTGACCCATTGTGGTCGACACAGGCGTGGTGCGTGCGTCTATCGAAATGGTTGGCCGCTCGTCCGATTCTTCACTGGGTGGTTCAACAGTGGTTGATCCCTCGGATTTTGCGTCCCGTTGGGAGCGTTTCTGCAGGCGATCACAAAGCGAGGCTTGCACATCGTACGAAGCACTTTCCCAAGTCAGATCAAAGTAGCGATGGCCTTGCTCAGCGAACTTGCCAACAGATTTAACCAATGGCCAAACGACATCCGGTGCGATCCCATGGCGAATCGCATAGCAGCAAATCGAAAAATCGGATTCCGAGCGAGATCCCTCTGACGCGATCGCGCATGTGGCGATGAGCTCCGATAATCTGTCCGATTTGGCTGGAGAAACTTTGCGAACCGCTGGCAACGGCATTGCAGCAATCTGACGTTGACGTTCGGAAGCCTTGCAGGACTTAGCCAACTTGTGGAAGGCGTCGATCGAGTACTTTCGACTAGCATCGCACTCGACCAGCTCGGCCGGTAGTGGCTCACGTCCATTGCGTTGGTCTTTGCGGTTTAGGGTTCCAGGCAGGCGTAGCAATCGTGTGAGGTCGGTTGTATGGTCGCCTCCAATTGCGTGTGCGATCCCTACAAGTAGGTCTTGAACATGCAGCGCTTTCGGACTTGTCTTCGTTAGGTGATGGCGTCCGTCGATATAGATGCGATCATTGCCATCGAGGATGTGGCGTTTCGGTTTCTTGCGACCATCGGCACCTGCGACCCACTGCGTTACTACTGGAGGTGGATCGCCGGCATCGTCGATAAGAAAGGCATTGTCGAGCGACCAATAGAGATGCACGCCGTTACCACTATTGACGATTGCCGTTGGTTGTGGCATTGACTGAGATGTGCAACGTTGGATAGCTTGCTCGACGGTACAATTATCGAGATCCGCCCAAAGGCAACGTACAACTCGAATCTGCCAAGCTAGGTCAAATCGTCCTTTGTCACCAAGGCGTGGACAAACGCCAAAGAAAAGATTGGTGCGTTCTTTCTCCGATGATTCTTGTAGTCTGACAAGAGTTTGCTCGAGCGTAGTCGAATTGGCCTTCCGATAGCATACATTGCCGTAGTCAACTCGACTTCGCTTGCGACGACCTTCAATCCAGGTTTCTACCGGACGAAATAGTATGAGGTCCGATGGATCGAACAATGTTGTTAACAGAGTTACGGCGGAATGAATCACGATCCGGCCACCTCTTGAGTGGTCGTTTCAATAATTACGCTCATTCCTTCTAAGTGATTGGTCAAAACGTCCGGAGTGAAATCGTCTAGTGTGACCCCAATCAGCCCAAGCGGCATGGAAGCCAACTTGATTGTCAGAAGCCATACCACCTGGGAATCGTCCCAAAACATGCCCCCATGTTGCATCGCGTCGAGAACTGCCTTTTGAACGTTGTCGCAGTCTCGACGCCGCTGATCTGGCGGAAACATGTCGATTCGAATTGCTAGCGGGCCCATGAATGGTTTCAATCGCTGACTCGCAATGATCTTCCGAACCGCATGGCGATAGGCTCGGGCATCTTGCGTAAGCACTGGTCGGCCGTGAATGTAACTATAGGAATGATTGGCCGAAGGCGGATACGGAAACTCGAGCTTGATCATTGAATTTGACTTCCATGTTGTAACGCTTTTCATTTCTGGCAAAAAAAGTGCCTCCCATCACCACATCGCTTGCTACGACTTGAGGGAGGCTCAAGATTCGTCTATTACTGGGTAGCGATTTCCAGCGTCCCGTATCGCGGACGACGATCGAAATATCAAAAGCCGTCTCTCCGGCTGTCACGACTTGTTTTCCCCGTCGTTCGGGCCGCACCCCTGCGTCCAAGGGAAAGCAACGAATGGTTCGCCAGCGCCTAGAACGGGGCACCGCTATCGACACGATTACTTGATGTAGTAATCGCAATCTGAATCCGACGATTGAAATAAACGTTGGCGTACTCGCCCTTTGTGCGCTTGGTTAGCTCCAGCGTCGCATCCAGCAGCTCCTCGAGGCGTCCTGCCAACTCGCTGAACTTAGTCAATACCAAGCCCAGAGTCTTCAAATCCCCTTTGACGAACGGCAACGAGGCCGCTGTGATCACCGAGTTTTTGAAAATGTGGCGTCCCGCCTGCGATCCAGACAAGACGATCAAATCCCACTTGATCATCGGATCGCCTTTCTGGCTGTGCTCGAGTCGCACCGAATCGATGCGTACCTGATACTTGCCATCGGGCACTTCATCCTGACTTGGTGCCTCGGCCGTGTTGAACTCGTCGTCGAATGCGGTGAGATCCACTTTGTCGCCATCGGATTCGTAGTTTTGGTAATCGCTCATTATTTAACCTTTCCAATCGGGGTACTTGCCGGCGTTGAACTGGTCGCTACGCTGCCATTGCCGGATTGCTGGCTTCGAGCGGGTGAATTGAATGCCTTTACAAAGGCGTCGTAATCGAGAGGTAGGACGTCTGGCAACCGACCTGTGCGATCGCCTGCTTCATAAGTTGGATGCGGTTTGGTGCGCAGCACACGTTCAATAGTCACGTTGCCTGCGGCATCCTTCTTTGGAATCGAATCACCGAAGAGGATGATGTCGACCAATCCGAGAACCACATTTCGGGCGCGGTCCGGAAGACTCGGTTGCGTCTTGGTGTATTCCCCAGTCCGCGTCTCGACCGTCTTGTCCTGAGCGTGGGAAATTAGGATCAAACCGTAGGGCAGGCTCGCCAATCGAGTTAACACTCGGTGCCACTCGTTTTTGACCAACGCCCAGCCTTTTCCATGACCGAGGTCCCCTTCGTAGTCGACTCCATGCTTGGAGCAAACGTGCTCGCTGCACATTTTGAAAGCGTTGTCGATGGTATCGATAACGATCGTCTTAAACGGGTGATCCCCTTTGGCAATGAGCTTGCAGGCGTCAAGAAAGTCCTCCCATTTGTAGGTCGGAACCTTGAATACTTCCAAGTGGTTGAGGCCTGGCTCGCACTCGAAAAAGATCGCTTCCGGAAACCTTGCCGACCAACTACTTTTGCCCAACTTAGGTGCCGAATAGAGCAAGATTGACTGTTTCCCAAGTTCGGTCACGGTCTTGGTTCTTTCAACTGGTAGTGTTAATGTCATCGTGTTCAATTACCTTTCAAAACGAGGGTGCGTAAGAATCAACAGGGGAGAGTTCTTCATGTGGCAGTGCAATCTCATAGAGGTTGTCCGCGACGTTGGGATTGAAGCCGCTTTGACAGAAGCTTAGGTACTCGCATGGCCTCTGGTACGAGAAACAGTTCGACGTATTTAATAGCCATTTGCCGCGTCTCTTGGCATCGAGATACTGTTGGGTGATCTCCCAAACTTCATCTTGAAGCATCGCGAGTCGATCTTCCGACAAGTAAATGAACTCGCGATGGAAGGCATCTGGTCGCGAATACCATTCCGCAAGACGTGCTTGAAAATCTTCGTCCGACTCGGGCAACTGCCGCTTCGCTGTAGACTTGCCGCTCTTATTCTTTGCGGCGAGTTCCGCATGCCGAATTTCGTACTCCGCTTGCGTTTCACCACGCCCTTGTTTGAGCCGCGACTTCAATAGGACGTTGTAAATAACACCAACAATTGGATAGCCAAGTTCACGCAGATAGTGGCTATAGAGGGCGATCTGCGTGTCGGTCCACAATTTGTCAAGGTAACTGGCGTCGATATTGGCCGCAGTCTTGTGCTCTAGCAAGTACATCCCATCATGGCACTGGACGATTCCATCCACCTTGCCCGCAATTCGAAACGTTTGGCTTTGGCGCCCCGTATCGGGATTGCGAATCTCACCAACGAATTCCTTCTCAACTTCAATAATGTCGAAGTCTTCGGTCGCGTAGTGGTTGGCATACCCTGTGAACATGGCCCGAGCCAGATGCCAAAGTGACTTCTGCAAGTCGTCAACATTTCGATCCGGGAATTGCAGGTCTAGATGATTCAATACCGATTCCAACCGATTCGGATCCAGGACAGAGCGGTACCAGAGTTCAATGGCACTATGGACAATGCCGCCAAAGGAAAGCGCCTCCGCCCGCTCACGCGGCCGCAGATTATCGAGATAGCGATGCTTATACTTGCGGGGGCAGTTGCGAAACGTGTTGAGCGCCGAATACGTCAGGACCAATTTGTCGCTGCCGGCGACGCTTTCAGTCGTTGGGGAAATGGTTAGAATCACAGTCATCTTTCGAGCTTGGAACAATGAAATTGCAGGGTGTGATTGGTAATTGCGTCAAAAGCGCAACTAGTCGGGCAGGATGTCGGCTGTGTCATCGATGATGAATCCGTTGTGGCGTTTGGAACCACGTTGTTTGGCGAGCACGGCTTCTGGGATCGAACCATAGCCCGCATTGATCCGAGCACATTTTCTGCAGATGCGATTGCCTGGCCCCTTCGATGGAAACGTCTGGTTGCATTTGAGGCAGACACGTTTTGCAGCACGGTTTTGGTTTGGTTGCTCGTCCATGTTGAATGACTCTCTGACCTGTTGCTTTCTTAATGCTGGATTGCGGCGTTGCTAGAGTGACTCGATTTGCTCGACCTCGAAGTTGCCTTCGTTGTCACTCGTGACGAGATAGTGCCTATATTCAGCTTGAACCACGAATCGAGTTGGCCCGTCGAGTTGTTCTCGCAGCTCAGAGCATGCCTTCGTCATTGCTTGGGATGCAATGTCGAAGCGGTCGACCGCTCGCAAGTAGTTTCCAACGGCGAGAGAAATGTTGATTCGTGTGTCGATATCTAATTGTGGACTGGACATATTGGTCTTCCTTATGCTGTGCGTGATGTAGATGCGAAGCGTGTTTCTCTATTGGTATTACTTCCCCGTTGGAGCGCAAAATGACGGAATTATTTGAGGAAATATTTTTCGAGACCAGCTTCTTCAAAGTGATCGCGGATCTCATCCATCCAATCTCCGAGCGTCGATCTAGGAACGCCGAGCTCATTCACGATTTCATTTAGACTAAGTGTCTTCTTGAGCTCCAAAAAATCTTGCAGTCGTTTCGGCAATCGAGCGATCACGTTCCCCATATCAGACTTAAGATCGTTCAATTGCTCTTCGCTCAATGTGCGCTCGCGTCCAAGGCGTCGGTCAACTTCTCGATTGCTGATCGTTTGGAGCAATTCGGTTGGACTAGCATCCTCGCTCTTAATGTTGACATTGAGACTTACCATCGCGCCACTGCTGCGCTTGTCCGCGTTCCGATCTCGCAAGATGTTGGAGACTTGACGATCCACGACCGCGGTAATGAACGGATTCAGAGGCCCAACGCTCGCATCGAAACTTTCCAGGCTTTTGATAACTCGAGCTAGAAGCTCTTGCTTTAAATCATCGCGCTCGTGATATCTGAATCCGAGGCGATCAATCAACATGTTCACTTTGCGATTGATCAAGGCCTTTGTAAATGAATCTTTGCTTGGATCGAATGTTTCCTCTGGGTTCCGACCAATCTCAAATGTTAAAAAATTGCGCACGAATACGCTCCGTAAAATGAAAGTAGGAAAATGACTATGCCGTGGAAGAGAGTGACTTGATCCATCCGACTGCGGACGGAATCAAAAAGTCCTAGAGATACTGATGGATTTCATACTCGGTCATCGTTTCCTGAATCCGCTCGATGCGACGGTAGGTCGTTGCTCGCGCTTGCTCGAGCTCTTCTGATGCCTCGGTGATATTGCGCTCGGATAGAAATTCTCTACAAATCGCTCGCAGTTCTGGCTTGAGCTTGCAGACGACCATTCGTACGTCGGTTCGCAATTCACTGTGGGATTGAGCTGACCGAATCTTCTGATACTTTCGAGAAGAAGAAGCCCCCTCTTCAAACAAGTCACCAATTTCGGCAGCGCGGCTATCTTGATCACGCGTCTTCGTGTTCAGCGAAACCGTCTTCGCATGTTTTCGATGCTTTCTTGTCCGTGACGCCCTGCGAATCGATGCGAGCTTGCTTCGGACTACACACTTAACGAATGTCGACCAAGCGCCAACCGACGGATTGAAGTTCTCCGCCTGTTGTATCAGGTGTAGGGAAACATCTTGGATGAGATCGTCTCGGTCCGCTTTTGGGCGACTGTATCTCCTGAGAAACTCGTTCACCGCAACTTGAATAGATCGAAGTGCTACATGATCAACGATCGGCACATACCGTGGAACTAACATTGGAATTCACTCCGCGAATAGAATTGAGGACTGTTTTGTTGCCTCCTCCACAAAGCCACTTAGGAACAGTTCCTAATGTGGCGATGGCGAGGGCTTCAGCAGGCCCACAAGTGCTTCCGCTTCGCGGTCGGCAGTATGTCTGGCGTGTTAAACGATTCGTTAATGAACTAGGGTGGATCTAAATATCTTTGTCGTCGATCTCAAGATGACAGGGCAAACCATGCTGCACTTCCAAGCAAGCGATGATGCCATTATGGATCTCATTGATTGTTCGGAACAACTCAAAGTGTTCTGTACTTAACTCAAAGTCACCCTTGAATTTAAACATGGCTTCCGGCTTTGTCAGTTTTCGACGTGTGGTGACGGTGGCTCCTTTTAGGATTGGTTCTCCATTAATAATCGAGAGGTTTCGGATCTTCCCGAATCCCATTTCACGCATACGCTTGGTGATTCGTTGTTGTGCTGGCGACAGTGCGTCGAAGGTCTTTGCAATCATGTTTGAAACTCTTTGTGGAAACTGTTTTCTGATATTACTTACATACGCGGAACTCGGTTCTGGTGTCTCATGGATTCGAAATTTTGTTCGGTCCACCAATCTTTTCATGGAGAACTATTTTGCAATTGCCACAAGCCGTCGGGTTGCAATCACCTTTCCGAGAATTCGAAAGTCACTTGCGTTGCTCACCTCGATTGGCTTGAACGTCTTGTTCTCTGGAAGAAGTCGAATGACGCCAGCGATCATCGAGAGACGCTTCACTGTTACTTCGCCGTCGACAGATGCAACAACTATGTCACCGCTCTCGGCAAGTGGTTGGTGGCGCACGATGAGCGTATCGCCATCCAAGATGTCTGCGCCGATCATGCTGCTGCCAGCTACATCTAGAGCAAAGCAAGGGTCCTTACCCGCAATGGACGCCTCAACAAATACTTCACCGGCGCGATTCTCGTCGGCCGTGATTGGATTGCCGGCCGGAACGCTTCCCAACCTTGGAATCGCAATCACACCGATGACCGTTGCTTGCGGCATACGCAATATTTCCAAGCTGCGAGCCTTACCCACAGATCGGCGAATGAATCCCTTTTGAATCAAGCTATTCAGCACCGCGTGGATGCTCGCCTTAGTCCGCGACTGCGATTCCGAAAGTTCTCCGACTGTCGGCGGGTATCCATGCTCTTCCATGAATCGCTTGATCGCGCGATAGATCTTCAGTTGCACAGGTGTTAAATCACTATTGGGGCTAACCATGGTTCTTAGTCTCCAAACTAGGTCACAAAAAGTGTGTCGAGTCCATTAGCAAGCAATGTGATCGATCGCGTTGACAAGTTTGGTCACGGTGGAATCGAAAATGGATTCGTTCTCCTTGCGAAATCCGATTCTTTGTTCGCCCGCATTGTGCAAACGAAATTGAAAAAATATTTTGTCGTTGGCGATGATGCGGTGGAAAAGCTGTTGATGGATTTGATCCAGACACGCCACAAATTTTTGAAGGTTTGATTGCGACGTTTCTCCAACTGGTCGTTCTGAAATTATCTTTTGAAATCGGCGAAAAATTCCGTCAAATCCGCTCGCAACCGGGAAGTAGTACAGGTAGATGGGCGATGTAATCTTTTGCGAATGGTAGCGGGCAAGATGGACGATGAATTGGAATCTCCGGATGAGGAACTTACCGCCGAGGACCGCCTTGGCCAAGTCGCTTCCCTACTCGCGGGCGCAATCCTCCGCATGCGGCCGACACGTACTCCAATCTGTGGAAATCTCTCTACCGAATCCAACTCAGGCCTTGAGCTTGTCTCTGAATCTCTGCTCACTGTCACACGTGGAAAAGTTGAATCGCAACGTTACCCAAAGAGACAACTAACCGGAGGGATTTTGAGATGAAGAGTACCAAGAGTGCAGCGGCACTGCAGCGTGAATTATGTAATTTGGAATTGATGAAGGCGGGGCAGCTAGCCAAACGGTATGTGGAGGTCTTCGGCGAGCCATGCCGATCATGCAACAAAACATACCTAGTACGAAGGATCGCATGGCGACTTCAGGCCAATGCCGAAGGCGGACTCTCCGAGCGAGCCAAGCGCCGAATCGAAGAACTAGCGGATGATGCGGAGGTGCGCCTTACGCCTCCAACCAACCATAGGCCGTCGATATCCATTGATAGAAGAAAGATCTCTCCAGAAGAAATCGGTCGAGATAAGCGTTTGCCACCGAAAGGCAGCTGCATCCAACGCGTCTATAAAGGCAAAGTGCTTCAAGTCAGCGTGCTTGCGGATGGCTTTGAGCTGGACGGCAAGAAGTACAAGACCCTCTCTGCAATTGCGAGGGATATTACAGGGAGCCACATGAACGGCTTTCGGTTCTTCAAGCTCGGGGGTGCCAAGTGAACAAGACTCCAAAAGCGATCAGCAAACCCGCGATCCGTTGTGCTATTTACACTCGCAAATCCTGCGAAGAAGGGCTCGAGCTTGAATTCAATTCACTCCACGCCCAGAGAGAATCGGCGGAAGCATTTATCGTCAGCCAACAGCATGAGGGTTGGGTCTGCAATCCGGAACTTTACGACGATGGCGGTTTCTCCGGTGGTAGCCTAGAGCGACCTGCGTTGAATCGATTGCTTGCCGATATCGAAGCCGGCAAAGTAGACTGCGTCGTCGTCTACAAAGTAGATCGCCTCAGCCGTTCCTTGATGGATTTTTCAAGAATCATGGAGACATTCGACAAATACCATGCTTCATTTGTCTCGGTGACCCCAACAGTTCAATACGACGCATTCGATGGGCAGACTGACGCTAAATATCCTCTTGTCCTTCGCGCAATTCGAACGAGAAATCATAGGCGAGCGAATTCGAGACAAAATCGCAGCTCAACGACGCAAGGGAAAATGGGCTGGCGGTCACCCGGTCTTGGGATACGACGTCGATCGATCGACTCCCAACTCAAAGCTTGTCATCAATGCCCAAGAGGCTCTTCAAGTTCGAGAGATGTTCAATCTGTATCTAACGCTTGAATCGCTAACGCCGGTCGTAGAGGAGCTTTCTGAAAAGGCTTGGCATATCAAAGAGTGGCGAACGAAAAGCGGCGCACAGCGTGGGGGAAGGCAATTTGACAAGCCGGCACTGCACGCGTTATTGACCAATCCGATCTACGCAGGCAAGATCAAGCACAAGGACTTAATGTTCGATGGTGAACACGAGGCGATCATTGATCAGAAAACGTTCGACGCAGTGCAAGCGATGCTGAAAGCCCACGGACGGGGCAAGGGAAACGGACTCACGAACAAATACGGGGCGTTACTCAAAGGACTGGTCTACTGTGGCGCTTGCAACAAAGCGATGGTTCACACGATGGCGAATCGAGGAGCAAAGCGCTACCGCTATTACACCTGTCTCAAAGCGATAAAAAATGGTTGGGACAGTTGCCCCTCGAAGTCGCTTCCGGCCGCAGAATTGGAATCGGCTGTCATCGACCAAATTCGATGCATCGCCAAAGATGAGGGATTGATTCGAGACGTAATAAACCAATCCAAAAAGACGGTGGAAACGGAACTCGCTGAATTGAAGCGACAGGTGCAAAATTACAAGAAGCAGTTGGCCCGTGATCATGCTGAGATCCAACGAATCGGGGCCATGGCAAATCCAAACGATCCGACACTTTCGCGTCTTGCCGACCTCCACGATCGGACAGCCAATTCGGAATCGGAACTCCACGGGCTACGATCAAGAATGAGCCAGTTGCAGGTAATGCAATTGGCGGACGCAGAAGTTCGAACCGCTTTCGGTGACTTCGAAAGCATGTGGCACACCCTTGCGATGCGAGAGCAAGTGAAACTCGTCAGGGTTCTCGTGGAGCGGGTGGAATACGATCCAAGCGATACGTCTGTCTCTGTTTCCTTTCACGCATCAGCGATCCAATCATTGTCTGGTGAAAGTGTGGACAAAACCACTGAGGTATCTGCATGAACACGCTCAAACGCAAATTCACGTTTAAATCCGAAGTCAAAAAGCGTCGCGAAGTCGCACAAGCATGCCTAGACGCGAATTCAGACCTGACTGGTCGGATCCCCAGGATTGCCAAGCTTGTTGCACTCGCAAGCCGGATGCAATCGATGCTCGATTCCGGACAAGTAGAGAGAGTTACCAGCAGCTTGCAAAGCTAGGCCGAATCAGCCAGCCGCGGATGACCCAGATCATGGGCCTACTGCTCTTGGCCCCAGACATCCAAGAAGAACTGCTGAACTTGCCAGAAATCATCCAGGGAAAAGC
>JANPNA010000236.1:0-1587 GCA_031427235.1 Pirellula sp.
GGAGGGACTCCATTGCCGGTGTCGCTGATGTCGATCCGTAATTTTCCTTCCTTGTCTGAGACACTGAAACGGAGTGTGCCGCCATGGGGCATGGCGGCGACCGCATTGAGAGCTAAATTCAGCAGAACCTGCTCCAACTGAGCCGCGTCGGCTTGAATGGAACCTGCGATTTTTCTCGGTGGTTCGACAATGAGTTTGATCTTTTTCTGTTCCGCATCAGGCCGAAGCAGTCGGACGAGTTTCTCGATCATGACCGACACATCCACTGGCGCTCGCCCGATTTCGTGAATGGACGCATAGTTGCGAAAGCCATCAAGTACACTGCTGATTCTCTTGACTTCCGTGTTCAGGACCTCGAGTATTTCGTTAACTTCTTGGTCACCAGTCTCTTTCTGCAATCGTTCGTAAAGTAGTTGAATATGGAGCGACAGGGCACTGAGCGGATTCTTGATTTCATGCTGCAAACCGGCAGCGAGCGAACCCAATCCCATGTAGCGTTCCATCCGCCGCAATCGCTCTTCCATCAAGACCTTCTCCGTCACATCACGGACGTGTATGACCATACCAATTTCCTCTTTATATCGATTCCGTAGCATTGTGCATCCCGCTCGGAATGCTATGCCGTGACCGTCTCGTTGGGTTCGGTAATCACGGTCCCGGATCGGATGGTGGTACTTGCTCATTTCCTCACAGATGGCTGCCAGCAGAGCATGTTCCGGGCCAAGTTGCATGATAGTTTCCACTGAGTTATCGGAACTCAAACCGACTAAATCGCGCCCGCGTGGGTTGATACTGATGATACGGCCAGTCATGTCCGTCGTAATCACGCCAGCGTCCATGCTCGCCAAAATATCCGCCGACAACACCTTCACATCCTCCAGGTTTCGCTCGCTGCTAAAGTAGCCACGAACTACGAAGGAAAAGGCAACGGCGGCTGCCACGACGTTTAATACAAGCACCAGCGACAGACTCTTCTGAAGCCCCAGTTCGCTCGACAGTTCGTTGGCGACCTGCAAGTCATTGCCTTCTAAATGATTTACCAAGCGAATCACAATTGCCTGTTCATTTCGGACATTCATCAAGACCCAGGCAGTTACGACCAAGGCAAACAGGCTTAGGAGACCTAGGGCGAACGCGAATTGTTTGAAACGCGGACTGTCATTTGTTTCAATCATTCAGTATCCCTGCAAAAGGTGGTTGCGTTTCAATTTGTGCTCATGAGCGATTGTACCTGCAAAAGTTGGCTCTTCGTGCAACAGATTGCTTCATCCGACAAGTGCAAAGCACGAAGCGGCAATGATTTGTCGAGGGAAACGTGATTTGGGAAACGAACTTCTTCGTCTTTGATCGCTTGATGACAAGCCTGCGTTATTTTTGAATCCCACCGGCTTGACCAGTGGATCTATCGGGCTAGCGCGGATTATTCATGGACCGAGTTCGTATTCCCGTAATCCAATACTGTTTTGCGAGTTATGTCAACTGATCAATAAGCAGACTGTTTTTCGTAACCCGATGCGTAAGCGAGGGACTGACGGTCAATCCCTCGCTTACGCATCGGGTTACGAATAATCCGGGCTAGTGCCTTGG
>JANPNA010000237.1:0-29684 GCA_031427235.1 Pirellula sp.
ATGCCGGCGGTGACCTTCCATTCCGTAAGACTCGGCGTGTACTCGACGATTTGATGAAGCGTGCTCGGGATAAATCCTGGGACAATGAGTCCCATTCCCTTCTCGATCCATATCCCAACAATGCAGCAAAGACAGGCCAAGATGCGGGCCGGACTTC
The DNA here is from genome assembly GCA_031427235.1 of Pirellula sp. Taxonomy (GTDB): domain Bacteria; phylum Planctomycetota; class Planctomycetia; order Pirellulales; family Pirellulaceae; genus JBKCUI01. Next base: position 158 of record JANPNA010000237.1, read on the forward strand.
GCTCCAGTGCAGATTTGGTAAAAAAGAGCATCGTTCCAATCAGATTCAATGCGATGGCAGTCCAAATCCATGGAACAAGTCCATTGCGACCATGGCTTCCAAAGAACAAATAGTTGGCCGCAGCCAAATGACTGCCTCCCGTGTAGAACATAGTAAATATCTCGCTCGCAAGCATGACCAAGTTGACGGTCATTGCCACACGGATGATTTGAATCAGCAATCGCGCCGGTGCTGGAGATGCGGTGTAACCAGTCGTTATTCGAAGAACCCGCATTACGAGAATGATGAACGAGGGGCCGCTAACGAAGGCAGAAGCCAAGAATCGTGGGGCAAGCAAAGAGGTGTTCCAAAATGGACGGCCGCCAAGTCCACAATAAAGAAATGCAGTTACCGTATGGATACTGATGGCCCAAGCAATCGACAGCATTACGAACGGAATATACCAAGCTGGATTTGGCTTTTGCCCCAAAAACCGCATGTAGAGCAGATAACCAACAATGTGTAGGTTGATCAACAAATAGCCGTTGAGCACGATTACGTCCCAAGTCAACATCGACATGGGCCAATTGAAGCGACCAATTCCCGGTAGCATATGCCAAAACCTATCCGGGCGCCCTAAGTCAACCAGCACACTGAGCGTGCACATGATAATGGCGGAAATCGCGACGATCTCTCCGATGATAACGACTTTATGCATCTCTTCGTCATCGTACAAGTATGCGGGAATAACCATCATCACACCACCGGCCGCCAGCCCAACGCAAAAAGTAAAATTGGCGATGTACAATCCCCAACTCACATGATCGGTCATGTTCGTCACGATCATGCCGTCCGCCACTTGCACGGCCCACGCATTCGCCCCAACAAGCCCGATCGCAGTCAAGGCCAGCATCCATGCGTAGAACGGCAGGTTGCCGTTGGTCGCTTCGCCAAGTGCCCACCACAGAAACTTTGGGTAGTTTCGCACGGGGTGGGAACTCAGCGAATCAGTTCTTGCGTCAGCGGTCATGTTGAATCAGGCTCATGAATCGAAAAAGTAAAAGAAACTGGGTTGAGTGCCAAGCTCCTCCTTCAATACAAAGACACGTTTATTCTTGATCACCCAGTTGATATCCGACTCTGGGTCATTGATGTCGCCGAAAACGCGAGCACCCGTAGGACATGCTTCTAAGCATGCGGGCTGGCGGCCCTCTCGGGTGCGATGCAGGCAGAAGTGACACTTTTCCATCGTTCCTTGGGGGCGAATCCGATTCGATAAATAGCCCTGATTCGGATTGACTTCTTCTGCACTGAGCTCTGGCTTTTCCCAATTGAAACGCCGTGCATGATAGGGACAGGCCGCTTCACAATACCGGCAACCAATGCACCAGTTGTAATCCACCACCACTATGCCGTCTTCTTCTTTCCAAGTCGCTTCAACAGGACAAACGGTCACGCAAGGTGGGTTGTCGCATTGCTGGCACTGGACAGGCATATAAAACTTGTCGTCCTGCGGAACGGTGTGATCGAACGTCGTTGTCCCTTTGCCAAGATCTAACGATCCCTTCGACATCTCCAACACGCGGATATAGGATTGATCCACACCGCGATGGTGATTGTTTTCTTTGTTGCAAGCCTCCATGCACTTACCATTGCCATTGCATTTGCTCAAGTTGATGGCGTAGGCGAATTTGACACCCGGTATGGGGCGCTGATCGGAGATGGTGACATCCGCTCCGTATTGCTGCTTCGTCTCTGCGACGAGTCGCTTGAAGACAGCCGTTTTATCTTCCTCGGTCAATTCTTTGTAATGCTGTTGTAGAAACTCACTGACCGAAACATTCTCCGGGATGGTCGTCAACGGCCATATCGCTTTGCCAAATGCGGCGAGCCCGAGCGTCATAGCCACTCCCTTAAGCGCTGTGCGCCGAGAAGATCCATTGTCCAAGATCGATAAAGTAGGGAGCGGCGGTTTGGACGGGCTTGACGGCGAGTCGCTGCTATTCATGATGCTCTCCGTTGTGACTTTCTAAAAATCGATCTCTTGGTTTGAACGTTGGATTCATCTTCGGAAACTTGGGTTGGTGCGGATGGTGACAATCGACGCAATTGTTCCGAACCCTAGGTCCACGACTCAAATCCCAATAGCCAGTCATTCCACCATGAGCTCCATGATCGTAGTCGCGACGCTGCGTCCCGTGACACTGAGAGCAGAGCGACATCACCTCTTGGAAACTCACTGCCGTCCTGTCTGCGAGATGGAGCGTGTCGTAATCCTTTGGATTGTGGCAGGCCAAGCAAGTAAGATTGCCGTGCGAGACACTCATGCCTTGGTGGAACTCATCCAGATCGACTGTGGAGCGATTCGCGATGTTCGGCTCGCGAGTGGTATGGCAGGTTGAACACGCAACACTCAATTTTTCGCCATGCATGCTTGTCAGCCCTATGTCAACTCGCGGAGGCCCTGCTGGTTGGTGAATCGTGACCTTGTGTTTTACGATCGTTGCCGAATCCACTACGGAGCTATGCGAGCTATACGGGCCATGCGGTTGGGTCTTTGGATGGGTCGCTGCCGTCCCATTGGAACTGCGCAAATCGCTTTGAAACCAAAGAAACGAAATACGTAGGATAACCATCCCGAGTACGCAACTTGCTAGAATCGCAAGCAGGCTCACTCCCGACCGCATACGCCTCGCAGTTTTACCTGTTCGCACGCGTGGACGGTTATCAACCGAAGAAGGACTGTACCGATATTCCGTCATAAACTCCTCAAGCCGAGTCAAAAAGTTCAAACTCGTATTCTCCCAATCTGCAATTGTGGATAGTTTTGTCTCGTTTTATATTGCTTTGAAACGTACGTCTAGTCCGGAAGGAGTAAATCAAATGATCGCCAGCTTAGTTGCGACGCTGAAACAGGAAGAAGACTCGAGATTCGAAAAGACGCTGAATCAATTACGAGAGCGAAAGGAAATAGAGATTGGCCAGATTTATGGAGTTCGGTTACCTCTCACGATCGAAGCAGAAAGCACTGAGGAACTGGAGTTGTTGACACAATGGGTGCAGGGACTAAATGGAATTCTGCACGTCGACATAATTTTTGCATCTTTTGAACCGTCCGTAGTCGGAGTATAACGAATGGCCCAACCACAACCTGCTCAATCCTCAGAAAAGTCGCTTTCCAATGCCGAAAGAAGGAATTTCTTAAAATCTTCGGCCATGGCAGCCGCCACGGCCGTTGCAGCCGGCTCATCGACATGGAGCTTGCCGGTCATTCAGGGGAGTGAGATCGCGGATGACGTGAAGTGGAACAAGGCACCCTGCCGCTTCTGCGGGACAGGCTGTCACGTTCAAGTGGGCGTGCAGGACGGCAAGGTTGTGGCCGTTGCTGGTGACCGAAACGCAGAGGTGAACAAAGGACTTCTGTGCGTAAAGGGGTATCATGTCGGTAGCGCGTTGTATGGCGAAGACAGGTTAAAAACGCCCCTTCTTCGACGCGGTGATAAGTATGTGGCCATCCCCTGGGACGAAGCGATTGCCATCATTGCAGATCGCATTGCGGCGGCACCGAATCAATTTGCTTTTTACGGTTCGGGACAGTGGACGATCCCAGAGGGCTATGCAGCCTTGAAATTCATGAAGGGCGGTTTGGCAAGTAATCACATCGACCCAAATGCCCGACTTTGTATGTCCTCCGCAGTGACTGGTTTTCTGGCGACGTACGGTGTCGACGAACCCGCTGGCTGCTACGACGATCTGGACAAGTGCGATGTATTGATCATGTGGGGAAACAATCCTGCCGAGATGCACCCAGTTCTCTTTTCGCGAGTCGTCGATCGGCGCAGCCGTGGCGAAAAAGTTCTCTTAATCGACATCGGTACCCGACGTACGCGAACAACCACTCACTGCAATCACTACTTAGAAATGAAGGGGCACGGCGACCTGGCGATCGCCAATGGCATCGCTCATTTGTTGCTTGCCAAAAAGACGTACAGCCAGGAATTTGTCAGCTCGTTCTGCAACTTTAAGGCACCCGATGATGCCAATCCAAACCTGCACGGCAAGTCGATTTCGTTCGATGAATACGCGGAGCACTTAAACCCCTACACACCGGAATACGTCGAAGAGCTTTCTGGTGTGCCTGCGGATCAAATTCGGCTGCTTGCCGACTTGTTCGGAAACCCGGAGTTGAAGATCACTTCGTTGTGGTGCATGGGGATGAACCAGCATACGCGAGGCACGGCGATCAATACGCTCGTGCATGGGATTCACTTATTGAGCGGTCACTTCGGAAGACCAGGCGACGCACCAACAAGCCTGACTGGCCAACCTTCCGCCTGTGGCACCGTTCGCGAGGTCGGCACTCTCTCGCATACTCTGCCTGGTGGCCGATTGGTAGCTACCCCGGAACATCGCCAACAGACCGAGGAGATATGGAAGCTTCCACCTGGAAGAATCAATCCAGTTCCTGGATTCCATACCGTACAGATGTGGGAGTCGTTTTGCACTTCTAAGGCGGAAGGGGGCGTCATCGATACAATTTGGGTTCAGGTTACCAACCCAGGCCAAACGTTGCCGAACTTGAACAAGCTCTTCAACAAAAAAGAGGGGATGAAGGAAAAGTTTTTGATCGTATCCGACGTTTATCCGACAGCCACGACGCGGCTAGCGGACTTGATTCTTCCGTCAGCCATGTGGGTGGAAAAGAACGGAATGTTTGGCAACTCGGAACGCCGAACGCAGCAGTGGTTCAAAATGGTAGAACCACCAGGAGAAGCAAGAGATGATTGCTGGCAGACGATTGCAGTGGCCCATCGCTTGTTCGAAAAAGGGTTTGAGGGCATGAAGGATCGCGATGGTCGGTTCTTGTTTGAGGTACTGGATCAAGAGAGCAAGCCCGTTCCGATATGGGACTGGAAGAATTACTATGACACCAACGTCGATCAGCATCTATTCGAAGAGTATCGGCTATTTTCGCGACTGAAGCATAAGGATTTAGCGCCGTACACGGAGTACGTGAAAGCCAGAGGTCTTCGCTGGCCGGTTGTTCAGGTGAATGGCCAATGGACGGAAACGCGACATCGATTTGCGGGTGGACTTGATCCTTACGTGAGCAACGGAAAACGTATCCAGTTCTACCACTCAAGCACAAAGGACGATCGCGCTCAAATTTGGTTCCACCCATGGATTCCACCCGCCGAAGTCCCGGATGCAGACTACCCATTTATGCTCTGCACCGGTCGGGTTCTTGAGCACTGGCATTCAGGATCGATGACGCGTCGCATTCCTGAATTGAGTCGTGCCATGCCTACTGCCTATGTCGAGATGAATGCGACCGATGCGGCCGATGCGGGAATTCGAAACGGCGACCAGGTGATCGTCGAATCGCGGCGCGGTTCGATGGAGATTCAGGCCTGGATCGAGGGACGCGGAAAACCGCCGAAAGGGACCGTATTCATTCCCTTTTTCGATGAGACCAAGATGGTCAACAACTTGACTTTGGACGCCGTTGATCCATTTTCCAAACAGCCCGACTACAAAAAAACTGCGGTCCGCATCAGGAAAGTTTAGGTAGCCGTATGCAGCCAAATCAACCATCACGCATCGTGCTCCTCGTCGGAGCGTTGATCACATTCGTCGCAATTGTCGGCTATTTTGTTGGCCTACAATCGCCGATGAATCCATTTGAGAAAACAGCACGCGTTCAAGGACTAAGCCGAGTCGTTGGGGCGACACGCACGCTCGGAACGATGGAAACGGGATCCATTCCGGCCACCGATTACTCGCAAATGGGGATGGTAGTCCATGCGAAATCACCGTCATCGAAGCTAGCACAAATCAACAACTCGATTTCGACCTCGTCGATACCTCTATACCCAACGACCGATCAAGCTGCGATAGAGTTGGGGGTGGACAATAAAATTCCCTTGGCAGAAAAACGATTTGCGCTGGACATGCGAAAGAAGAACAGGGCATTCAACGGTGCGCCACCTACGGTTCCACATCCGATCGCCGAAACGTCAGCCGAGTCCTGTGTCGCATGCCATTCTCAGGGTATGCAAACTGCAACGCTGCGAATTCCTAAAATGTCGCATCCGTTTCTTTCGAACTGCACGCAATGCCATGTCGGAACCGCGTCTACGGATATGCCAAATGCGATGGTTCGTTCAAACCATTTCGTCGGACTGGCTGCTCCCGAAGGTGGCCCTAGAGCATTCCCGGGCGCTCCACCGCAGATTCCACACTCAACATGGATGCGAGTCGATTGCCTGAGCTGCCATGGACAAGCAAGTTATCGGGGGTTGCAAACAACCCATCCCTGGCGGCAGAATTGTCAACAATGTCATGCGCCCTCGTCAACGCTCGAGCAAACCATTCTGGAAAATAACGCGAAGTTTATAGACGCAATGCAGGTCGACTCTCTCTAGGAAAATGATCATGAATCCATCCGAACCAAAGATGAATCGTCGCGATTGGTTTCGTTTGCGTAAGTCGAGTGACGAATCAACCTCGCAGGAATCTGGACCCGAGCAAGAGGAATTTCGCAAGCCGTTAGAGTCGAATCCGGACCTTGGTTCCTCTTCGTTCATGCAGCCAATTGCTCATCCGCCGAATCACGACGGAATGGACCTCGCAAAACTCCCACCAATGCGAGAAGCACAACTATCGCTAGACGAAGTGCTTGCACTCCTAGTCGATATTGAGACGCATGGAACTGAGGTTCAATTGCTTCAGCGCGAGCGGGCTTCTGCAACAAAAAAAGAGTCCATGAGTAGTACGATGGCAATTGAACTCGCTCGTCAAGGAATTACCAGTGGCAGCATTGCCCGCCTGCAAATTCGATACTCTTGGCAGGGATCGCATTGGATAGATACATTGGAATCGCGCAGCCCATGCTTTCGGCTAGTTCGCATTGAGCATCGCTGAAGGTAGCATGTGGCTCGGTGGTCCCCACCGAGCCACGCAACTCACTTTTGCAGAGCAAAAGGCGACATTGTAGGGCTCCCATCGCCCTAGCCTGGATTATTCACGGGGCAATTAATGATCGGCCGAAGGGGCGCTAGCCAAATGGTGCTCACTTTAGTAACCCGAAGCGTGAGCGAGGGCGATTACAAGAGAGGTTTCCCTTTGTTTCCCTCGCTCACGCTTCGGGTTACTTGATCAAAGTGAGTGCCATTGGGCGCTAGAGCACGGTTATGGTTGCAACGACAACCGTGGCTAGCGCCCTACGGCTGATGAATAATCCGGGCTAGCCATCTCCTCATTCGTGTCGTTGTACAGCTAATTTACATGGCGGAATCTGCTATAGTAAAACCAGTGAGCGTCTCGATTTTCTGCAATACTAACGTATACAACCATCGAATCCAACCACAACAAACGTCGATTGACAACACTTTCCTGTCCGAGCCATCACAAAGAAGTATCGTTATGCGAGTACTGTTTGCGGATTCTGACGAGCTTTTTCTGGAAATTGTGCAGGCGTATTTCTTGAAGTGCGGGCACACATTGATGATCGCCTCGGATGGATTGGAGTGCTGTGCCGTTCTTCGAGATTTTCAGCCTGACGCGATTGTGCTGGATTGCGAGATTCTTTGGAGCGAAGGAGTGATGGGCAAGCTTGGAAGCGATCCATCGCTTTTCCGTATTCCAACGATTCTGGTCGCAGACGACGAATCAATGAAAGACTCCTGGATCCATTCGAACGTGCAGTGCGTGGCCTGGCTTCGAAAACCCTTTGGTTTGGAATGTTTGTTGGAAAAACTAGAATCCGCGTTCGGTGCGGAGCGGAGCGAACAGCAGATCGAAAATGATTGAGCCGCTGATCAGCACCGCGCAAATCACCGCATACGCAACTTTTTTCTTAAGCAATTGGCTCAACAAGTCTTACGGAAGCTACCTGGAGTGAGGGCAATCGTCAATAATGTGGAGGTTCAGGTTTCGAATCGCCGTTGATTCGAATTTCTTCTTTCCACTCTCAATGAAAACGTAAGACAATATGGCTATTGCATCTGCGGACTTGCGCAAGATATTGGTCGCAACTGATTTTTCACCACACTCGAAAATTGCCCTGGCCCGAGCTGTCGAGTTGGCGATTGCCTTTCAGAGCCAGCTCATTGCGGTTCATTGTTTGCCAGATCTTGCCTTTGTTCCGTCGGCGTCCGAGTTTGGATTACCTTACAACGACTATATGTTGATGCAGGAAGAGTTTCGCACCGAAGCTTGTGCGACGATGAAGAATTACCTGGAAGGAACAGTTCCACCAGAACAAGCGGTCAGCTCAAAGATCCTAGTCGGCGACCCGCACATTGAATTGTCGCTTTTTGCAGAAAAAGAGCACGCCGACTTAGTCGTGGCGGGGCGAAGTGGCCATTCGGGCTGGGAGCAGTTTTTTCTGGGCAGTACTAGTCGGGGCCTATTCCATCGATGCCCGACTTCTGTGTTGGCCGTGAGCGACCAATGGACTCAGAAACCGAAAACGCTTTTGGCGGGTACGGACTTCTCGGACACATCTCGGAAAGCAGTCTTGAATGGGATTGCAATTGCTGAAAAATTCGGGGCGAAAGTGCATTTGATGCATGTCATCGACACGACCGACACTCCCTCAAAAAGTGTCGAGCGAATGACAAGCCATGATTCGATGCGTCAATCAATCCATGACTACGCTCAATCGCGACTTGAAACGTTCATCCAATCTCTCGAGTGTGATGCTTCCCAATTGCAAGTGCACCTGTCCTGGGGAACACCATGGCGCGACATGTGCCAAACGGCTGAGAAAATCCAAGCGGACCTGATCGTCATTGGCAACGTAGGACGGCGCGGAGTGAAAGGATTTTTATTGGGAAATACCGCAGATCGTATTTTGAGTCATTGCAAGTCAAGCGTCCTGGCCTTGAAGTCCGTTGATAAAAAGTAACGGCATTTCAGGACTTTGCCGAGTTTTACCGTAGCTGGTTCGTGGGGATTGTCGGCCTTCGCTCCAAGTGCTTTGTGACAGCTTGATTTTAGGGTAGTGGATCTTGTTAAAGATCCAGCAGGATTCGGATCTTTAACAAGATCCAGCAGGATTCGGATCTTTAACAAGATCCACTACCCTAAAACTACCCTAAAACTAAGCTGTCACAAAGCACCAGTATCCTCTTTGGCAAAACCTTTTAGTCGGCGTCGATCTTAAGGCGGGCCGATTTAAATCGTAGCGGAAGCTGTCAAAGCTTTCGTGAATGCTGGACGCCAACGAAATGCTTGACGCATTCCGCTACTAGGGGAAGATCCAGAGGGACACAGCATTTTTTCGGGGGGTAGTCGCATCTTGGATTTGAAATTCTTATTGTGAACATAATTCCCCTTTGCTTCTATCGGCTCTTTCGACGGAGTGAACCATGGCGAGATTTTCTCGAGCGGAAACTTTCGACCCTTCCGAGATCGTGTCCGGCCATACTATCGCACGGACGGCACGCCTGTGTTACCTGCTTGGCAACGACCAACACGCGTCCACCGCCCCTGGTCGGTGGAGAGCAACGATTCACCGAAATCCAAAGCCGGGCAATCATCAAGAGCGCCGCCCCCTTAAGATTCGCGATCCTACCTTACCTTACCTTACCTTACGGACATTCTTGATAATGATCATCGATCGGTCAGGCCCATCCTGCTTGTCTCGTTCAAGGGAAGGCAGTGTTCGAGCCAGGTAACCAGCAATATCGCTCGCCCTCTCGTCCCACATGTCCTTGACGATGTGCAACATCGAGTTTTGATCGAGCGTTGAGTAGTTGACGGCCCTCTGCCCTTTCTTTTTTTGCTGCGGTACTTGCTGGCTGTTGGTTTGGTCCAAGACGTTGGAAGTGAACGACAATAGGATTTCGCCTGGCTGTAAGCAGAATCGATTGCTGTTGAAAAAGGTATCCGGCTGAGCCGCCACACGCGGTCCCAGGGAACCGATGGGTCGGAAACCGCGATGCGAGATCACAAAGGACTGAATATCTCCTGCACTACAGATGGAACCATAGCCGGTTATGGGATTGATTTGAATGAGCCCCATCGACGCTGTCCAGTCCGCATCTCGCATTCCCCAAAGCGTGTCGTTGATGGTCCGCATGATCGACATCGGGTTGTTGTTGCTCTTCCACAAGGTCCGTACGATCGATTGGATACTGGTTGCCACAATCGCGCCCTCGGGGCCGGATTGGTTCGCATTTCCCAGCGAAAGCGTCATCATCTCTTGTTGGTTTACGTCCCAATGATGGAATCCTCCGCCGATCGTTCCGTTTTGGAATGTCCAGCCGTTGACGTCGAAGTCTTCATGCAAAACTTGATTGTCCGGCAACATGCTTGCTTGAATAAGACTGGCGGTGTCGATTTGCTTTTGCACTGCCCGCGACAGGTGGACTTCTTGTCCCAGGATCGACTGTTCGATCTCACTCATCACTCGACCGGCCGCTAAGTTGGCTACCTCCACTTCCGTAGGACTGTAGGATCGCGGTTGTTCGGACCAGAACCACATTGTGCCATGTGGCATCGTTGTCGAGCCCACCGGGACGACTAGGGCGGCCGAAAACTTTTCAGGACTTGGCCAATCTGGCATCATTTCAATATCGCTGAGCAAAACGGCATTGCCTAAGAGTGCCTCCAAATCCGCTAGAGACCCCCGCAATTCGCGAGGCGGAGCAGTCAACCTGGTTTTGGGTAAGCCGATACAAGCACGCATTTTCAAAGTAGACGTTTCATCATCGAGCAGATACAGGGCTCCGGCAACCGCCCCAACCGATCTCGCTACGCTATCCAAAATAGATTCCAGACGATCGGCTGTCTCTCGCCCACGATCGCTGTAGCTGGTTACGCCCATTGCGGTGGCGAGTTCTGCTTCCTGGTTTCTAACGGTTGCCTCGGCCAACTCCAATCTCGCGACTAAGCGTTCAATAGAAGCCAACAGATTTTGAGCCCGATCCATGGGTACAAACGAGGTTTCAGTCGATTCCGAGGAATCCAGTACTCCGTCCTGCACCATGGTTTCAATTAGACGCCAACGATTGCTGACTCCGGTTTGATTTGGCAAATGGTGGCCAGGTATTTTGTTTTTAAAATCTGGCTGCCGCGACCGTTCGCTTACGGACCAATGGGTTGCTTCCGTGAACGAACGTAGGACGTCTTGAATCTCCTCTCTCGGACGGCCCGATGGATTGCTGGCGAGAGTCAGATCGCTCGACGGAGCATTGGAGTTGGAATCTTCGAGGTGCAGACGAAGATGCGATGGGTACCGGCGTTTCACGTTGGCTAGCTTCTCGGATTTGAGACAGTCGGATTGTAGTAGATGAGACCATGCACTTTGGAGTCGGTTTCGCGTTGGAGTGCGCATAAGTCGAGATGCCTGGCCGAAAGCTCCTATCGAACTCGATCACCATTGCAGTTCATGTTAAACCTTACCGGTTGGCAAAACTCTGACAGGGAGGTAGCCCTGCTCGGCATATCCGGTCCTAACGGTTAGTCCGAGAATACGATTGTGGTCCGCGCCGACTTCACTCGTTTTGAATTAGCATAAATCGTAACGTTGGGCGTTAAAGACAGAACAGTAGTTGTCCACGGAAAGCAACATGTCTCGGTGATTCGACAGCATTCTCTCGCCGATACTCTGGTCGTGGCGTGAGTTTAGGCGAATAGTCTAAGATCGCGACACAGCCCACTTGTTTAGACCCAACCCTGTTGCACTGGATGCAACCTAAACGAAGAAAAGGAGTCTCCAATGCTGGTACTCTCGCGACATCGAGACGAAAGCATCATGATCGGCGATGACATTGTTATCACGATTGTGGACATTCGTGGGGATAAAGTGCGGCTTGGTATCGAAGCCCCAAACGATATTCCTGTTCATCGACAAGAAGTCTATGAGGCGATCAAACGTGAAAATCGCAAAGCGAATCACATCCAACCGGCTGAACTAAATGGCCTCAAGGAAGATCGTCCGTAGATGAATCGTTGCCTAAGCACATGCCCGCGAGGGTGCTTGCCAAAGCGTTGAACCTATCGTTCCCAATACTGAGGACAAAGACTCAGGTCTGATACGCGACAAGCCTCGAATTGGCTCGGTGAATGCCTCGGCAATCACTACCAATTCGAGGCTTGTCACTTTTTACGCCACCATGAATCGCGAGCCAAGCCAAGTTTCAACGCGGTTCCTTCGATCTGTTTGGCGAATCGCAAAGCGTCGACATAATAACCTGCGGTAGCAGCCAATCCGCCCAAGACATTCGCTTGCCAATATCCGTTCAATCGCGCCATCAATTCTTCCCTGGTCCATTTGGCAACGATCGACGCGGCGGCAGATGGAAAAATGGAATCTCCGTCGACCTTGAACTGGATTTGCATCACATGCCCATCCCATTTCGCGACATAACGACTACACCCGCGGCTCTCGAGCTCGATTCCAAACCACTCCTCATCGAACATGTAAGTTAGTATGGCTTGGTAGCGATTCCGACCACCATGCTTGTCGCAATAGACTTCAATGGCCTCGCCCTTATTCGCAAACTCAACTACTACCTGTTTGACGAGCGCCAGCGATGCCTCGCTCAGTAGAGTCGACTTGTTGCCGATTCGATCGACTTGCTGATTGAATTCGATTTCATCAATCACACGCATTCGAACACCGACCAACGCGATCGAATTTGTCCTTAGCTTTTCGATGGCTGCTCGAAAGTAGGCTGGCTGATCCAGGATCGTCTGGCCAAGCTTTTCGGTGAAGCCCGATGGACGCCCGACATACCACGGAATTTTCGACAGCCGCTCCCAATCTTGCCTTGCAAAGGATGCGATACGTGAATCCCAGTCCAACGGAATCGTTCCGTCCATTGCGAAACACTGGAATCGAGCCCCTAGAAGAAGCCCTTCGACAGCCAATTTTTCTCGGTGAATCTTTTTGGAGTCACCGATTGGAACATGCATAGAAGTCGGCTTAATCGGCTTGGCCAAAAACTCGGGTTCTAGTCGTTGCGACATTTCGCAAGCGTTAAAAGAAATGGGAACACGCCATGCCGTTGCGCAAATCGTGAGCGGGCCCATGCTTGGACCATAACCCGCCTCGTCGACCCCCACCAACAGTTTTGTTCCCGACATCAGAAACTCTTCCGGGTTTCACCGGGTTTCTTTTCGCCATCTTTGTCGGCTTTGGGTTTATCACCTTGAAAGAACTTAAAAGGTAAATTGAACAAGTCGAGATCCATTTTGGGCAATGCTCCACCATTTAATTTCTCGGCGGTCGAGTCTTCGGCACTTATCGGTACAGGTTCGATATCAATCGTCCCGACGACAATGAGTCGTTCTGGCAATTGGGTTAGGTGCAATTGTGCTCCTCGAAACCATTGAAGCCATGGCGCTTGATACTCAGCCAGCGGAAGGCATTTTGAGGAATCAAATCCCAAGGCCGAGGATTTGCCTTGCTTTACGCCGAACTGCTTCGGCCAAGCAGTGCTGTCCCACATGGTTTTCCTAGCATTGGATTCGGCCGATTCGAGAACGTAACTTCCGCCAAGTGAACACTGCAATTTCGCATCGAGTAGTTCTTCGGCAGAAGTCAGAGCATCTTGTGGTTCCACTTTGAGTTGCTGCTGGAGAGAATCAAGCAACATCAAGTTCCCTCGCGTGGATTGAGCGGCGCGTCGAAACCAAAATGTGTTGAACCAAGCCGACAACTTGCTCTTTTCCAGGTCACCGATCTTAATTCTGCCTTGCGCAAAATCTTCTGCTGGAATCGGACGTAGATAGAGTGTGCAGTTGTCCAATATCGATCGATCGAACGAGAGGACACTGAAGCCCCCCATCTGCCAACGCCAGACTCCGATGATCAACTTCGAAAAGCCGATCGCGTCCGGCGGTCCGCCCCCCAATCCTAAAGGCAATCGATCTAGGTAACCAGGCCGTGGCCATGCACCTAAATACGCTGGCAGAGACTGCAACGTTCGAAGCGTTGCTAAAAGTCCTTTGGTTTCACCAGGGACTGGAGGGATCATATCTTTTAGACCCGCAAACATCACATGATCCGGCGAATAGGATCGGCTCGTGCTTTGGCCAGCAAGATGCACTTGGCAATTGATGACATCATCGGGAGGAAGTTGGATCTGGGTTCGTACGGGAGCCGCAAGCATACTTGAGAGCCAACCGTACTTTTCCCTACCCAATGGCGCGATGTACGCTTCGATTGCAAGCCGCTCTACTCGTTCGTTTGGATCTCTAGCGAAGCGACGAACGCCAACCATCAACGGATCGGTTTGTTGCCATTGGCTCGCATAAAAAGAGGCTTGATCGCGATACGATTGAGCTTCTTCCACCGAGCAGTCGGAAAATTCCACGTCGGCAATTGGCAAGAAACTACCGCGTTTTCCGCGCAAAGAATCATGCCATGTGCCTGCAAAGGCGAGCGTTTGCGAGCCATCAACGCGAGTTTGGAAGGATGGCGGCAAGTAACCGTCCGCAACCAGTCGCTCAATACTTGGCGTGGATTGCTTGACTCCTGACTCGGCGGCTGACGTCAAACTCGCTAGTTCAGCGATTTCGATTGCCGCTATGGCCTTCAGTCGCCGTCGCAGTTCGATTTGATATTGAGGCGATACAAGATTTCGAAAAAACTCGGAGGAGAGGTAGACGAAAACATCATACTTGTTTTCGAGCGGCATCATCAAGCGAGCGAATCGGAACGCTTTCGAATCCCCTAGCGATGACTGGCCACCGCTGACGTCAAGAAATCGCTCGACGAGTCTTCTGCTGGTCGTCACAAACACATACGATCCGCGGTCCACCATGAACGAACGGACTTGGTTGTCCGGAGTGCTCAATAGGGAAACCTTTTCGCCTCGGACTTCAACGACTTCCAATTTGCATCCGATGTCAGCCAGTCGTTTGACGGCTGCGGTTCTGTCTGAGTTGAGAGAAGATTTTAACAGCGCCACGTTCTTGGCTTCGAAAATAACACCGAGAGAAGGTCCTTCCTGCAAATAGAGATCTTGTCCGACTATCGCCATATCCCCGATAATCGAGTCGCCAAAGAGTTTGGCGATGGCGGTGGTTTTGGTATTGAGCATTCGCTCCATTCGCTTGTTCGTCCCGTAGTTGAAACCACGAAGCACGGCCATTTGAGCTAGATCGCCACCTCGCGTTTGACTCAGCGATTGAAACCAAAGGTAATTCGAGAAGCCTGCAAACCGAAGATAATAGCATTCTGGAGGCACAACTTTCGAAATCGGTTCAATCACTAAGTTCTCGGGTGTGTAGGGAACTGCAGGATCAATCCACCTCGGCGGCTCCGGAGTCGGAACGAGCTTTAGGCTCATTGGCGGAGGCTTGAGCAGCGACTCCTGAAAGAGTTCGGCTCTCAACTCCTCTACGCCTGCTACCAACGCGATGGTGGGCAATGGATCGGATTGTTTTCGCTTGGCTGGGCTCTTCTTCACGAGTTCCGGCAGTTCGAAACCATATCGGTCGGCGAGCATATGGGTCAAGTAGCTTTCCACGATGGCGGGGTAGTCGCTTCGCTCCAACTGACGCTTGGCCTGTTGCACGTATCCATCCCACCAAGAACGCACTAACACTTGGAATTGGGGCGCCTGAGAAAGCTTCTGAGAACTTTGCTTGTTGTGGACTGCACCTTGCACCGACTCTGGAAGCTTAATTGGTCTGACCTCAATGGTCGTCTCAAGGTCACCTGACAAGTGAACTTGAAACGGCTCGTGCCCTCGAAACAGAAACTGGACACGAACCAATTCAAGGGGGTCGATTTGTTGTTGTGCATTCTGAATGGCGCTCCGAATTCGACCGATCAATGCTCCACTCCCCAAACGCAATCGTTCACCCGATTGTGCCGAATGCACCTCGGGCGGTTCGCTGGTCAGGAAATCGATGGCTGGAAACAGGATTCGATCACTGGGGTCCGATACTACGATTCGTAGAGTTGTGGTCAGCTCCAACTGTCCCGCCGGAATGGTCAGACGGGCGACGCCGTAGGGTTCGGCAGCGATAGCTTCTACATTGCCTGGAATTGCTTGAGCTAGCAATGACGCCGATGGCAGGAAAAAAAGGCAAAGGAATGCGAGGCTTGGACGCAAAAATGGATAACGTTGCTGTCGGACAAAAATCATCGAGCCACTCGATTCCTCTGGCGAGAGGGTGTGAGGTTGCATAACTATTTTTCTTTTCTTACGTCCATTGTCGTTCTTAGCTTCATTGTCGCGATCTGGCGGGTACGGACAAGGAGTTAATTCCAAGGCAATTATGCCGAGCGTCATTTCAAAACTTGTCGGCGCTGATTTCGGGAGATTTAATTTTTCTAGTGATTTTCGTCCGCTCGGAGCTCGACTCCGACGGACGACGTTTTGGCGTCCTAAGAGTGCTGCACAGGCCGTAAATTCTCGCACTTCGCTCCGGCTTCGCCCGCCTTGGCGAGCGAAGCGGGAGCGAAGTGCGGTGGTTTCTAGCTAGCTTGGTAGGATGCCAAAACAAGGTTGAAGGGAGACAAGCTCCCGCTCAACCTGAGGAATCATTGATTGAAATGCTTCAGTGGGTTGCCCGAATGGGGCAGCCATATCATAGCCCGAGCCGGTTACGTCGGTATTCATTCTGCTACAAACTTCGTCTAAGATGAGTTCCCACACGGCAAACGCATGCATTTCCTCAACCATCATCCAATCATCCAAACATCCAATCATCCAATTCCTAAAAGCCCAGTCATTGGCTTGTTTTCACTGGTCTGCCTAGTCGTCGGCAACATGATTGGCGTTGGCGTTTACGTTGGTAGTTATTACTCCCTGCTGTCGCTCAAAGATGCTCGATTGGTTTTGTTGGTATGGTTGATTGGGGGATTCCATGCGATTTGCGGTGCGATCGCTTATGGAGCGATTGCCAATCGATTGCCGGTGTCGGGGGGTGAGTATTCCTATTTAACGCGATGCGTGCACCCTGCCATTGGATTTGTTGCTGGCTGGATATCGATCATCGCCGGCTTTACCGCTCCCATCGCCGCGTCGGCGTTGCTGGTGGGGGAATACATCGGAGGATCCGACTCGACGACCACCTCCGTCAAGCTCATTGCCACTGCCAGCATCGTGTTCGTTGCCATCTTGCATGGCTGCCACTTGAGAATTGGGGCTTGGTTTAACAATGGGGTAATCGCCGTAAAACTCATTTGCTTCGGCGTTTTCTTGTTCGTCGGACTGCCGTTTGTCCTGCAGGGGACCAACACCGGATTGCTTGTGGATGCCGCCAGTGCGACCAACGAATCTGCTTCGCTTGGCGTGAGGCTCATGGAGCCGTCGACTTGGATACAAATGATCGTCTCTCTCTTCTATATTTCACTCGCGTATACGGGATTCAATGCGAGTATCTATCTGGCGGGAGAAATCGAAGGGCCAAATACCATTCAAGGGAATGGACGGAAACTTGTAAGCCGGTCCATGTTGATGGCGAGTGTGTTGGTCGTGGTTCTCTATCTACTGCTGAACTACGTATTCTTGTTTGGAATGAGTCCCGAGCGCATTGCGCAATCGGGTAAAAGCTATGTAGCGGCAGTCGCGCAGAACATTGGCGGCGATTGGCTATCCGGTTTGATTCGAATAGCGATCATTCTCTCAGCGGCGACTAGTATTTTGGCGATGATGGCCATCGGCCCCATGGTCTACGCGCAAATGGCCGAAGATGGCCGACTGCCAAAATTGTTTCGCATCTCGGACCAAGTTCCAAGAACCGCGATTGTGGTGCAGGGGCTACTAAGTATCGTAGTGGTTTGGGTATCTCAAATCAAGGACATCGTGACGTACCTTGGATTGACCTTAACGGCCTGCGGTGCATTGGCGGTCTCAAGCGTATGGATTGCGCGCCGATTCATGGCTGAGCAATCTCCGGTTAAATGGTACGAGCACGGGGCCGCGTTGATTTATGTCGGTGTCGCCGTGCTGCTGTTGCTCGTGGCTGGTTCACTGGAACGGGAACGCACTCAGTTCTATCTCTGCGTCGGCACGTTTGCTTTGGGGCTATTGATTAACGAGATCAATAATCTCCGCAAACGGTAGTACAGCCACCGTCTGTAAGCACGCCCAGCCCCTCACCGCCTCTCCCGTGCGCGGCGTGCCGGAAGCGGTAAGGGCTTGCTGGCACGCCAAGAAATAAAAAGGTATCATTGAACCTCTGGACCATGTCCATCCAACGTTCGGCATATTCCCGATCTCCATTCTGCCTAATTCGGGATCAAGCTGAATAAGACGTTGAAAATAGCAGTAGAATATGCATTCTCGAATTCAGGAATCGCATTTGATGTCATCACGCGAAAACAATCCCTACGAATCGCCACGCAGCCAGGCTGTAGAGATAACTGAGCTTCCGTCTCAAGTGGTGACGCGATTTCGATGGCGCTTCTTACCAGCAGCGGTTTTCTGTATGACTGGCGGTGCGAGCGTCTTGTTTGGAATTTTCGCAGTCGTTGTAATGGTGAACGTGCTATTTTTTCAAAACAAATGGACGAAACTGGTCGAAATGTGTGCGGGTTGCACGCTGTATCTTGGTGTAGGGGTTTGTTGGTTGATTGCTGGGTGTCTATATTGGAACCGTCGATACACGTGGGGAATTATCGCCACATTCATCGGAACGGTATTTCCGATTTTGACGCGTTCCTCCTATTTTGTTTGCTCCACAATTACAGGCCCATCTTGCAGACGCCGCTTCTTTCCCCTCGGGACGGCTGAATCGAAGCGTTCGTCGAACAGGCTATGAGCCAAGAAGCTTGGTCAGTTCCGATCGAATATCCACAAGCTCTGAAGGGGAGACGACGCCGATCATTTCTTTAATCCTGCCGCGATCAATCGCCCGCACCTGAAAGACGAGGGCAATCGAATCTGTTCGAAGTCCCGAACTTTCGATTGCGTTCACTTGTGCTGTACCTGGGAATCGAAGCGCTGCCATGGCACTGCTAAGTGGAATAATGATAGTTGTTGGAAGACTCGCGGCATAGTTGTCGTCTTGCATGATGATGGCTGGTCTTCGTCCTGATTGCTCACGTCCGCCAACTTCGGGCAATTCCACCCAATGAATGTCACCAATCTTCATTTCTCATCCGATTCCAAGGCTTCGATCCATTTCCAAGACTCATCGCTTGCCATGTCCCAAGCTTCGATTTCCTTCCTTAGGGCTTCTGGGATTTCGCCAGGCTCAAGCCGGATTTCCACGTGCGTACCTTCGGGCAATGACTGCTTCGATTGCGGCACTACCAAACCGTTGCGAACAATCCCAGGAATACCAATCTGCTGACTCACGCCTTTGACCTCCAAGCGAAACGAATTCACGACCGATTCTGCAATTGTACTCGAAGCCGCTAAACGTGGTAAAATCGATGAAAAAAAATTGCAGCCAAGACGCAGGACCAACCCGACCAGCATCGAATTGACCTTTCCCCGGAAGTTCGGATGACCGTGAACGTTGTTTGCTTCGTTGGAACGCTATCGCTGCACCTACGGACCGACGAACTTAGGGATGAAGCTCGCGAAGATTTTGTAGATGGTGCGACGGCAATTGTAGGTTACGGTCGACTCGGACAACCAAGCCTGTGGAATCCTCGCTCATTTCGCGCTGCGAGTTTCGACTATTTCGCATTGCGAATGCAATACAACCGCTGGTCGGCTCGAATCAACAATCGATCGCCAGCGATCGAGGGAGTTGACAAGCAGATGTCACCCTCCTGCAGTTTGTTCGTGTGCAGAATTTCTAACTTGTCGCCAGCACGAATCACCGTGCATTCACCATCTTCATTCAAACAAAAAATCTTCCCGTCATAGCTCCACGGGGAAGCCGTAAAAGCTACCCCGCGGTTCAAACGTTGACGCTCATAAAAGGCCTCACCCGTTTTGGCGTTCAAGCATGTGACTACCCCGCCATCGTACAGGACAAACAATCGGCCATCGCTTACTAGCGTGCTTGGATTGTAGGGGGCAATCTTCTTTGTCGACCACACGATGTAGTCGTTGCTGGATTGATCCTTCGGCAACGTTAGATCCCCTTTGGCCCCCGGCTTGATCGCGTACAACGCCTTGGTCGGATCCATAACATAGCCCGAACTAACGTAGAGTAAATCGTCCACAACGTACGGCGTCGCAATGGTGATGCTTGACATCCCCTTGAGCGACCAAAGCAAATTGCCATTAAGGTCGTAGCTGCGAACTGCCCGCGTGCCAGCCGTAACGATTTCCGTTCCACCGGAGTGTGTCCAGATGAACGGGGTCGACCAATTGCTCTTCTCATCCCGATCGATGGACCAAAGTGTCTCACCCGTCAGTTTATTGAGGGCCGTTAGCGTCGACTGCTTGTCGTTGTCGTTTTGATAATAAAGAACATCACCGTGAAGCACTGGCGAACTTGCCGTCCCCCAACCCATTCTCATGGGGTGGGCTGGCAACTCATGACTCCACACTAAATAACCTGCCAAGTCGAAACAATAGATGCCGACGCTACCGAAGCTAACAAACAAATGCTTACCATCGGTAACTGGCGTTTCGGAGGCGTAACTATTTTTGATGTGGATCGGGGCGGTCGGTATGCCTGTGCGGACCGTCTTTTCCCAACGCAATTTGCCACTGGACAATTCCAAGCACATGACTTTCCACTCGTGTGTCGTCTTGGGAATGTCGAGTCTATCGCCAAATAAATAAAGGCCCTTTCGAAGCGGCTCGGTACCCCCGGAGTTGATGACCGTCGAAAGGAATACGTTATCGCCCCAAACAACGGGCGCCCCCCAACCGCGACCTGGAATCTCTACTTTCCACTCGACGTTCTCGGTCGCCGACCAACGGTCTGGCAAGCCGGTGTTGCGAGAGACGCCAGTTGCGTCCGCCCCGCGAAACTGTGGCCAATTCATCTTATTCGGGTCGTCGGCGAGCGATAAAGTGGCGGTTAAGGTGAAGAGGAAAAAGCTCCAGGGGCCAAGCCGAGTGTTCATGAATGGTTGCATCACTGACCTAAATGGTGATGAAAACGATTGCTGTTATTGTCGTCTTTCGCTCCGCGAAAGTGCGCCTCGTTAACGCACTTTTGCGAAGCAAAAGGCGACAATGTTTTGCAAGTAACGAATAGCACCACAGTCGTTCTGCGGCGGAGTCCACCACAAATAATGCAGCGTCACGGAAATCATGGTGGGGACCACCGTGCCACACTAAGCAAACAGTTCAGGTACCGCCAACGCCTTGACCAATTCTCTTGGCTGATTGAGGTGATTGTAAACAATCGTTTCCGGGTCGATACCAAACGAATGATAAATCGATGCCAGTAATTGAGCTGGATGCAGTGGTGACTCAACAGGCGCACTGGCGGTTTTATCGCTCTTTCCATGCACGTAACCGCGCTTGGTTCCAGCCCCAGCCATCACAGCCGTATAGCAATAAGGCCAGTGGTCTCGACCATCGTCGGTATTGCCATTGCCGCTGGTGCTCACGCCACGTTCCGGAGAACGTCCGAACTCGCCGACGGCTACCACCAACGTATCCTCAAGCATTCCCCGCTGATCCAGGTCTTCGATGAGGGTAGACAAGCCAGCGTCGAGCATCGGTGCCGATTGGTTCTTCATCCGCTTGGACAAGTCGACGTGATGATCCCAAGAATGGTTATCGCTGTTTGCAACCTTTGGCCAAATGACCTCGACGACTCGTGTACCGGCGTCGACCAATCGTCTGGCCAGCAAACAACTCTGGCCAAACGCATTTCGGCCATAGGCATCGCGAAGCACGTCCGCCTCTTGGCTCAAATCAAACGCTTCTCGTGCCTTGCCCGAAACTACCAACGAAAGAGCTTGCGAGAAATATTCGTCGAGCTGTTGATTTTCCACTGCCGCGTTGATAATCGGCATCTGAGCATTGATGAGGTCTCGTAACGCGGCTCGACGTTGAAGCCGGACGGCGAAAACCTCAGGTCGCAACTGCAGATCGCTGACATTGATCTTGTCCATCTTATTGACGTCCAAATCGTCTCCATCTGGGAACAATGTATATGGATCGTAGGCCTTGCCGAGGAATCCAGCATAGCCACCCTTTCCAACCACATTGGACTCTTGAAGAGGTCGAGGAAGCGTCACGAAAGGGAGCATCGGCTCGTCCGCGGGACGCAAGCGAACGATGTTGGAGCCAAAATTGGGAAAATCCTTTGGGGACGGAGGCTCGAGTTGTCCGGACGCACTCACTTTATCCGTCGTGTAACCTGTCATCATTTGGTAGATCGCGGCCGTATGATTGAACAGTCCGTTGGGCGTGTAGCTCATCGAACGAATCATGGTGAATCGATCGTTGATGGTGCTCAGTCGCGGCAAATTTTCAGTGAACTGGATGCCCGGTATTTTGGTGGAGATGTTACTGAAAACGCTTTTGACTTTGTCAGGAACATTTTCTTTGGGGTCCCAAAGGTCCAAATGGCTGGGTCCACCTTGGAGATAGACCATGATCATCCGTTTGGCTTTGTTCCAACCGGGAGCTTTGGTGTTTTCGGTCGCTTGTACCGATTGCAGTTTGAGGAGATTCGCCAAACTCAAACCAAACAAGCCTGAGCCACCGACTCTCAAAACGTCGCGTCGCGATACGTTAAGATGGCGATCACAAAGGTCTTTGCCAGCACTGCCGATCAATCGAAACATTTTGGTTAGGTCCCTGTTAGTTGACTTGGTGGTTGAATTATTGTCGCCTTTCGCTCCGCGAAAGTGCGTTTCGTGATTTCAGTTTGTTAGGAGAGGGACCATTTCGCAGGTCCCTCACTTACGTATCGGGTTATGATTGGTTGTTTTCACATCGCCGCTCGCTTGAACGCACTTTTGCGGAGCAAAAGGCGACAAAGCGGAGCAAAAGGCGACAATCTTTCTTATTAGTGATTGAACAAAAATGCGGGGCTGTTGATCAAGGCCCAGGCGATATCCTCGGCGGCAGTTAACCGCGAATGGCTTCGCTGGGTCTCACTCTCTTTCACATCGTTTCTCAATCTTACCAATCGGTTGTCGTCCGCGAGCGGCACCGCAAGGCGTTCTATCCGTTTTTTCAACGATACAACTTGCTCGTCTTCGGGCAAAGGCTTGTTTTCTTTGTCCAATGTCTCTTTCAGCTTTCTAAGGTCTGAAGAGGAAACTCGGAAGTACCCTAACGATTCCTTGGTGACTAACTCGGTCCAAGCCGACTTCGGCACCTGAGCAACCGCGTTCAAGGATTCGGGAAGGCCCAGTGCCAACTCACCGTCACGATTGGCCACGCTCAATCGGAAACGTCCAAGTCGATGATCTACAGCATCGTGGAACTGATGGATTCGCCATTGAATAATCTCACCGGGTTGCAATTTAACCGGCTCTTCCGTTGCAAATACGGCCCAATGTTCAGACCCCTCTGCACCGTTGATTGCCCAACCCCCTTGGTCTTTTAGTTTGTTGTCGATGACCGCTGCGGCTGAAAAGCTGGGTTGATCGAAGTCGGTTAAGCCTTTGGTCAATTTCACTTTCCGCATCTCCTTGGGCTTGTCGGCCATTCCGACGTAGACTTCCAGTTCCGTGACAACAAAATTACCGTTTGCCGACAAACCAGGTCCAGCGGTCTTGAACTCGGTGCCAGTGAGTGCTTCCAATCGAACCGTATTGAATTCCGATGGATCCGATGGAGTGTCAATGGTGTAAACGCCTTTGTCGGCTGCTCCTCGAGCAATAAGAGAACGATCGCTTTGCGGTACCAACGTGGCTTTGCTGGACGCTTCGGCCTTATTCGGCATGAGTGTTCGCCAAATCGTTGCGGTTTTTCGTTCCTTCAAGAATCCCTCTAGTTTGTCCGGCAAAGCGGCTTCCAAAGCATCCAACGCGGCTTTGGCTGCCACGCTTCGCTCGACTCGCATCTTCTCTGCTGCGTCCCGTTCGGGTTGAATCAGTTCAACTCGCGATGCCAACTTGGCTTGTGCATCAACTCGGTCAGCTTCTAGCTGTGCTTGACGTTTCGGTTTCTCCTCCAGCCACCACGCTTCGCGTTCGACCAGCGACTTTGTCAGCGATTCGTGGTCCTTCGCAATCAGACTAGCAACAGTGGACGCAGACGCGATTTCGGCCTCTGTGGCAGGTCGACTGAGGACACGCAGGAACAACTCATTGATCAATTCCGCATCGTTTGGAAACTGCTTTACGAGTTGACCGATCGAGTTGGTCTCATCGGAGATAGCCGACCCAAGCGTAGGGCCACTCACCAGCGCCATGACCGACCCAAGCCGCAATTCGCTCGATCGTTCGCACTCGCAAGCGCTTTCACGTGGCGGTCTACCAAGATTGGTCAGAAACCCATCTTTCAATCCAGACTCGGCATCGGAAAGGGACGCGGCACGAGCGCCAGGTGCCATCCCAGGCAACTTCGAAACGGAGCCAGTGACTTGGTGGATGGCGTCATACAGAACTTCGGCCGGCAAACGTCGAGGTAGCGCATGCGAGTAATTGCGGTCATCGTCCGCATTCCATTTGTTGGATTCCATCGAAAGCTGATAGATCTTCGAACGGCAAATCGTTCTCACCAGATGGCGTACGTCAAAATCATGCCCAACAAAGTCCTTTTCCAAGTATTCAACCAACTCGGGAATGCTTGCCGGGTTGCCTGCACGGATATCATCGATCGGTTCAATGAGTCCTTTACCCAACAAATAGCCCCACATTCGGTTGACGTAGCTGCGGGCGAAATAAGGGTTCTTTGGACTGGTAAGCCAAGCTCCAAATTGCTTGCGCCGAGACGCATCTGCCACGACCGTGTGCTCGGCCTGGAAAGGAAACTTCGGTGCAACAACTTGTTGCGTCTTTTGATGTTTCATTTCAGCGGTGCCAGCATCGGACACTTCTTCGTACAGCGGTTTTGCGCCTTCGACAGCCGTGCCACCGATGGTCTTGTCGCCAGATTCATTGTCCTTTTTCAAAGAGACTTGCGAAAAGAACGCGGCAGTTTGGTAGTATTGATCCTGGGTCCATCGTTCAAATGGATGGTCATGGCATTTGTTGCAGTTGAACCGAACTCCGAGAAACAGGTGGGTGGTGTTTTCAAGGGTATCTTCTGGGGTTCGCAAGATTTTGTAGTACGAAGCGGCTGGGTTTTCGCGATTGGAGCCGGTTGCAGTAACGATCTCGTGCACGAACTTGTCATAGGGCTTATTGCCAGCCACACTCTCGCGGATCCATTCTCGGAATTTTGTAGCCCCTTCTTTGCCCAAGAACTTAGAATTGACCTGCAGTAAGTCGGACCACTTGCTGGTCCAGTGGTCAACGAAGGCTTCGCTAGCGATCAATTGGTCAATGAGCTTCTCACGCTTTTCTTGTGTAGGCGTAGCGTCGGCGAGAAACGCTTTCACTTGATCTGCTGTGGGAGGTAAACCCGAAAGGTCCAGAGTCACGCGTCTCAAGAAGTCGGCGTCGCTGCAAATCGTTGAAGGCATGATTTTCATGCGATCCCATTTTGCGGCCACGATCGAATCGATCGGGTTTTCGGAGGTCGTCGGCTGCCAGTCGAAACCGGATCGGTCTCCCATAACGGTGAGCATGGTGGCTGAATAAGCTCCCTCGTAGCGAGCCAGAATCGGGGCTTCACCTCGGCGCAGTGCTTGGATACGTCCACCTTCGATCACGGCTGCAACTTCGGCATTGCCGGTTTCAATGTAGGCTTCTCGAGTCACGTCGCGTGTTTTGCCGTCTGGATAAGTGGCGACAACGCGAAGTTGCTGAACCGCTCCTGGCATGGGCGCAATTGGATTCAGCGGGGAAAGTTCTATGCGAGCAACTTTGGTATTGGTTGCATCTATTTTGGCTCCTTCTGCAATCCACTGACGAATGACGAGCGCATGGTTGTCGCCAGCCTCGAACAATTTGCCCCCGACGTGGGGCACCAAACCCAGTGGCTTGGTCATGATGAGGCTATCGGTTGGTGAGGACGGATTGATGCGTCGGCCGGCCAAGTCGTCGGCCAATGCCCTTACGTCGTAGACTGGGTCGTATCCACGCAGCGACAACTTAAAACCGCCCTTGCCCGCTTGAGCTCCGTGACAAGTACCTGAATTGCAGCCGACGCGAGACAGGACTGGGTTGACATCTCGCATGAAGTCCATGGATTTCTTAGCATCCATCGCAACGGTAACCGGCAGCGTCTTTTTGTGGCCGCCGATTTGGATTTCGATATTGCAAGTTCCATTTTCAAGTGGTTGAACCCATCCGCGTTTCGAAAGCCATACGTTTGGCGAAGAAGACGTGAGCGAGGCGACTCGGGTTGCATCGCGCACTTCGCCATTCTCCAACGTTGCTGAAACCGTGATCTGCGCCGAGGCGTTCCAAGCGTCGAGCTCAAGCGACGCGGGTTGGACATTGATGGCCGTAACACGGGAGATTAAAAAGCTGTCAACTTCTTTAAGGAATTCGGCGGAGGCTCGCTCCGTCGAATGTGAGGCGGCTAGCTCCGTCAGGCGTTTCGTTCGAAGCTCGGTAATCAAGCCAACATCGGCGGCAATGGTAGTCGAGCTGGGGGTCGCATCGATATCGAAGACGGACTCACTATTCGCACAGTTCCAGACGCGAAGTCGTCCGTCGGAACCGCCCGCGGCGAGCCGGCCATTGGAATCCAGGGCAATCGCGTAGATGGCCGCAGTCGGGATTGTCCAGGTGGCAATGACCTTGGGTTGTGCGGTGACATAGTCTGCGAGTTTCTTTTTCTCGTCCGGTTTGAGGGAGGCAACCCGCTTGGCCTGGATGGCTTTGATCTCCGCTGGAAGTTCCGCATCTACATCGTATGACCAGACTTTGATGGTGCTTTGGTTATCTAAGGTTGAGGCTGCGGCCAGATAGCGACCATCTGGACTGATCGTTACGCTAAAGATTCTTCCGGGCAAGTTATCCAATTGCCGGATCAGATTGGCATCGTCTCCAATTACGCGTGCGGTTTGCCGAAAGACGCGATAAATCTTGGGTGTGCCATCCGCACCACCTACCAAGATTTCGTTTCGCAATGGATGGCTCGCAAGGGATTGAACTCCACCTCGCAAAGCGCCTGGAGTGATCGAAGTAATGTTGTCCACGAATCGTTCCGTTTCCACCTCGATCAACTTTACTGTCATGTCGCGGCTGGCGGAAATGAGGTGCTTGCCCTCTGGAGTAAAGACGGTCGCACGAGGCCAATCCTCATGTGCCCGCTGATAAAGTTTTTGCTCACCATTTAAGTTCACAGCCCGGACGGTATTGTCGGACATACCAAACGAGATCAAGGTCGAGTCAGGAGACCAATTCACTCCAAAAAGCGTATCGCTTCCAAGTGGCAAACTGAGTTCAAGCTGGTTCGACTCAACATTCCAAAGTTGCAATTCGCCACTCACACCTTGCTCGCCAGCTCCGACTGCTATCCACTTGCCGTCGGGTGAATAGCGGATGGACTCAACTCGTGGGCTTAGTCCAACCAGACGATGTTGAAGTTGTCCGTTTTCCGCATTAAAAAGAAGTGTTTCGTGAAAGGCAGAGACTGCAATTTGTTTTCCATCCTTGGAGAAATCCAAACTGCCAATGGTCGGTGCTCTAGCGTAGATTGGGGGATTGGCTAACGAGAAACGTGGACCGGCGGTTTGGGAATCGTTGATGGCACCTGCATCAACCCAGCGTTTGATGGTGTCGATTTCGACCTCGCTGAGCGGTTTGCCTTTTTTGGGCATGTCCGCTTTGCCATCGACAGGCACGATTACACTCATGAGATGGCTTTCGGCAGACTTGCCAGGAACAATGGCGGCGAAACCCGACTCTCCTCCTTTGAGCAAGATTTGAAAATCGGTCATTATGTATCCGCCAAGCTTCTTGGAATCTTGATGGCATCCGAAGCAATTCGCTCGGAGGATGGGGAGGACTTCTTTGGCAAAGCTTGGGGAGGACACTTTGGCTGCCTCTTGACCCAACAAGCGGTTCGCCGTTGGCTCCACCATCAAAATGAGAAATGTTGCGGTCGAGAAAACAATGCAACGCGGGCCGAGCGACATAGATTCCTAGTCCTTATTTTCTGGAACCCCAAATGAAATCAATTAGGGAACCGTCGTCTGCGGGACGCATCTTCAAGCCGACGAGATGAGAGGCTCAGAGAAGCGTTGTTTTCAATAGGCGGGACGAGTTTTGCCGATGCTAACTCAAGGCATAAGAATAACTCGCTGCACCCTACAAGTCAACAACGGTCGGAAATATAGCCTTAGCCGGAACTGTTCTCCACGCCCATTTCGGTAGCTGCGGTAGCTGAAATTGTGAGAATTCTCAGGGGTTGCTGGACGAGTATCGGGCGTCGATCTTAAGGCGGGCCGATTTAAATCGTAGCGAAAGCTGTCAAAGCTTTCGTGAATGCTGGACGCCAACGAAATGCTGGACGCATTCCGCTACTAGGGAACGCTAGCGAAAGTGTTTCGCGGCTCAGCTTAAGATCGACGCCGAGTATTGTAGCCGCCCCAAACAATTAGCCAGATGGTTATTGCTCAGTCGCGATCAACTCAGGGAAAAGTCAATCGCAACCCCAGCTTGGAGATTCTCGATACCTCCGCTTTGATTCCCGCATCCTTTTGTAGCAATGAACGCTTGCAAGCGAAGTTCGCTTGGCTTTTGGAGTATCGCGACGACGTGCAGCTATGGTGCAGTTGGCTGGCCTTAACGGATGCCAGCATGAGTGCGCAAAAGTCTCCGAAGATATCCGAGTGCCTGGCAGCACCGAGATCTTGGAATCGAGTTTCGGTAGACTGAAGGCCATGGAAGGTAGCCAATCCAAAAGCGGATTCAGCAGCTTTGTTCTAGTCTGGGCGGCGCTGTTTGGCACGACCACGATGACGACCATTAAAGACGCGATGCTCACCGTCCCGACCAAGCTCGTCCATCGATGGGTCAACGAAAACCTAGGCTTGACGGTTCAGTCCAAACGCACTCAGGTAGCACGCATTCTTCGCCTGCAATTGACAGAAAACATGGAAGAACCCTAAAGTGCTGCAACCCCAACTTTTCAAATGACCACTGTTACCCCGACCCTTGCAATGAAATCGTGAATCCCAATTAGCTGGCGAATCGCATTGGAAGTCCATTCAACTTTCATTCGGGAAGACCCAATTTCTTATGAACGTCTTTCACATCGGTCCTATTCCCCTGCTCAACGTCCTTTAGCCCGGACTCAATGCTTTGTCGAACGTATATCCGATACATCACGTCATCCCAGGTAGCGGATGATGGTAACGATTCAATCAGGTCCGACACTTTGGCTTCGCAGATCCGCGAGCCAATACGAACTGGGAATGGCTGTCGATGTTAATGACGGTAACGCTGAACATGGTATGCGTCTTGACCGTGGCTGCCAAACCGCTAGAGGAGAAGCGAACCTTGAAACGCTCCGAATGCGGTGGCGAGATGACATGCCTTGGCTTCGTGCCGGGTGCTCCTCGTCGCCTAGCGGAGTTCGACACCAGTTAGCAACTAAGAACAGTCGGTGACAAGACGCCTGATTTTGAACTACGGTTTGATGCGGATGTGTCGCCAGGCCACAGTGCTGCCCGGATACGCCTGAATGCC
>JANPNA010000238.1:0-8817 GCA_031427235.1 Pirellula sp.
ATTCCGTTTTGATTTGTGCGTTACGTTCTGCGATTGGTTCAGCAGAAAGAAAGAAACAACCAAAGAACGTGCTGCCAGAGGACGGTAGTGGAAATTGCAAGATGACGGGTTAGTCCTCCGAAAAATCCCCTGCGAATCCCATTTCGGTCACTTGGCTGATTCGGCCAGCAAGCACGCCGTATTGGTTAAATACGAAGAAACAAGTCAGCGGCAAGACCAGCCCTAGGACGAAGTCACCGACGGGCGTCTGGGAGTTGGTGATCAACATGAACATAAAGAACAGCAACAGGAACAACCCCGTCTGCATGTACATGGCTCCCCAAGCTTCGGGCCGACTTTTGATGGAACTGAACACGGCCTTGGAGTAGGGTTCGAATACCGATCCGCTGTCGATCATACTGAGCAGTAAAATAGGAGTGAGCCCCCAAATCCCTATGATGGCGAAAGCGAATGCGACCATTGGATGCGAGTTGAAGGATCGAAACGCGGCACCGATCATTCCGCCGGGAATACTAGCTGCCATCACTGAGACAATTACCATCGCGCATTCACCTACCGACTCGGATAGCCTTGCGAATGGCCACTCGACAACTTTGTTCGCTCGGTTCGCTGCCATGGTCAAGATTGCAATTCCACACATGCTAATGAGCACCGCGATTGGCCAGCAAAACACACACAGGAGAGCGAGCCTAGCGATAAGAACCTGGGTGGCGTCCAATTTGACCCAAGTGCCCATGGCAGCGATCGAAAACAGCCAGACGCCGGTTAGGAATCCAATTCCCACCGCAGCTGCGATAACCAATGGGTCACGCAGGAAACCGAACAAAAAACCTAGCCAGCGCTTGGTGTCGAACGCCCCATTCAAATGATCAAATTCCTCGCGCTCGGTCTCAATGGTCTGCTCCGCCCTATCGAGAATCTCCTTGGTCTTTTCACTGGAAATGCTCGCACCTCGCACGCTCTGAGAGTCGATCGGAGCAAAGGTGACGCGCGCAACATCCTCATCCATTTTGACATCAACCAACTTCTTTTTCTGTGGCGGACTTGGAACGCTGAATTGCGTAAAACAGTCCGGGCAACGTGTATCCGTACCGATGCGAGATCGACTCGAGCTAAGCAAACTGCCGCAGAGTTTGCAGGGGAAATTGAATTCTTCGTCCAGCATGGAGGCCATGGGTCCGATCAACGCAGGGCTTTCAAGCGTGAGCTCTTCCAACGAGCCGACAAGGATTGGCTTAGCGGGCTGGGACGATTTTGGTTTTGGCTCAGCAGCGGAAGCGGTAGGTGCGTCGTCGATGGGCACCAAATCCGGCAGGTCGTCATCGAAAACACTTCTTCGAGCTGTCGTTTGGGAGGTTACGACGCTTGGCGACGGATGAGGAGGAACCGTCGAGTCTTTTTTTTCCTGGGGCGCCAACCGGAATTCGTCAGGATCCACCTTGGCCGACTCGGGTGGCTTAAGCGGGGAGTTTGGTTCACTCGTTGGCGCTTTCGGTTTGATCGCTGGTCGTTTTTCCGGCGTTGGTGCGCTCTTAGGCTTGCTTGACTCATCTAGTGCTAGCCATTCGTCGTCGTCGTTCTTGGTTTCGACGACTCCTGGAACACGAATAGGCGATGCGCATTTAGGGCAAACCAGTTTTTGTCCAGCTAGGTTGGAAGGTGCCTTCAATTTCTTGTGGCACTTTGGACACGCAAAGTTTAATAGGTTCGGATTTGCGTCAGACAAAGCATGGCCTCGAGTGTTGTTGGCGTTGGCAATGGGCTAGCCACATGGGCATTATGTCGCGATTAGCGAGTTTTTGGATGGGGATAGTTGATTCGGGCTTTTAAATTATGCAAAAAGGTTAATATTGTACTGTTGGGGTTGCGAGTTCGTCATTGCCTCAAGTTCTCATAATACGTCCGTTTTGGGAGTTCTGGCTGTGGTGATTTCAATGGGGTGGAAAACCTGTTACTTGAATGTAAGGTTGGTCGACTACGCCCGGGCAAGCGTTGGTACGCACGCCAGAGCTTGGTTGTTGTCCTTTAGGTTTTCCGTCGCGCTCGTTGTAACTTCAATGGTAATTGCGAGTTTTGTTCGTGGGGACGAGGATTCTCCATTTACCGTTCCGGACGGTTTTTTGGTGCAAAAGGTTGCCGACGATGCAATGGTGCATGATTGCTTTTGCATGACACTGGACGGACTCGGTCGGCCGATTGTCTCTGGTCCAGGTTACATTCGGACTTTGGTAGACGATGATGCCGATGGAAAATACGATCGCAGTCTGCTTTGGTCCAGTCATCCCAAGCAAGGTGCGCAGGGGTTATGGTCTGAGGGGCGCAAACTCTATTATGTTAGCGAGGGAGGGTTGTGGCTGAGCGAAGATTCCGACGGCGATTTAGTCGCGGATCCCAATCCAAAGCGGGTCTTGGAACTTCCCACTGGCGACGAGCATTTCGCTCATGCAATCCGACGCGGCCCAGATGGTTATTGGTATCTGATAGCTGGCAACTTTGCTCGCGATATCGCTAAACTTCAGAACGACCCAATTAGTCCAGTGTCGCGGGCCCGCAGCGGAACGATTTGGCGAATCAGTCCCGACTTTTCGAAACGGGGTGTTTGGGCACATGGTATGAGGAATTGCTATGACTTTGACTTCATGCCGGATGGTCAAATTGTAACCTTCGATAGCGACTGCGAGCGCGAAGCGACTTTGCCGTGGTACCGTCCTACCCGCGTGATGGTATTGGGACCTGGTTCCGATGCGGGCTGGTGCGGACAATCGTGGAAGGACGAGGACCATCGCATTACTATGCCACTCGTATTAGCTCAGTTGGGACGAGGTTCACCGACAGGGGTGGCTGTCTACCAGCACCGTGTTTTCCCCAAAAAATACCATGATGCAGTCTTCGTGCTGGACTGGACATTTGGGCGAGTGATTGCGATCTATCCATCGGGCAATTTAGAGGAGAGCAAGCGAATCCCGAATAAAGTGCCAGCGGAAGTGTTTATGCAGCCCAGCGGCACGACCGGTTTCGCCCCCACCGATGTTTGTGTAAGTGCCGACGGAAGTCTTTTGATTTGCGTTGGAGGAAGAGGAACAACCGGTGCAGTCTATCGCGTTAGCTCGAGCCAGTCAGCGCCCGAAACCAAGTCGACCAAATGGTTTTCTGCCTCCGTCTCAAAAGGTCTGCTCTCTGGAAATCAAGCCGAATCGTTGCAACGCATGCTTTGCGCCATGAGCACATTCGATTCTTGGTCCGAAACAAAGTGGTTCCCCGATGTCGAGAAAGCAGGCGTGAAGGCTATTCTCGGAACGATGTCAGGTGAGATTCCGATTTCTGCAGAGGGAGAAGTAGTTGCCGCCGCAAAACTGCGTTGTGCACAAATACTTACGCGATTGAATGTAGCGATTCCATTCTCGAGGATTCAAAATACGCTTAGCGCTCCATCGCCATCTACCCGGGCCGCCGGTTGGTGGCTAGTCGGAAGAGGCAATGTAGCGATCACTCCCAGCGACAATAAGGTATTGGATGGGTTGGCAGCCATGGACTATGCATCCGCTTTCCACAAATCCGATTCCACGGACCGAACGAGTTGGGAGCCGCATATTGGGCGGGCTGACGAGAGACTGCGTTGGGAAGCCTACGGGGTCAGGAAGTTGACATTCAACTCCGCCAATAGTCTCCGGGTAGAGGATACTGAATCGGGAAACGCCATGCGTCGTACGTGGCTCTGGGCATTGGCTCGATCCGGGGCGCCACTAGCCAAAAAAACAGACAATAACACAATGGATTTTTTAATAGCCAAGCAGCTCTTTGCCACAACGCAATCGACTATCGACTCGCCATTGTTGGATGCCTTGGCTGGTTGGGTACCAAAAAGCCAACCGCACTGGGCAACTCGCGACGTTCTAGAATTTCTAACCGTGCTTCAATCGGCTTTAGGTGAGCGTCGATTTTCGTTGCCGCAACAGCAGGAACCCCCTCAGCCGGATGTCCTCGACGGTTACAAAGCGCTCGGTGCATCGAAGCTCCCAGAAAATGTCCGAGTCGCATGGATCGGTTGGGTAAAGTTCATCGCCAAGCAAGCGAAGGAAGCAGACCGCCAGCTTGTCCACTCGGAATCCATGCGCACCCTGTCTATGCTTGAGCCCAAGGATCAAGAGTCGCTAGCCTATTGCTTGGGGCAAATCGATGATAAAAGCCACCCTACATCCGATATTCACGCTCTCTGCTGTTTGGCCAATTGCCAATTTCTACGGACGACAGAGATGACTCATCAAACAGCCTCCGCTTTGGCGGGTATCGTTCGCAAAGTCAAAACGCGAGGGCTGTACACGGACAATCAATGGCCCATTCGACTTCAACAATTGGTGGCTGCGCTTCTAAAGCGAGACGCCGGATTGGGTGCGGCTTTCGTGGAATTGCCAGTCCCTTGCTGCCCGGAAGATTTGGTCCTCCTGTCTGCTTTCCCTCTCGATGTTCAAGTTTCTGCTAGAAAAAAGATGCGAGGGTATCTTTTGAAGTCGGAGCCCACCGAATGGTCGGTTCCCATTTTGCGGTTTGCAGCCCAGGCTGGCATTGATAACGAATTCGCAAAGGCAATTCGTGCAAGCACTGTCGTAGCCAGTCTTCGCCCTGCCGCAGCAGATTTGCTATCCGTCAATCCCATCGACTCGGATTACGAACTATTCTTGTCCGCGTTAGAGAGCAACGATCGGAATCTATGGACTTCAGGCTGGAAGGGGCTTAGTGCGCTTCCACTCGTGGATGCTCGACGCGAGTGGCCGACCTTGGCTTCCGTCGTCTCGGTTACGATCAATGCCGTGAGCACGTTACCCCGCGCGGCAGTCCTGGCTAGGGCGAGAGCCGTTGCCGGAAAAATGAATTTCCAGAATCCTCCCCCCGCCGGAGAAGCGTGGCAAGAATGGGAGCCCTATTTTGCGGCCAACCTTGACGCTGAATCGATTTCGAAATTGACACGACCACAAACAACCTTTGATTGGCGAAAGCTGCAGGTTGCGGCCAACGTCATTTCAGGAGACGCAAAAAGAGGTCAAATTCTTTATCAGGAAAAATGCGTTCTGTGCCATGGTGGACAGAGCTCGCTTGGACCAAGTTTGGTCGGAGTCGCAAAACGCTTTTCTCGCGACGATCTTGCAAAGGCAATCTTTGAACCAAGTCGTGATATTTCGGATCGGTACAAGCCGATTCGGGTATTGACGGTCGATGGCGAGATTTTCACAGGGATGTTGGTTTACAACGCAGCCGATGGAATCACGCTGCAAACGGCCACCGGGGCCATTGTTCGTATCAACCAAGAGAGTATCGAGGACAAGGCGTATTCGACAGAATCGCTAATGCCATCCGGGCTCCTTCATGACAATTCCCCTGCCGAAGTGGCGGACCTTTACGCGTTTTTGGCAACCCAGTAATAGCCTTCCATTCGGGCCTGCCCCGATGGAGGCCACAATTGGCAGCTACATTGGCCAATGCTTGCATTCATATTTCTATGGCATCCAGCGACGAAAAATTCTAGGATGAGGCTATGTCCAACCCAAAAACGAGCCTGGAATTCGATCGCCTAACGGAAGTCCAATCTGCCGTTGTAAAATCCGGCAAGCATTGGATTCGGAATTTCTTTCCCAACTTGCGCGATGCTGGCATTCGTTGGAGTGAGGATGATGCTAGCTCTTTAGCCGCATCGGTAGCGTATTATCTCGCGCTTTCTCTATTTCCGATGATGCTAGTGCTCACTTCGGGCTTTGGGATCTTCTTGCAATTTTCAAAGACAGGCAAGCAAGCCGAAGAACAAATCCTGAACATGGTGGAGACTCATGCTTCACCTATCATCAAGAAGCAAATAGAGCAGGTACTAACCTCGCTGCAAAATCATTCCATTGTCAGCGGTCCATTTGGTTTTTTGGCGGCCACGTTGGCGGCGATTGGCATCTTTGCCCAAATCGATCGTGGATTCGACCGTATCTTTCGCATCCCAGTTCAAAAAGATGCAGACGTCCGGCGCACCATTTACCGAGTGATGAAAAGTCGGTTTCTGGCCTTCTTGATGTTGGCAGGACTGGGCGGAACCATCTTGGTCATGTTCGCGGCCGGGATGGTCATGGCCCAGTTTCGTTCGTTAACTACCACAACGGTGCCAAGCATGAATTTCCTGTTGGGCTTTTTCGAACTAGGGTCCACGGTACTGGCGAACGGACTGCTGTTTTCCTTGGTCTACCGATGGTTGCCGAAACGGTATGTGTGTTGGAGTGACGCGATTCGAGGTGGATTGCTAGCCTCTTGTATTTGGGAACTGGGCCGCGAGGTCCTGGGCGTCTTTTTGATCGGAATGCGATACTCGTCCGCTTATGGTGCCGTCGGTTCGTTTATCGCAATCTTGCTTTGGTGCTACTACGGAATTTCCATTTTGTTTTTCGGGGCGGAATACGTTCAAGTCTTGCAGCTCCGCCGTCAAGGTAGTCCAACCACCGGTGTGGATGAAGTTGGAAATGCAACGACAGGTTTCAACCCCGAGTCGATTATTCCAGAAACACCGTCCGTGGAATCTACCAGCGAGTTCGGTGATGCGTCAGACGAGCTCGCTTCGGGACGAACAAGATTCTCGCTTCCGCTCGACGCGATCCGGCAACGCCCCAGGAAATCCGCCGAATTGCGATAGTCGTCTCAGCATACTACACAAAAGCCACTTCGACACATTAAACTAGTGACATGATTTCGTCGACGAAAAGTACTTTGACGGTCGTGATACCGGCTTTAAACGAAGAGCAAGCCATCGCGGCTACGCTTACCCGCTGCCTTGCAGTGTCGGAAACGTTACGCCTCAACGTTGGCCTACAAAAGATCGAATGGATTGTTGTAAGCGATGGCTCGACCGACAAAACCGTCCAAATCGCACGCACCTTTGGAGACGTAACCGTCGTCGAACTGCCGACCAATCAAGGCTATGGAGCCGCCATCCAACGCGGTTTTGAAAAAGGAACGGGTGACCTGTTGGCGTTTCTCGATGCGGATGGAACTTGCGATCCAGCCTGCTTCGAGAGCATGTGTTCGCAAATCCTGGACGATCGAGCCGAAGTCGTTTTGGGGTCCCGAATGGGATCGGACAGCAAGATGCCTCGTATTCGCCGCTTTGGCAATTGGCTCTACGCGATTCTTTTGGGGTTCCTAACTGGCAGAAGCGTGACGGATGCGGCTAGCGGAATGCGAGTACTGACCCGCGATGCATGGCTTCAGTTGCAACCACTTCCATCCGGCCTACATTTCACCCCCGCCATGAGCGCCAAAGCTCTCGTGACCCATATGCGTATCGTCGAGATCCCGATCCCTTATGCAACGCGAATAGGCGAAAGCAAACTGAACATCTTCCGGGACGGCTTTCGATTTCTTTCGGCCATACTAGGAGGACTACTGAGCGTTCGACCGGATCGATTTCTTGGGATGATTTTCTTAGTCTGCGCCATCTCGACGATCGGGTTGGCTGCGTTTCCAGTCGAGCATTATCTGCGCAATGGAAGCCTCGAGGAGTGGATGATCCATCGCTTCATCGCATGCCTTATTTTGAGTTATGCGGGATTCACGACCTTTGCAGCGATTGCGGTTTCTCATCGATTGGCGAGTCTCGGTCCGTTAAGAAAACCGACTGACTCATTTTATGCATCGGCGGCTGCAAAGTTTTTTTCGCCGATTCCACTGCTGATTTGGGGCATCATTTGCATGTTCTTTAGTTTGTATTTGATCCGTGAAGGCTTGATTGAGTACGTCACAAAACGCACGGTGGATTTGCATTGGTCCCGATTGATTGTCGCCGCATACCTGATGTCGGTAGTGTTCCAAGGCTTCATAACCGCCATTCTCTTAGGTGTTATCAACCTGTGGGTCGATGCCCAGCGACCTCGACTTCCCTCCCAAAAGTGAATTGACGATACAGGAAAGCAATAGGTGCAGAGTGAGTGTGAGTGCATTCGTCACCGCGAACGTAATTGGCTTGGCCCACTCGCGCAGTAACTTTTGAACGGCTTCGCGATGCCTGCCGTTTGCGTACTTTCTCGCGAGCTTTCAACGCTCGCATCCACCAAGAAATATCGCTGAGACGGCTCCGCAATTGCTTGCTTCGAGCAGGCGTCATAAACAGCTTCAGTTCACTTTCGGTAGGAACGGCTGCTGTCTTGTCCTTGTTTTTTTCGTCGCCCGTCATCATCGACCACTATGTGTACATGCACATGAAAAACAAACGATTCGCTTGCATGGATCTTCTCACCGGCAAGGAATTATGGACGACCAAGCCGTTCGGCGAATATTGGAGCATGGTCTCCAATGGAAAACAGATTCTTGCCCTGGATCAGACTGGACAACTGCGACTCATCGCGCACAACCCAACCGATTTCCAACTGGTTTCCGAGCGACAAGTTTCGGAGGAAGAATCATGGGCGCACCTAGCGGTGGCTGGGAATCAAGTCGCAGTGCGATCTCAAAAGAAGCTTATGCTCTTCGATTGGAAAGCTTAGGCATTGTCGTCGGCGAAGTCGCCGAGAGTGCTTTGGCAACGTTAGCAATTTAGAGTCAAAAAAATCTAGCCGTTG
Source organism: Pirellula sp. (assembly GCA_031427235.1). GTDB lineage: Bacteria > Planctomycetota > Planctomycetia > Pirellulales > Pirellulaceae > JBKCUI01. The sequence goes on from JANPNA010000238.1 coordinate 8,583, forward strand.
GGCGATAGCCGCGGTTTTTGCCGCCCCTAATCCGACGCGTGAGCGAGGGACGGCCGCTACGATAAAAACAACACTATAGCTCCATTTCCGTCAGCAAATGCTTGGCTTCGTAGACTATCCCAGTGATCCAGAGCACATACCGAATGTCGACGCCGATCGAACGGCTGTAACTTTCATTCCAAGCGAAGTCGTTGATGGTTGCTTCAAACGTCCGGTCAAAGTTGACCCCGACAAG
>JANPNA010000239.1:0-11397 GCA_031427235.1 Pirellula sp.
AACCTCAATCGAATTCCGGACGTAGTCCGGTCCGAAGGTGGCGTCTCTCGTCGACTCGTTCTCGCTTATGGTGCGGCCCTCGCGGGACTGCCGTTGGTCACGTCGCGATTGGCTGCGGTCGATCGAAAGGTGGTCTTCGAAAACAATCCGTTTTCTCTTGGCGTTGCCTCGGGTGATCCGGATGCCTGCAGCGTCGTGCTCTGGACGAAACTCGCACCCGATCCCACTTCAACCAATGGTGGTATGAGGTCGGAAATGGTTTCTGTCGCCTGGGAGATCGCGGAAGACGAAGCGATGAAGAAAGTGATCTTGAGCGGCACATCTATCGCTTCGCCTCAACTTGGGCATTCCGTTCACGTCGAGGTCAATGGCCTGAAACCTGCTTGCTGGTATTGGTATCGATTTAAGGCAGGCGACGCGGAAAGCCCGATTGGGCGGACGCGAACGCTGCCCGATCCAAGCTCCGAGCCCGACTCGCTTCGATTCGCATTTGCGTCTTGCCAAAACTACGAGCAAGGACTATTTACGGCCTACGACCAAATGGCCAAAGACGATCTCGATTTGGTGTTCCATTTGGGGGACTATATCTATGAGTATCCTGGTGCAGGCAATCGCGTTCGAAAACACAACGGTCCTACCGATGGGAAAATCAAAACGCTAGATGATTATCGACTGCGGCACATGCAGTACCGATCAGACCCACTCTTGCATGGGATGCATGCGCAGTGCCCGTGGTTCGTGACTTGGGATGATCATGAGTTCGACAACAACTATGCCAATGACATCCAGGAGGAACAAAAGGGGGACAAACCAAATGCGGACCCAGTCGCATTCTTGGTTCAACGCGCAGCGGCCTATCAAGCCTTCTACGAGATGATGCCGCTTCGCAAGCAGACGTTGCCTCAAGGTCCTGACATGACGATCTATCGCAAGGCATCCTTCGGGCGCTTGGCCGAGTTCTTTGTGTTAGATACACGCCAATATCGAACCGATCAGCCCAACGGCGATGGCCTTAAGCCACTCAGCGAAGAAGCGTGGAAGCCAACCAATACGCTCCTGGGAAAGCAGCAGCGAGGTTGGCTCGACCGCGGATTGATCGATTCGACTGCGACCTGGAACGTCCTGGCTCAGCAAGTGATGTTTGCGATGGTAGAAATAAACGTAAAAGATCGAAGTGGTTTTTCGATGGATCAATGGCCAGGAGCGGCTTACGAACGGCTTGCCTTGATGAAGTTCATTGTGGACCGAAAAGTTCCGAATCCGGTCGTGTTGACGGGGGACATTCACGCGAATTGGGTCAACGATTTAAGAGTGAATGATCGGCAAGCGGACAGTCCGGTGGTGGGGACAGAATTTGTCGGCACCAGTATCTCTAGCGGCGGCAATGGACCGAAAGAAGTCAAGAATCTGGAACAACTAAAATCCGCGAACCCCTGTGTCAAGTTCCACAATCAAGAACGGGGCTATGTTCGTTGTGTGGTGACGCCAGGTAAGTGGACCAGCGACTATGTGGTCGTCGAGGATGTGAAAGCGGTGGGTGGGAATGTGCTGACGCGCGCATCCTACACGGTCGAGGCTGGCGTGCCAGGTGCGCATTTGTCCTAGCCGTGCCCAAGCCGAATCCATGTCGGAATACGCCCCGAATGGGGCAGCAACATCATAGCCCAGGCTCTACGATTTGAAGTCAAAGTCAAGTAAAGCAATTTTGAATAACACGTCTCATATTGTTGCTGGGTTTAACCGCTTGGCGTCGAGCTTCATCTTGGCGATGCGTTCTGTTACCGCCTGTTTGGCGGTGGCTAGTCCTGATGCACCCGTGACTGGCTCTACGCCGAACAAATAGAATTTGACCTTGGGCTCGGTGCCTGAGGGGCGGACCGCAATCGCATTGCCCGATGGAGTCGACTGGCCAGGCAGCGCCAAATCCAGGATCAGCATGTTGCTCTTAGGCGCATCCATTGCTTCCAAGCCCCCTGCGATATTACGGCGAGTCACATTTCCGTAGTCGCGGACAGCCACCACCTTGAGGCCACCCATCTCGGCTGGTGGGTTGTCGCGGAGCGATTGCATGAGTTTTTTCATGTTCGTCATCCCTTCGCTCCCCTCCATTTGTACGTTGATCAAGTCCTCGAGATGGCAACCGTGCTGAATTTGCAATTGCTCCAGTCGCTGGTGCATCGTCAGTCCCTGGGCCTTGAGGTCGGCGGCGAGTTGGCACATCAGCAAACAAGCGACTGCCCCATCCTTGTCGCGACAGTATTGGCCAATCAGGTAGCCATGCGATTCTTCCGTTCCAAAAGCGAAATCGTCGGGTCCACACTCGTCCATCAAGCCTGCGATCCATTTGAAACCGACGTGGATGTTCCCTTCACATCGCGCGCCGTAGCTTTCCGTTATACGACGAATTAGATCGGTGGTTACCAAAGTCTTGATGACGTACGTTTTTTGGGTCAATTGACCCAGCGACTTGAGTTTGCCGAGCACAAACTCGGTCAGGAGCGCCCCTAACTGGTTGCCGTTGATGGTCGCCCATGGACTATCGGCTTGGGTGGTTAGCGGGCAAGCGCATCCCATGCGGTCGCAGTCAGGGTCCGTGGCCAAAATCAGATCCGCCTTCTTGGCTTTGGCGTCCTCGATGATGGCCGTGAAGACAACGGTATTCTCAGGATTGCTCACGTGCCCCGGCACGTTTGGAAAATCACCGTCCGGTGTGGCATGGGGGCCATAGACAATCACATCGTTGAAACCCGCTGCCTTCAGAAGTGGGAGCACAGCAAAGCCACCGACTCCATGCAGCGGAGAGTAAACGACTCGTACGTCGCGAGATCCTGGCCAAGCATACTTCACGGCCGCTGCAAGGTAATCGCGATCGATTTCCTGGGTGACGATCGAAACTTTTCCGGCTTGGAGCGCGTCCGCGAAAGGAACCGTCTTGATCCGTTGAACATTCATGACGCGATCGATAATGGCGGAGTCGTGCGGTGGCAGGATTTGGCCACCGGTGGACCAATAGACTTTCACGGCGTTGTCGCTGGGGGGGTTATGCGAAGCGGTAACCATGATTCCGCACGAGCACTTCTTTGCCCGAACTGCAAACGAAAGTTGCGGTGTGGCCCGGTAGTCATCCAAGAAATAAACTTGGAATCCGTTGGCCACCATGATCGACGCACACAGTTCTGCGAAATGCCGCGATTTGTGCCGTGTGTCGTAAGCGATGGCGCAGGACAGAGGCGATTTCGAGTCGGGCATTTGCAAAATATATTCGGCTAACCCCTGTGCGCTTTCGCCGATAGTTCGATCGTTGATGGCGTTGGAGCCGATGTCGACCATTCGCCCACGTCGACCACCCGTGCCAAACGGGATAACGGTCCAGAACGCATCGTCGAGGGCTTGCCATTTTTCCAATTCGATGTGCTCTAAGAGCTTGGGCAAGTACGTGTTGTACCGGTCCTGAGTAAGCCAACAAGTAATGTTTTCCAAAGCTCCCTGGCTGATCAGACCTTCGGATTGCGCTTTCTGAATTCGCTGTGTGGCCGATTGGATTTGGGTTGGAGTGGACAAGCTTACACTTTCCGGGATGGATGGACTTAAAACGAAGACGGCCGAAATTCTAAGTGGAAGGATGCCGTTTTGCCATAGTCCATAACGGGATCCGAAGAAGGTCGTTCAGCTACAAGTACTCGAACCCTCGACGTACCGCCGTCTGCTTGTCAATGCCCCCGAGTTCATCTCGGGTGGTTCCGACAAAACCTGAGCGAGGGCCTCGCTCAGCCAAGAAAACGGAGGGTGTGGCACATCCTCGGAGCGAAAGATCTTGTTGTTGAATTTCTAAAAAAACGTTCACATTCCCGCACGTGCTAGTATATTGGGCAGATTGTCAAGTGGTTTTTTGGGAATGTTGCGGCGTTGCTTATTTTTCAAGACGGGCTGAGATCATGCGTAGGGTTGCTAAAGCCGATTTTCACAAGGTTCTTCGATTCGAGTTGCTAGAGGCAAGAATCGTTTTCGACGCCGACACGTTCGCAGTGACAGGTTTGAGCGCCGAGCCACAGACAAATGCGTATCAAGATGATGGTACGCTCCGCTTCGATTCGCAAGGGCGCGCATACTTTTTCGATGCAGTTGACGACGCAATTCAATATGGATGGGATATTTCTTCGAGTGCGCCCCAGGCACCATTGGATGGTCCGCTATTGCCTAGTCCACCACTGGACGGACCACCACTGGACGGTCCACCGCTGGATGGACCACCGTTGGATGGTCCACCGTTGGATGGACCACCGGTTCCGGTGTATCATTCGAACTCGAGCTACGCAAAGAAAATCTATCTGGATTTCGATGGTGAGTTAGTAACCGGTACCGCATGGAACAATCAGAATTACACCGGAACCTATGACACGGGCTCGACCATCAATGCGCCAGCTTTTTCGACCGATGCGGATTTAGGAAGCTTTAGCGCTTCCGAGCTTGCAACCATTCAAGAGGTTTGGGCCAGAGTCTCGGAAGACTTTGCTCCTTTCCAAGTGGATGTTACGACGCAGGACCCTGGTGCTGCGGTGTTTAGAGCAGGCGGACAAGCCATTCGTGTCCTTGTTAGCACTGATATCGATGCGACTTCCGGTCAACGATGGTACTTAGAAGCGGGAGGAGTCGCCTATTTGGACAGTTGGAACTGGCTAGATGGGACACCGGTTTGGGTCTTTTCCAATCGCTTGGGCAATGGGACTCCTAAGTATGTCGCAGAGGCGGCCTCGCACGAGGCCGGACATTCGTTCAATCTGAGCCATGACGGAAGAATATCACCCGCCGAACAGTACTATTCCGGACAAGGGAGTGGGCCAACAGGCTGGGCTCCTATTATGGGAAACAGTTACTACCAAGCGCTGACTCAATGGAGCAAAGGAGAATATGCCAGCGCAAACAATCAAGAGGACGATCTGCAAATCATCAAAAACGCACTGGCCTATTCTGTCGACGTCCATGGCAACACTTCTGCCACAGCTACGCAACTGGCTGTTGGTTCGACGGGGGCTATTGCTAGCTCGGGTTTGATCGAAACCAGAACGGATAAAGATGCATTTCGGTTCGCGACACAAGCCGGTAGCGTAACCATCAACGTGGAGCCCGTCGATTTTGCGACAGGCAAAGGCAACCTCGACGTCGAGCTTCTGTTGGTCAATTCGGTTGGCACCACGGTTGCGACCGTAAACGGTGCAGACATCTTAAATGCATCGTTGACCACAACTTTGCCCAAGGGGTATTACACGCTTTTTGTGGATGGAATTGGCAAAGCGGGTGCCACCGGATACTCGGACTACGCGTCGATTGGAAAGTATGCGCTGAGCGGAACCGTTGTTCCGAACCGAGCCCCGGTCGGTGCTTCCGATGTGGCAACTGTCCAAGCTGGTAGTGGTTCCGTGTTGATGGACGTATTGGCGAATGATACCGACGCGGATCTTGACACGTTGTCGCTGCAGAGCGTTGGAGCACCGTCGGTTGGGACCGCAGTCATCGAATCTGGGAAGATACGTTTCACACCGCCGACGGCATTTAGGGGACAAGCCACTTTTTCGTACGTCGTGGTTGACGAATTCGGTGCGACCGCAACTGGGTTGGCAACAATCAACATTGTGAGTGTCGTTGCCACACGCGGCGTGTTTTACAATGGAGCTACGGGTACCGATGCTGCCAGTTCACTGGCAACAGACAAAACACCGCTATTGCCTGGGCAGTCGTCGGCTTATGCAAATTACACCAATTATTGGCGAGGCTTAAACGGCATTGTCGTCGATGTAGCGGGACTACCTGCCGCCACGACCAACGCTCAGATGTTGGCAAGTTTGCAGTTTGCACAGTGGGATGGAATCACAGCGAGTGGCTTTGCAGCGTTGACATCCGCCGCGATACCGACGGTCACCATCCTCAGTGGCAGCGGTTCGGGTGGTTCCGCCCGAGTCAGGATCACGATTCCTGACAATACTCTGCAGAACACATGGCTTCGCGTTACGGTCGTCGCGAACGCCAATACCGCACTTGCAGCCAACGATGTCTTTTACTTTGGAAATGTCATCGGTGAATTTAATATCGACAACACACCAACCAGACTCAGGGTCAACGTCTCGGATACCGGCGCAGTGCGAAGCAACCAGTCGATTTTCGACAACACCGCGCTGGTTACCAATATCTACGACGTGAACCGTGACGGTCGTGTCGATGTGACCGATACCGGCATCGTCCGGATCAACCAGCAAATCTTTGGCATCGTCGCCCCAATTACCGCTCCAGCCACTTCCGCTGGTCCCGTAGCCCCAGCCATGGGCAACGGTGCTCCGATTCCTCCTAGGATGCCATTCAATCAACCCATGGATGGTCTGGATGATTCCGGCCGCAGCGTTGTTCCTTCACAGACGACCTCAATGTCGGACTCTAGACCTCAATTCGACTTGGCCACCTTTTCTTTCGGGAATATCGAATTTTCTGATGGGAATATCGAAGCAGTCGATGTAAGTTCAGGCATTGAGGCAGACGAATCCAGCGATGTAGAGCCTTTTGGGCTCAATAGTTTGGACGAATATTTCGCTTCGCTTTGGCGAAGTTTGTAGTGCAAATGAACCGTATTGTTTAGTGTCATTGAGTCAAGAGAATTCGAAATGAAATCGTTCGATGGAGTATTGGGTTTGTTTTTGGCGAGTGTCCTGTTGGCTTCGGCAGGAAAAGCCGATTTCATTTTGAGCATTGCGTCTGGTTCGGCATTTCAAGCCAATTCCGGGATTCAATCGGTAGACGTGTTTGCCCGAAGCAATACTTCGGCTACGGGTAATACAATGGCGGCTGATTTTTCGCTCGGCGGCGGGGCTCAATTTGCTACCACCCCAGGAGTCTTCGGTGAAGCGGGGTTCGTAGGAGCCGGCAACATTGATGGAATGAATTCTGTCTTCCAAGTAAATCCAGTCGATTCAAGTAATGCCGTGCTTGGCATCGAATTCGTTAGTTTACAAACGGCACCCGCGACCAATACGAGAATTGCAAGATTAAGCATCAACACGGCTAACCTGGCCGTTGGAAATTATGCGATCAATATCAACGGTACCTTCTTTGGCGGTAACGCAGGTACCTTCACGAATGGATCGTTCGCGATCACTTCCGTACCAGAGCCTGGATCCTTGCTGATGGTTGCACTTGGTTTTGGTGGTGCATGGATTGGACGGCGTCGGCTAAGGCGTTCCTGATGCCGCGTTGCGGCTGGATTGAACGAATGCGACGCGTTCCAGGGGCTCACGCCCCTGGCTATTTACTGGTGCCGCTTTGCGGCTGAATTGCGCCGCGTTGCGGGTGGATTGGGTTGCGTTACGGCTGATTGTTTTTAGGTCGTGTTTCGGCGAATGCCGATGCGCTCCGTCCCAAAGGGACTCAAGTCAATAGCCAGTGGCGTGAGCCACTGGAATCAAGCGCCCCCATCAAACCCCCAGCGAAACGCGAATCCAAGCCACAACGTGTCGAATGCCCCCGAGTTCATCTCGGGTGGATGCTTACCATCGCTCTAAAACAGACGCTAAGTACCGTCTTCCGCCGGAGCGTCAACGAGCGGTCGTTCTGTCGATCCGTCAATATTCCTGCATTGAATTTTGAGAAAATTCGGAATTTTTTCGATCCATTTCAAGTCATAATCGCTATTAAACTAACGCCGTCGTGCCTCAATGCCTAAACTAAGGGGTCATTTTTTACCTACAATTAAAACATTTTGCCTATTGACTACTTTTTAACGCCGTTTATTCTGAAGAGCGTTCATTAATTCACCCAGTAAGGAATTCGCCAAGTTAGGAATTCACTCTGCAAGGAATTCGCCTACTTGGACAGGGGAGGTTGGTTTTCATGGCAATAGTAGTCGAAGATCCGAAAACCGATATCCAAGAAGGTTTACAACAAGTTGGATTCGCAAGGTACCATCGGCTAGATACGGTCGGTCGGCAGGACGCGGAATCGCTCAAAGAGTTCTTGCGAGCAAACTCCAGGTCGAACGCCACCGTCACGAAACTTGCCAACCGATCGGCGTTACAGGCCCTTCTGACTTCCTTCCCTTTGGCTTTGGCCGATTTCTTCTCGCTGTACGCTTGCTTGTTTTTGACATCCGCCGCGTTCGAGCGATTGATTCAGATCTCAACCAAGCAAGTCGAGAATCGAACGGCTTTCTTTGTTTCCTTGATCATTCTCCCGATTGCACACCTTGCTGGGTTGTATCCCGGCTTGGGGCTTGGATCGGTCGTCGAGTTTAGGCAATTGGCGAGAGCGCTTTTCGCGACATTGTTGGTATTTGCGGGGATCGGTTGGTTTTGCTTCCCGCACATGTGGGGGTTTTACGGACTGGTAGGCACGACAGCCTTCTCGGTTGCGTTACCGGTGACCATGTCCGTACGATTTCTCGCCCGGAGTTTAGCCAAGCGATGTTCCTGGTGGGGTGCTCCTATCTTGATCGTGGCGGATCCGGTTCGCGGGTTAGAATTGTTTCGACGGATGCAGCATGAGGTCGATCAAGGGTTTCGGCCAGTGGGTTTGCTCTTGGACCCAAAACACTATTGGGGTCTGAATCATACGGTCCAGCAAAATGAAATGCCTGTGTACGACATCCGCCACACCGATGAGACGGCGTTGAAACTGGGTGTGACTTGGGTCATTGTGTCTCCCTGTGCCAACCGCGAGGTGGCCCCCATTCTTGACCATTCCTTGGCTGCGATTCCCAACAAGATTCTGTTGTCCTCCAGCCAGGCCGATCTGAGCATTTGGGATCAAATGTTCTGCGTTGGGTCGTCGACCGGACTGCGATTTGGAGGTGCTCAACCGAGTACGATCCAGTTGGCGGCCAAGCGAGCCCTGGACATTTTTTTAACGTCCTTCGTCCTGATCGTTGGGTTCCCGGTTCTCGCGTTGTTTTGTTTGTTGGTTCGATTAAGTTCGCGCGGTCCGATCTTCTATTTCCAGCGTCGAATCGGTTACGGTGGTCGCGAGTTCAAGGCCTGGAAATTTCGGTCGATGCAGTTGAACGCAGATCTGGTATTGGGGCAATATTTGGCCAGCAATCCGGCAGCCCGCCGAGAGTGGGATGAAACGCACAAATTGGCCAACGACCCGCGTGTCACAACGATTGGGAAATTCTTGCGTGCCACCAGCTTCGACGAATTGCCACAGTTGTGGAACATCTTGTTGGGCGAGATGAGTCTGGTCGGACCACGTCCAATTGTGGATTCCACGACTTATGACGCGACTTACATCCATCAGTACCCGGATGAGTTTGAAGCGTACAAGACGGTCCGACCTGGACTGACAGGCTTATGGCAGGTCAAGTGTCGCAACAATGGGGTGTACGAGCTCAGGATTTACTGGGACATGTACTATATTCGGAACTGGAGCATATGGTTGGACCTGTATTTGATCATGCGAACGATCAAGACCGTCGTCATGCGAGAAGGAGCTTAGTTTGGTGAGACAAATGTAGCAGGCACGCTCCGCCGTGCCGTCCGCTCTCGGTCGTTTGCTACGATACTCGGTGGACGGCACATGGAATGTGCCTACTACTTTGACTTTTGTCGGCGGTGCCGTCTGCGATCCAGCATTTGCCGTGACATGACGAAATGACACGCAACCTGCATTCTGCTTAGAATTTGGTAGGTACGGATGGATAATGTTTGTTTTTTCTGAGCATTGCCATTTACTTATCCGTGGGCTAGCCGCTAATTGATTGAATGTCTCAATCCGAGGTGCAGACGAGTACAAACGAATGCAATCGAGTACAAACAGTCAAATGCTTCGCAAACAAGTCGATTCCTGACAATAGATGAATAGGCGGTATTCCAGACTGAGAATAGCGACCTGCAGAACGGTCAATCCAAACCTGGACAAGGCAAGTTGCAGCGAAAAAGGATGACTTCCACCGTGGAGTCACCCACAGGAACGAAGTCCGCGCGGAAGGAGTTTTCAGTTTTCAGTTGGCCGCAACAGTCAGCTACATCCGTCACCAGGCATATTCGTTTTGCCATTTGCCATTTGCCATCTGAAATCTGAAATCTGAAATCTGAAATCTGAAATCTGAAATTGCTAGCCCTAGACACTGACCACTGACAACTAGCCCCGAAAAGAATGAACGATTTCATTAAATCCTGGAAAATCGCTGGTGACGAAATGGAACGCCTGCGCAACGAGCGGTTGCAGAAAATGGATTCTGCGTTTGGAGCGCGAATGATGGGTGCGACGGAAACTTCACCGCGCGAAGACAAGTACGCTAATGGTCTTGCGAGATGGCAGTCTTGGATGATGCGATGGCGAATACAGCATCTTCTCAAGCAAGTTGAAGCGACGTCCTCCGACCGGGAGGGTTTAGGGAGGGATGCTTAGCCGTTCGCTGTGGGATTCTGCGATAGAATTGCAAACGTACATGCAATCGCAGTGTTTTCGATATTGCTTTATTGGTGGCGTTGCAGTCCAGCGATGGGGAGAGCCTCGCGTTACGGACGACCTCGATTTAACGATGTTTTTGAACTATGGACATGAGCAAGCGGCAGCAAAGCTGATATTGGCAAGGTATCAATCGCGTCACCCCGAACCGTTGGCATTCGTTTTAGAGGCGAGGATTTTGTTGCTTCAAGATATCAGCGGGACGGACATTGACTTATCCATTGGAGGAATGCCCTTTGAAGAGCGGATGATGGAACGTTCGAGCGATTGGCAGGTGATCGGTCATGGAAGTTTAACAACCTGCAGTGCAGAAGACTTAGTCATAATGAAATCGTTTGCATCGCGTCCTCGCGACTGGATCGACGTAGAGAAAACAATCATCCGCCAAAGCAAAAAACTAAATCGAGACCTGATTCGCGAGGAGCTAGAAGTACTCGCAGGCCTCAAAGAAGAACCCGAAATTCTCGACCAATTAGAAAATCTCTTCCAAAAACATCGACCCTAACCCCTAACCCCTAACCCACTGCCCACTGACCACTGACCACTGACAACATAGAAAAAATGCTATCCCGTGAAACACTCGAATCCTATCGTCGCATGACACCATCGCAGCGCCTGCAATTAACGATTGATCTAAGTCGTTCGGCATGGCAGGCGCTGAGTGAGGGGAGTCCAGAGATTGTGGATAGGCGATTTTTAAGATTGGAGCAGGAAAACGACCTTAGAAACATGCGGATTTCTGAAGGCTTGCGGCGGGCAGAGCGACGAATTGAGCCGGTTTCAGAATAGTGAGCAAGACTGTAGAAGATATATTGCTGGAGATGGTCGGACTTTGCGAGAGTTTTGGACTTAGCTATGCCATCCTCGGTGGACTAGCCGTACGAGTGCATGGAATTCCGCGACCAACCTACGATGTGGATTTCGAGTTAACCGTCTCGGATCAGCAATTAG
>JANPNA010000240.1:0-3660 GCA_031427235.1 Pirellula sp.
GTCGAGCCGGCAGCGGAGTGCGATCCTTTTATGATCTGAGCCGCACTTTTAGTACGCCAAAACGGCGTCCGTCGGAGGCAAGCTCCGATCGAACGAAAATGCTTCACAGCGTTGGCCGCAAGAGGAGGGTCAAGCGCCATCGACACGGCCCAGTCATCCAATTGCGAGGCAAAGTGATTCTGCCGGCTGGTGTGGACCGACACGAACTGCCCTTGAAGTCGGACAGGGATGGAATAGTTTGGTTTGATACGCGTGACGATTACAAGAGCGAGAACCGGTTCAAGTAGTTGGGACCGATGGCAAGCCAATTGTTAGTAAACGAGTTTAGGCAACCGACAATTTCACCTCGATTGCCGAGATCATCGAACTAAAGCAATTGCAACTTATTAAGCAGTCTTGGGACGCTCAGTCCCGTTTCGACAACGCGTTGGAATCGGCTAAACGAACTGAACGCGACGTTTGGATTAATTTCGTCTCGACTCGCAATCCTGCTTGGATTGCAATGCTTCGATGGCAGGATGAGAATCGGAAAGAGCTAGAAAAGCACTTCGTCTTGATGCATATTGATTGGATTCGAGACGACAAAGCAGACGCAGTCTTGGATCGATATAGCATTAATCGCGAGGAATCGACTGGTTTGGTCAGCGTATTGGTCGACAGAGACGGCGTGTTGCTCCACGACACAACAGGCGAATCGCCCTACAAAGAAATGCAGCCGTCTCAGTTCATTGATCGTATTCGAACGAGGATCAGCAGTTGGCTGAATTCGTTGCTAACGCATTGTCGACACAACACCTATCGGTCTTTCTTGACACTGTTCCGATGACACCAGCGGCATCAAGTGAGAAGCAGATTTGGAACGCCATCGCGGAGTCGAAGGCAATGGTAGTCATCAATCCGAACATCCCAGGAAACGGATGGCAAGGGATTGTGGTGGGAGCCGCCAGTGCTTGGAGCAAACCCTTGTTCTGCGTCAAATCCGCAGATTACAAGGAAGAAGTGCCTACGTCGATCCTCCGGGATGTTCCGACTTTTAATGCAGAACAACTTTCGGAGCTAGCGGAGGCGGTTAAAGACAGCGCTCAGCCGTTTACCGACGAGGAAACCGAAATGCTTGTGGATTCGTATTCCAAGCTAGGCACACCGGTGGATACACTTACAGCCGAGCCACAACAACTCGAAAAATTGAAACGCAGCTTCGCTGGCAAGTCGTCCCGTCCGGTCTCAAGCGAACAGCTCTTGTCAAAACTTCTGCGATTGCGAAAACAGGGGCGCCTCAAAGCCAAACCTTGAGGATGCATCCATCGTGGCGGATGCTGCCGGCATCCGAGCCGACGCAGGTAGCAGCGTCGTCCACGCGGTCATTTCGTTTCTCGTGGCGGATTCAGCCACGGAGGCTGTCGGCGATATTGGTCACACCCCTACCAACCCACTGCATGGCGCGTTCGATGTCGGGAGCTGTCATCATCCGAATGTATTCCTCTACCTCGAGGCCTGCAGTCTTTGCGAGATCCTCCAGCAGCAATGGTGATTGAAATGCATGCATGGCATTCCAGCCGTTAGATTCGTAACTTGGCCCTTCGTCCTCCTGGTAAGGAAACTTGGATGAACTGTGTTCCATGCATACTTTGCATTGCGAATTGGAAACGAACATGTCACGTTCATTATTGGACATAGTGCGTTGCAATATCACGTTAACCATGGCCCGCGTTGCACCGCCAATCGCGCCGATCAAATATAGCGGCTTCTTTGCCTTTGTTGTCAACCAAGCTTCTTCGATGACTCCTGGCAGCCGACGTGTGGCTTGGCCACTTGCTCCTCCGATACAAATGCGAATATTGGTATGTTCAACAAGCTGTTTTCGCATGGCGGTCAGGGATCGCACGCGCCAGAACTGATACTCCGGATGCTGTATTGGCAAGGTCAGATCGTCCAAACCTGGCGTCACAATTTGGCGAACGTTCAGGATGCCATCTCGAATCATTCCGACCGCGTCTCCATCGGTAGGAGGCTCATCCGGCCACGCAAGAAAATTCAGAATGGGTGCATTCTCGGGATTGCCAATCGTAGAATCGCTAGGCTTGGCAAATCGAATGATCTCCCGATATTTGTCGGCCAGATGAAACATGATGTCACCTTCCTTCCATTTCTGGCCAAATATCAACGAGCCCCCTTCGATCAAAAACTGCGTCGCAAATTGAAAACTAATCTGATTGACGAATACCGTCGGATTTCCACGGATGCCGAGAGGAGATGCTGGCTCGGAAATAGAGATTCCGAATCGAATTCCTTGCGATCTGCCTTGCATCATACCGATGGTCCTATCCCTTGTTCCAAAGCGACTGTATTTCGATTGGGCGAACGTTGGAAACTCTCCAGGAATTCTAGCTGAAGCTCACAATTATTCGATTGAAGAAACTTCTGCATTGCAACAAACTCCGATAACGGCGAGATGGCTTGTGGCACCAGCCAGCACTGCTTTCGATCGGTCGCAGCCATAATCAGGCTGGTATTTGGAAATCGCGGCCATACCATGGTATTGGAAGTGTTGGTTGTCACGTCGACTTCCTTCGCGATCGCTTCCATCAACTTCAATCGTACATGTTCGCGAATCGCGGCGATGACAATACGGTTTGTGTTGCCGTCGGGGACACGGACCGTCGGCATACAAGCGTAGGGCAAATGGGTGGGAGGTAAATTAATAGAGTTCGTTGCATCGACCACAAGAATGGGCACACCATTGCTGAGTGCAATCTCGAATTCTTCACGACATACTTTTCTTTGATCGTACGCTTCTGTGCGAATCGCGATGAAAACGCAGCGAGAGGCAGCTGCTTTGAGTTCCAAATCCCAATCCTGACCGCTCAAGATATCTTGAGCATCGTACCAAGAGTCGAACTCTTCGACGCTTTCGATCAGCGCCTTGACTGCTACTGCCAGGAAAATCCCGTCGGCTTTGGCGTGACTAATGAATAGCTTGAGGGGCAAAAGTGGATTTTCCGTAGACAACAATTGCCTAGCCCTGTGTAAAGCCACCAGAGCAACGATATGCGGCGCCATGTGATGTTCGCCAAGCAACGCAGTGTTTTTTGATTGCAGACGTTTTACTTTTGTCGACAGTTTGCCAATTGCGGTGGCCGACAACGTATAAATCAACGCGTCGCGATCTTTCACGCTCCCGCTGGAAACTTGCATGGATTCCGCCACGATATCCAACAATGGAATAAATTCCGGGTCGGTTGCAATCGAATCGCACAGGAACACAATGAATAGAGTACGACTCTGAGCAGATTGGGATAGGAAATCGCCGAGCGAGGCTGCTTCGTTGCAGAAGGTAACCGAGACCCTTTGCCAAGGATCTGGAATTTCTGTGTACTGAGATATCTCGGCGTTTGGAGCAACGAATTGAAATGCCTTTTGGATTGCTTGGCAAAACGGGGTTGCCTCCTTGCTTGCATCCGGATGGTGGATGACAACAATGTCAATCAGAGGGCGCATCAGAGTTCCAATCCGTTCATAAACTCAGTCGTAACCTTTCCGACGGATTCACCTGCGTTCCATGGGAATTTTCGAAGAGCCATTAGAAGGCTCAATGAAGCAGAGGAAGATTCTTTTTTTCGTCGACGGTCCACTTCGGCGAACCAAGACTTCCACGATGCT
>JANPNA010000241.1:0-17590 GCA_031427235.1 Pirellula sp.
CGTTCAAGTTCGCTCGGTAGCGTTCAAAGCCGGACATCATTCGCGTCAATTGCGGATGCGCTTTGGTGGGCGAATTCATAGCCATGGCCAGGATGATTGCTCTTTCGAATCGAAGAAAAGTTGCAAACTCCGACGAACTGGGCTCCGCCGCCGCAAGTGCATCTGAGACCTGCTCTATGAGTTGATCGACATTTTCCGGGAATACGCGAACCATGGTTTGAGCCGCAATCATGGCAATGCTGGCAAGTCGCGCAAGGTAGCAAGTCGTTGACGAAAAATTGATGGACTTAAGCGCGTTCATTTCCTCTTCGAGCACTTTTTTCGCGTCTTCAAATCGGTCGAGCCAGACCAGTCGCTCGACGGTGGATCGCAGGACGCCTTCGTAGGCAGGCGAGGGCTCACTTAGAAATGTATTTTTTAGTCGCACTAGCAACTTCCGAGACATTTCATCCATGGGCGACACCACCCCTGCGGATTGTTCGATACGGAGTATTTCGTCGACTCCTTCAGCAGCGACCAGTGCATGGTACGCATTTAAAGTTGGGGCATCGATCAACTGACGGAGCTTGCTCTTGATCAGTATAGCCCCGCGGTCGGAATTCCGCTCAGCCTGTGCGACGGCCATCCCTAACTTCACATGAAGGGCAAGCAAATCCGATGATTCAGGATTCTGGACCAACTGCTTGTCAATCCATTGTTCTGCCTCAGCAAACTTCTTTTCCGCGATCAGTTTCAGAACAACAGGCGCTGATTCCTGTGCATTGACCAATCCAAATGCGTATGCACATACCCAACTAAAGGCCAAGAAGAAGACGGCCTGCGACCGAAAAGAAGAATGCACTCGCTGATCCCTTTGTCCGACAGGTTATAGTGTAGCTCGGCACTCCGTGCCGAGAATCAAGCAAACGACCGCGACTCAAGAATTATGAATTATCGCGCGGATTATTACCGTCAGTATTTAATCGTGGCATATTTGTCCAGCCTGTAGTCGGTCATTCACAGGCTGGAAGCCTATGCCACTTATTTCACGCACGATGCTACGCCGACGTAGTCTAGTAGCGCAATGCGACACTCGTCTTTTCGTCAATTCGAATCTGGCGTCAGCAACAATATGAGACGATCCCCAGCAGCATTCAGCGACGCATGAAACGTATATGTACCGGTTGTCATCACATCGGGGTCGCATATATTCTCCGCATTCACCGCCAGACATCGGTGGAACTCGTCAATCGTAAGCCAGTTTCGACGACCGACTCCAATTTGGCCAAATAGTCTATGCCATCGATCGTTGTATTCCGCTGGATCGACCGACGTATCAAACACCTCCGACACCATAAAGTCGGTGTAGATAAAGGTTCCCTGCAACAAACTAGCGTCAACGGTGAAACCGTACAGAAACTCTCGCTGCGCGAAGGTTAGTCCATCCGGCATTACCATCCCAGAAGTGAGGGGAGTTTCCATTAACTCCCGTAGAGCGAACCCTGCTGGGTCTTCATGTTCTGGTATGTCGGACAGCGGAACTTGGCCGCGGCACGCGCTCGACAGAAAAACTGAAAGCAACGAAACCATAGTAAAAGCCCGAAATTTGCGATACGTCATGATTATCTCCCAAAGATTCAGAAAACCGTAAATTGACTGGTCCGTCTTGACATTCATTGGTACGACCCCTTCGACTTACCAGTAGAAAGGTAGTGATGGAGTAGAGTGGCTCGGCGTTGTTCCTTTCAAGAACTTACTGTTAAAGTTCGTGACCCACGTATCATTGGACAGCATATGAGTAAACTCCGATGTGCTTAAGGGCATGTCCTTATGTCGTATGAATCCGCTCTCCAATTGATACAAGCGATTTAGAATGGGAGTAACATGAGTCCCTTGAAAGGTTTTGACCCGATATGCCTTGTATGACATTCCATACACCCATTCTGTTACTCGGAACTCCTCCACGAAATCACCAGTTCTGTTCGTTGGCGGAGTCGGCTTGAATTGTGTTTTTACTCCACGGTCATTTACGTTGCCTCCTCCAGTGATCTTAACCCAATCAATCCCACCCACCTCAAATGGACTTTCGATGGTCGCTGGCACTATCCTGGCGCGTGAGCCACCGGACAACGTTAACGATACGTTGTTGATTCCAAGTGCAGGATTATTAACGATCACTTCAACAACGAGTGGAAAGGTTGGATCGGTTTTCGTTGGCGGACCGGCCGGGGTGACTGTGCCTCCCGTTCGTCTCGCCCCATTCGTGTCCAACGGAAGGTTATAGATCACAAAGCGGGGCGTCGAACTATCCGATACCTTCAGATTTGCCGTGGTTGTCGGATTTTCAAAAGCTGGATGACTAACAGTTACATCCACGATTACCTTGTAATTTATACCATCGGGAACATGTGCCCCTTTGACGAAACACGAATCGAACATCACGCTCGGAGGACGAGGAGGCTGCGCACTTGCTTTAATCGCCAAACCAGGAAGCGGTCCAAATGTTACGACCGCGAACCAGAATAATGCAACGAGGCCTATGGTACGACGAAAGAGGTCAATCCATTGAGGTCTGAGGTCTGAGGTCTGAGGTCTGCATTTTCACTCCTGCTGCGAAACGCATGTGCAAGAACTATTACGATGACTATCGGCTCATTAGAGCCATGGTTACGGAAGAATACAACCCAATTAGAAGAAAATTGGGCTTTTTATTTTTGCTCGCAATTCAGCTTCGTGCTTACGCTTTTTGGGAGTCGCAAGCCAATGGAGTTGGGTAGCCGTAGAGTTGGGTCGCCGTAGCGGAGAGACGATGCCACGGGAGAAAACCACGGCACGGAGTGCCGTGCTACATTGATTATTGCGCGATCGAATGGGCTTGCAGCCAATTGGAGATTTCGGCTGCCGCTGATGGATTGGTTCGCTTCGCGATCGCAATCGCATGATTGGCGACGCTGGCTGCAGACACGGTTTCACCGAGACCGACATGTACTTCGGCCAGCATCATCAACTCTCCCAACCCTTGATAACTGGTCAATTCACATAGCCGCTTTGCGTGTGCCAATGCTTCGACAAGCTTGCCATCTGCTGTTAACAAATCACACAATGCTCGGTGTGCATCGACTTGCTTTGGGTCAATCGTTGCAGAGAGTCGCAAGTGCTCAATCGCTTCCATTGGGCGACCCGCTTTGATCAAGACCTGTCCCCAAAAGAGATGAATCTTGGAGTTGTACGGCTCAATCGCGTCCGCATCGCGATAGTGTTTTATTGCGGATTCCAAGTCGCCAGAAACCAGCGCCAGTCTAGCAAGCATCGAGTGGCCATACTGATCGTCTGGGTCCAATTCAATTGACCGACGCAAACTCTCTCTTGCCCGATCGAGATTGCCTGCCTTCGCAAAAAGCGTTCCCAACCGTCCATGCGCTTCGGCCAGCGATGGCTTTATTTGCAATAGTCGCTGAAACGTTTCGATGGCTTGCGTATCTTGATTCTCGGCCATCAATCGCTTTCCTCTCGCCAATAACGAATCAAACTGAGACTGTCTCTCGGCCAAGCGACGCACTTCGGCCCGCGTCGTAGCATTGTCCGGATCAATCCGCAACGATTCTCGTAGCGCTGCGATGGCAGCCATGAAGCGCTGCTGCATCTCGCTGTTTTTTGCCTCCACCGTCCAATGGTCAACTAACCAAGCTTGATGTTCCTGCACAGCCGGAGCTGCCACGTCCGATTTAGAAAGGAATTCCATTAAAACTTCATGCGTTGCGACCGGATCAATCGAGATGAAATGTTGCGACCGACGAATAGGGGGAACATACGAATCCTCCGCCAAGTCAAAATTGACGTTCACCTTGACGTACTTGCGCATGTGACACTCGACGCACTTATCGCGAACGCCGACAGGCAATCGCGGTTGCTCTGGGCACGCGGTAGGGCTATGGCAATGCAAACAACTTTCCTGAAACTGACTGCCAACGGGCGATTCGGTCAAATGCGGATCGTGGCATGTGATGCAAGTCATCTCGCTCTTTTGAAAACACTTTGCTTTACGCAGGTTTCCGATTTGGTTGGCAACATGGTCATCCTCCGTGTAGGGAGGTTCTACCGTTCGATAATGCTTTTCCAATTCTTCGCCAGGGCGATACGAGAGTGCCGGTCCTTTGTGACGAATGCCGTTGCCGTGGCATTGCGTGCAGACCTCGATCAGCCGCTCACGCGGTAGTCCACCTGGAAAGAGTATGCCATGCGACTTTCTTTCTGCCGGATGTTCCTGATGAAACGTGACATGCTCCTTTCCTGGACCATGGCAACGTTCGCACGTAACACCCATGATCATATCCTCGCGTCGATAGACATTGGCCGTTCCAGGTACATGCTGGAACCAAGTGTTGTGGCATTCAAAACACCGCAATGTTAGTTGCCTGGCTCGGTCCCCCACCGCGTCGCGATCAAATCCGCTGGCTCCCCAACAGTCGGTCGCGTAAACCCACGCGATAGGCAGCTCCCACATCGAATCGTCCGGACGCCATGACAAATAGACTTCATCGGAAATGGGATTGGCGCCATAGATCAAATCGATTGAGGATTCGATGCGCCGTGTTCCATTTCCAAACGGCTCAATCGTGGCTTGTACCAATTCCTGGCCCCGCTTTTGCGTCTCAAACTCAACCGGATCGCTGTCCCGCTTAAAACGCCCGTTCTCCGGCAAAAACCCACGCGGGAGCGAGGACATGTCGGGCGGACGACATGTGCGGAAGTGACTCGTAGGCAAGCATTCTGCAACGCGATCCTTATGACACTCGGCGCAGGCTAGCGGTCCGACATATCCCGGATTCGGGATGCGTGGAGGAATGAAGCTGGCAATTGGAAGCGGCGGTGCTTTGGATTGAGCCGATGGTGTCGTGGCAGTCGTTGGCGACTTCGTATTATTCGACTGCGGCTGTTGCGCGGACGGCTTAGTCGCTGGATTGCAGGCCGAGAAAAACAAAAAGACCATGATCAGGCAAACGGGACTACGGTGACATCGGTGACTACGGTGACATCGGTTCAATAATCGTGAACTCTCCAACGTCGCTTGAAACCACATAGTCATTCTCCTTTCCCGATGGCCACACAACCTTAATGTGTTGCTGAACCTCTGGCGCTAGAGCAGTCAACCAGATCGCCGGATCGGAGCTCGATAAGTAGCTGCCACCTCCATTGTGCATCAAGATGCGTTTGTCCGATAGTCGGACCACCGCGCCAATGGCGTTTCGATTGGAGACGCTACCGATCAAACGCAATTTGATTGCCGGATTCAAAGCACTGCAATGCCCTCGCAAAACCGATACCGGCTCTTCCAAGTGCGAAACCACAAGATCCAGAACTCCGTCACCGTCTAAGTCTGCGCTCGCAAGTCCTCGACCACTATGGCTGTCTGCAAAATAGCCCTGTGACGTTTGGACACGTGAAAAGCGGCCTCGTTTGTTTTCCAGAAGCAAAGGAAGTTGCTTGAAGGGGGCGTTCGGCGATGCATAAGAAACATGCCCGTTAGAGACCACCAAATCTAGATCTCCGTCTTGGTCGTAATCGATGGCGACGGTTCCGAAGCCCACGAAGTCCCCTCCAATGTTTGCCAGTCCCATGGCCCGACTAACATGGGTAAATAGTCCTTCCCCATCGTTTCGATATAGCCCAAATAGTTCACGCTCAAAAGTGACTGTCCACACATCCGGCAGTCCGTCTTGATCCGCGTCAAAAACCAAAGTCCCCATACTTCCGGTGCTGACCCCACGCTCATCGCCGGCGACGCCAGCCAATACGGCAGATTCTTGGAAATGGCCAGTCCCATCATTTAGGTAAAGGAAATTGTCCGTCGTGTCGTTGGCGACATAGATGTCGACGTCTCCATCCAGGTCGACATCACTAGCAACCACACCCAGCCCCTTGCCCGAGTCCATGAGTCCAATACTGCGATCTTCGCGTCGAAAACCTCCTGTACCATCCCCAAAGTAGATTGCATCGCCAACGGCCGCGAAATCGCGGGGAGCACATACCTCGCGAGGTACGACGGCACCGGCACAGCTCGGATGATGATTCCACGACCAATTCACGTAGTGCGCCACATAGATATCCAGTGCCCCATCTCGATCAAAATCTGCCCATGCCAAACTACTGCTCCATGGGAACTCAGGATGCGTCACGAGCAACGGCCAGGCCAAGAAAGTGCCGTCCCCTTGATTGTGCAAAATTTGGACTCCTCCATATCCGCTGATGGCAACATCATCGAATCCATCGTTGTCCAAGTCGGCTGGAAAAATGCCGTGCGTGAAACACTCCCTTGCACTTGTCCCTGCAGCTTGGGTGACCTCTTCGAATCGCAAGTCTCCGAGGTTTCGAAAAAGCCCACACGGGCGTGACGAGACCGTTTTATTGGCCAAGGTTCCCCCCCCCGCGAAGAGCAAATCAGGGCGTCCATCCTTGTCAAAGTCGATCACTCCAACTCCGCCACCTAGCGATTCGATGATCGCAAACTCGCCATCAGAGCGGCCTGAACTGAACTCAAAATGGATGCCCGTCGTCTTTATCTCTTCAAACCAAGCCTGCCGTCCAGATTCTTCCTTTTTCGGAATCTTTCCCTCGGATCGCAGTTTGTCCGAAGCAGGAGGAGTTGCATCCACGAGATTTACGGAATCGCTCGGACCCGATTTCGCAGCGGGCTTTTGGCATCCTAACAATAGGCTTACCATCAAACCCATCCAAAAAACCCAACTCACCCATTCCGAAAAAATGTAGGATTTCATCCAGACCAATACGCTTCCTGTGTTTCGTTATCGCCCTTGGATCACCACGATGTTTTGTCCAGGTGTGACATTCAAGGAGTCCGTAGTAGAACCATCCGGCCAATGGACGTCCAGAACCACATCACCTGCGGTCGATTCCGCTGGCCATGCAAAATGAAGTCGGGACTGGCTATGCGACAAATAACTGCCTCCCCCATAAAGCTGTCGAATCATAGATCGCGATCCTACGCGTAGTTCTACCGTGGCACCTATCGGCGTCCTCGACGCAGCTGTTCCGATCAAACGCACCGTCAGCCAACGCTTGTCTGCTACGTGCAAATTCTCGACCAGCGACGGAGGACCAAACAGACTCGTTCCCACCATATCCAGATCCCCATCGTTATCGAGGTCGGCGGTGGCCAATCCTCGACCAACGGTTGGGTCTGAAAAGTAGGTGCCGCTTGGTACGCAGCTCGTCAAACTTTGGCCCGCTTCATTTTGCAAATAAACCGGTAAAGATTGCATGTCACCGATATCCGGATGGTAGTGCACATGACCCGAGGTAAAGACGATGTCCTCATCTCCATCGCCATCGAAATCGGCCGCAACGACTCCAAAACCGACTCGTTTCAAATCGGCTCGGTTCAGCCCCACCTTGCGACTGGCGTAGTGAAACAAGTCCTCTCCCGCATTGAGATAAAGTCCCATCTTTTCGTTTTCAAAATTCGTGACGAACAAATCAAATTGTCGATCCAAGTTGAAGTCCAATAATGCCAAACCCATGCTCCCATTGGCAACCCCCTCATCATCGACAGCCACACCCGACGCGAAAGCATGCTCCACATATCGCTCGCCCCTTCGCGAAAAAAGGAAATTCGCGATCAAGTCATTTGCGACGTATAGGCCTACGCCTTGGCCTCGGCGAAACTCGGCGGCGACGACTCCCAGTGTTTTGGATGGTTGATCGGCCTGAACCATCTCCGTTCGGAGCTGAAATACACCGTCGCCATTGCTTAACAAAACCTTATTCTGCGACCCTCCGAATGCATTTGGCGAGCAAACATCCGGCTCTCCGTTTCGATCTCGACACACTTGGTTCTTGTCAAAATCCCAATCGACATAGGACCCGAGGTAAAGGTCGAGATCGTGATCGCCATTCAAATCAATCCAGGTAGCAGCGGTTACCCAACGTGCACTGGCCACGCCGCCGAGCATCGACAATTCGTGAAACGTTCCATCTCCTTGATTGCGCAAGAGAACCACCCCTCCGTAACCGTAGACCAAAACATCTTCAAACCCATCCTGATCGTAATCTGCAGCGGTGGAACCATGTGAGTAAATTCGAGTGGTATCAACACGGGCTTCTAGCGAGACGTTGGAAAATCCCCAGTCCCCTCCACCGCGCAGCAATTGGCAATTGACCCCGCCCACACTCTTCGCGGAAGCGTCGAGACTACCTCCACCTGCGATTAGCAAATCGACATGTCCGTCATTGTCGTAATCGATGCATCCCACTCCACCTCCCACAATCTCCAAAATGCTATTCAAACCTGCTTCGCGGCCATTCCGAAACTCGCAAGCCTTAACCGCCTCGCACTCGCGTTTGAAAAACTGGGAATGAGATAACGGAGCATTTTTCGTTTGACCGACCGGTTGCTGAGGTTTCGGTTTGCTCGCGACCCCACAACCTAAGAACAGAATCATCAACGTGAATCGTACGCTCCAACGCCCAAAAAGGACCACGAATAACCTCAAAATGCAATCAGGGACTGGTCGCTGGTGAATGTGAAAACGGACGTTTGGCCTGGTTCGACAGAATCTTACCCTGCAATAGAAGTGCGCGTTCACAATTCGGTTCCAACTCGAGAATCTCACTAATTGCCAACATGGCTTCCGCATCGGATTCTGCGTACCAGTATAGCTCAGCCAACTCACAGAGTTTGGCACTATCGCGCGGATTTGAATCCAACTCCAGACGCAACTGGCGGCATCGCTGTCGATAGGCAACCATCTGCGTTTGAATCGCAGTAACTTCATCGGCCTCGCGAGTCCGCCCCAAAGCTCGTAAGTTCTTAATGAGCAATCCACGAGCATCAAATTCGCGGTTGTTGAACGCCAACACTTTTTCCAACAGCGAAACTGCCAATTGGCTGTTCCCACGAGCGTCTTCAATACGAGCGGCCACCAACGCAGCGCGGTCCGAGTCGATAAACTCGTCCAACTGGAGATAAAGCGTCTGCAGGTTGGACGGCGAGATTTCCAAAGTAGGTGCGATCACTCTTGCAGCTTGATCAAAAGCGTTCTTTTCCCAAAGGCAGTTGGCACGTTCGATTGCAAACACTTCTTTGTACGGACCAATTTGTATCTTGCCGAACATGACTTCGGATGAATCAAAATCCCGCAAATGGTAGTAACACATTCCCTCGCGAAACGCAGCCCGACTCGAAATCGGATCCTTTTTAAAAGCTTCGCTGTAGAATCTCGCCGCCTCCTCAAAGTCTTCTGAAATCTCACGAATTCTTCCTCGATGGTAAAGCACGACGGTAGGGGAAACACCAGATTGCTCCATTTGGTCAAGAACCAAATTGGCCTTGCTCCACTGGTTCCCAACTTCATAACCACGGATCAAGGCTTCGTATGCCTCCAAAGACGCATTTGCCATTCCTAGCAGCTTTGCGAGAGCCGCTTGATTGCCACGTTGAGTCTCAGCCATCAAACGATATGGCTCCAACTCTTCGAGACTCGCTCCCTTGTCCTTTGCTCGATCAAGCCACTCAATCGCTGATACATTCCGATTGAGCTGCAAATTGCTGCGAGCTGCTAGCACATGCAATGGAATATCGTTTGGGTAATATCGTTGCCCGCGTTCGATCCAAATCAGAGCCTCATGGGCATGATATTCTCGAAGTGCCTTATCTGCGAAACTGCAATACCAAAGCCTTGGAACTTCAAACCACCAGCCACCGACCAGCAGTAGGACCAGAATAGCAATCAGCCAAGTGCTGCGATTTCTGCGACTTTTAATGACCTTTTTGGGGGTATCAGGTATTGCCATTATTTTGCGACACTCCTCGCTGATCACCACCATCCGAAGTTATCCTCCCTCGGCAACGCTGTGGAGCATTTCCGTCCGATCGGAGCTTGCCTCCGACGGACGCCGTTTTGGCGTACTAAAAGTGCTGCTCAGACCTTAAATTACCGCACTTCGCTCCCGCCTCGACCGCCTTAGGCGGTCGAGGCGGGAGCGAAGTGCGGCGGTTATTGCGTAGGACGCCAAAAACAAGGTTGAGGGGAGGCTAGCTCCCGCTCAACCTAAGTGAATTGTTGGTAAAAATACTTCACAGCGTTGCTCCCTCGGGGCGGGTCGGCCGTAGGCCGGGTAGGGTGACTTGAGCACCTTCAACAAAAAAACGAGGCCCAAACCATGGTTGTGGGCCTCGTTTTGTCAGATTGCTATCCGGTGACGCAACAGTTTCAGATCAAAGCATGCATCACTTGAGGTCGAAGGTGAAGTCGTTTTTGTCGCCCTTGACGACGGAACGAACCAAGCCCGATTCCGCCGCATTGGCGTACTTCGCGGGAAGGATATCTTTCATGACCTTCCCCATGTTGCCACTGCCTGCGGCACCCATCCTCGCTCCATAGTCGGCACCAAAATTGCCGGAGGATATGTCGACCGAATCACTACCCCCCGTTTTGGATTCCTGTTTGGAAATAGTGACTACATATTCTCCTGGTGCAGCACCATCGTCCGTGTTAACACAGGTCAACTTGAAGTTTCCATCCTTGTCCGTATTGCCGCTTGCCGACCGCAGCCCTGCTTTGCTAAGGAACGTTACCGTAGCCCCGTCGACTCCCTTCCCTGACAAAGTCACTTTTCCAGTGACTGGAACAGGGGGGTCAAACCCATCTCCTTTGCACCCGGACAGAAAAAAAGTCAGCAAACAACTTAAGACTACAGCCAGACGCATTATCGGAGCCTCCATTAAAAAAACGGCTGACGCGACACCGCGCCAGCCTAGTACTGTTTCTAAATTTCAAACTATTGGATTGAGGTAGCCAATGACTCACCGTCATTCCTAGAGCCCATTTGTTGGTATGACAAATAGTCAATGGACTGGGAAAAGAACTGAACCGAACCATCGGCTAAAACGAAATTCGCTCCGCCCGTATGGTCCGACTTGAACCCGCCAGAGGTATTCCAGGTGCGGAAGTCGTTGCAGTTACTTTGATTATCCCTGACACCCTGTTTGCCGCACGTATTGAAATTGATACGAGCGGTCGTGGCTGTCCATTGTCCATTGGAATTGTACCATCCACCACCACCGCGATGGTGGTCATGGCAAGACGGAAGAATCTCACCTGCTGCGATGGTGTTTGATAGTCCATCCGAGACATCCGCAAATCTTGCACTCCAGTCGCAACGGCTAATGACACCGCTGATTCCGGCTGGTCTTGCATATGGACCGGAGTGACCGTGACCATTCGCTCCATTACCAAATAAGTTTCCTCCCAAAATTCCAGTCGCTCTCGTGTTAATAGAGTCGGAGGTAAACAGGTTACACCCAAACTGACCTTGCATGTTATTGTTGCCAATACACAACGAATAGTTATACAAGTGATTCTGCTGGTTCAGCACTCTCTGCGAGGTGCCGTCGCTTGGACAACGGTACATGGGCATCGATATCTGTCGCATATCCGCGCGACCGGGCGTGTTGAACGGTGCTTGAGCATTCAGTTGCAATTCTACGTCTCTTGAAAAGTCGATCGAATTGAACAACGCTGTTTGCTCCACAAAGGGCAGCAACTTTACCAAAACCGTTCCCTTTCTGTGATTTCCAGCTTCCCACAATCGCCGTGGGCTAACTTCCTTCGGATCATCGTCGACCGAACCATTTGGAAGGCGCTTATGGGCACTTTCGTAGTTGTGAATCGACAATCCAAGTTGTTTCAAATTATTGCTGCATTGCATTCGCCTTGCAGCCTCGCGGGCTGCCTGGACGGCGGGTAGCAACAACCCAACCAAAATACCGATGATGGCGATAACCACCAATAATTCAACCAGTGTGAACCCGACACGTTTTCTAAAACGACCCATTGAAAACCCTTTCAAAAAAGTAGCAATTACGACAATTAAAGTGGAGACAACCCCTTTATTAGGAGCCTAAAGGAAGGCTATCCAACTCTTTCTACCAAACGGCAAACAAAATGTCAAGAAAAAAGCGAAAAGTACCAGAATTCTGGACAAATTAACCAATTCGGCGAAAAAAAGAGGCGAATGCGTTACTTTTATCGACGAATCGAACGCGTTCACACAACACAGTGAAAATAAGCGGAAGGTGAGTGGAAGAGCTCGTTGCATTCCTATCGACATAAATCTCAGCACGACTGACAATACTTTACGCAGGACCATTTTTCCGTGCGATCTTTAAAGCTGGGATGAGTCCCAGCACTCCAAAATGGCGCGCTTGTGGCAAACCGAAGCTTCGATTCGCTTAGTCGGCTTGACTGCCTTTTGACATAGTCGAGATGCTCAACCTCGAATATCTTAAAGGCGAGCGGCAGAGTGGAGTATCCCAACCCGAAGCGTAAGCGAGGGACAATTTCGCAGGTCCCTCACTTACGTATCGGGTTAGGATTGGTAGTTTCCACATCGCCGCTCGCCTAAGCGTCTTTCAAAACGCTGTAGCTTCACTCTTCTTTTGTCGTTGGACAACCATCAGTTTTATGCCCAGAACGATTGCCATCGGAGATATCCATGGTTGCCTAGCAGCCTTGAATGCGCTGCTTGATGCAATCAAGCCCACACGTGAAGACACGATTGTGACCGTTGGCGATTATGTCGATCGAGGACCAGATTCTCGTGGCGTGCTGGAACGACTTCTGCAACTGGAACAAACCACGAATTTGGTTCCCTTGATGGGCAATCATGAGGAAATGCTGATCGCGGTGCTCGACCGGCAGATGGAGCCCTATAGCTGGCTCAACCACGGTGGGGTCGAAACGATGGATTCGTATGGTTTCTCAGGTGATCTGGCATGTGTGCCAAAATTGCACCGAGACTTCCTCAAACGGATGGGTGATTATTACGAAAACGAGACGCACTTCGTCGTCCACGCAAACTACGACCCGGACCTTCCGCTGGTTGACCAGCCATCGGATTTGTTGAGATGGGTCAAAATTTCGAATGTACTTCCCGGCCCACATTACTCGGGCAAGAAGGCCGTGGTTGGCCATACCCACGATCGGCAAGGGGAAATCTTCGAGGTGCCGCATCTCATCTGCATCGACACTTACTGTTACGGTGGCAAGTGGCTAACTGCGTTGGAGTTGGAGACCGGTAAGGTTTGGCAGGCGAATCCCGATGGCTCGATGCGAGGTGACAAGTGAGTCTATAGGGTTGGCCGAAGTGGATCTTGTTCAAGATCCGAAACCTGCCGGATCTTTAACAAGATCCACTACCTGCCGGATCTTTAACAAGATCCACTACCTGCCGGATCTTTAACAAGATCCACTACCCTAGAATTAGGCTGTCACAAAGGACTAGAGTACAATGTCATGGTCGTGCTAGGACATGGTCGTGTTAGGTCAGATTGCTGCGGAACCTGGGGTGAACGATTGAAACGCATTCTCTTTTCGGTGGCCGCAGTGGTTGTAGCAGCAACGTGTCTCATGGCGCTTTTGGGACCGAGAGATTCCCTGGATGCGATCCAAGCTGACTACATGGAGGGGGATCTGTCACATACCATTGCCTCGATTGTTGCAATTCGCGAGAAGTCACGAACGGCAGATCTACATCTATTGGCTGCTAATTGCTATCGCCAGCTTGGTCAAGGGACACAATTCCGCGAACAAATTGAAAAAGCTCAACGCCTATCGCAATCGAAGGACGGTGTCGAATTAGCCATCGCGATGTACAAAATCCAGCATGGCCAACTCGATGTTTCACCACAACAGATGGTCGACTTGCTACAAAATGCAGGGGCAATTCAAGCGGACGCGTACAGCGTCGTTGTGCAATGGGCTTTTGCGACCGAAAAACTCACCGTCGCCAAAGAGTTGATCGACCACTGGCGGACCAAGCAGCCCAATTCCGCACAGTTGCAATACCTTGCCGCCGTCCACTTAAACCTATCCGGGTTGAAGGAGGAAGCGGCCGCAAGTTTAATCGATACGATCGAACGGTATCCCCGTCATGAACTATCATGGCTTGCGTTGGCCGAAGTATTCACTAGGCCGCCTAACGTCCGTTTTCGACAGAGTGAACTTCTACTCGAACGATTTGCCTCGCAATTTCGGCACAATACCGAAGTGGAATTGCGACTTGCAAAGATCCGACGGCGACTTGGGCATTCTCGGGCTTCACAATTCGCGTTGTCGGACGCGAAAACCGAAGTTGAAATCTTGGAAAGAGCCAACGTCGAATTCGACTTGGGCAACTACCGAGACTCCGTCGTTGCGTTCAAGGCTGCGAATCTATCTACAACAGACGATTTCAGAAAACTAATCGACGCCGCATTTACTGACTCGCTACAGGGACAAGGCGAAACAGGTAGTCTGCTTACCGACCGTGTCAGTTTGGGAGCAACCGCCCTGGCCCTAGCTGGAGATTCAGCGACATCCCAGTCGGTGTTCGAACTAGCCGCAAATCGGACCGCAAGGCTCCGTCGAATGCAAGACTTGAGAGCCAAACAAGCGGTGTTGACAGGAGACCCGTCGTCGGTGCGTGAAATGAACTCGGTCACTGCGCTTTCCGAATTGTCGCCGTCGACTTTGTCGCCGCATATGGATCCTGTGGCCAATTCTTCTGGAAACGAACTTTACCAAACGCATTGTGCGAATTGCCATGGCACCAACGGTGACGGCTTTGGAAGAGCAGCGAGCAATCTATTCCCGCCTCCCCGTCGTTTTCGCGATGAACCGATGAGAATGATTTCATCCAAAAATGGTTTGGCCAGCGATGCCGATTTGGCGCAATCCATTCGGCGTGGTCAGCCAGGGACGTCGATGCCCGCTTTCAAGCAGTTTTCAGATTCCGAGGTTGCTTCGTTGGTAGGGGTGTTGCGAGAATTCACGGTTTCAGGACTTTCAGCAAAATTCAAGAACGTGTTTTCGCCCGACGAAGAGACCGACGGTTTGGCAGAGTCGCAATGGGTCGCGGCCAGATCGCAAGCCAACGAGCCAATTGCCATTCCCGACCTATCTAACATTGCGGGATTGGCAGCTTCCGGACGCAAAGTATTTCGCGAGGCAGGCTGTGTTGGCTGCCACGAAGTACCGGGCGAAGCCAATCGAGTCAAAAATCGATTGTTTGATTCATTGGGGCGTCCTCTCCATCCGCCCAACCTCGAACTCGATGCTTTTCACGGAGGCGACGAACCCGAAGCGATCTACAAGCGAATCACCTTAGGGATTCCGGGAACGCCCCATCCAGCACTCGCAAATGTTCTAGAAGGGGACATTGAAAGTTTGGTTGCGTACATCGTCTCCTTACGTACGGTGCAGCCAGATGTTAGCTCCAACAGTGCACGAAGCAGACGGGCAATGCCACCGAGTTTAACTCGGGGGATATTTACCCTTCCTCTAGAATAGATGGTCAGAACCCCTGAGGGTCACTACTCTTGGCGCGCGGCAGATTTAAATCTACCTACCAATGCGGTGCCAGCTAGGCAGGAGCCTCGCCCTCCCGGTAAAAGCATTTCCGCCGCTTTTCTAAGAGACTCATCGCTGCCGGTCAGCCCAGTTCTGTACCCTTTTTGGAGGGTAATTGAACAATCTAAAAAGCACAAAATCTGAGACTTCTCGCGGAACGCCACCAAATTCACGTTAATCCGTTCTTTTCGTAGCGGAACCTGTCAAAGGTTTCGAGGGAGGTGTTGCCAACTTCGGCAACCAACGAAATGCTTGACGCATTCCGCTACAACCGCTTCGCCGAGGTGGCGTTCGCCGAGAAGTGTCCAAAATCTACTTGTCTTCATTTTCGAAACCGAATTACTCAACTAACATCCCAGCCAAGCAGCTTGGGCTGCGATCTGCGCCAAAACGGATGACCCCAACTACGGTGCCCTTTGTTCAAGGACTGGCGTTTGCAAAGTCACAGCTCCAGAGCCTTGCTGCTCGCCACAGCCACAGTGCGCTCCACAGTGTATTTCTAGACCACGGTGCAGACTGTTGCTTCGCCGAAAGCGGATCGTCAATTGGATTCTCTCAGTACGTCGGTAAGGTCCTTTCGGAACCGCCGACGTTCTTCCTCGTTGAATTCCCGAAAAACGGATTTCTGGGCAAATTCGGCACGCACTCGTTGGACTGTTTCGGCCAGCAGGGTACGCCAGATTGCACCCGTGGCTACCAGAGAAATTAGGAAAATGCACGCGAGCGCTATTCCCATGACCTGAGCCACAGCTCTGTGTCGCTCTGTCCATCGCTTACATCGTTTCAGCAACATTTTCGTCGCTTCGTAGACAATCCCCAAACCCCCGCGACCAATTACTCGACAAAGCTGGTAGTCGCCAATCTTGGTCAATGTCTCCGAGTCGAGTTGTTCCACATTATCCCCAAAAAGGAGAATGTCAGATCACTCTCGCCCTCCCCCTGTTGCGGCGATGAAACGTAGTGTGTGATACCTGAATCCCTTTCACGCGGCGATCGATTGGGCATGAGATTCACCTAGGTTGGTAATATCCGTTTGCCAAAAGTGCTAAACCAAATCGAAAGCTGCAAGTGCTTTGTGACAGCCTAATTTTTGGGTAGTGGATCTTGTTAAAGATCCAGCGGGATTCGGATCTTGTTAAAGATCCAGCGAGATTCGGATCTTGTTAAAGATCCAGCGGGATTCGGATCTTTAACAAGATCCACTACGGCCAACCCAAATTCTTAGTTGCAACAAAGCACGCGTTCGATTGGTTGTCTGCAAATGCCAAAAAAAACGAGAATCGTTCCAGCGTGTTTAATACATCCAGAAAACAAGAAGTCTGCAAAAAATAATGGATGGGATTGCCAATGCCCACGATTTCAACTCGAGTTTTACTCGGTGGATCGTGACCATCACTCTAAAGATGGATAATCCGATCCCAGCCGGGAGGCGTAAAGCAAGGGGCATTTTGAACTGCCGTAGCGAGGCAATCTTGCGGCTGGAACTGAATTTCCTGGAGGGATTCGACGTAGCTATCTAAGTACAATCGAATCGATCGCTCGCAAAGACTGCGGTTCCATCTGCAACGCATCAACGATAGTGCCGTTGGGGGATACCACCAGCAATCCCGTTTTTGGAATCTGCGGTGCAACGCTTTCAACAATTGCCAGCGGATAGCATAAACCAAACTTTTCTTGAATGCTCTCCAGCATTTCTATCTCCTCCTCTCGAGATACAGAACCCGCCTTAGCAGTGACCCCAAGCTGCAACGGTTCGCTCCATCGATAGTTGCTTAACCGTGTTGCTGCTACCAAAAGCACCTTTGCAGGATCAACAACTTGATACCAGCGATGCAACAGTCTCAGTTGTCGTAGATTTTCGCCGGAACTGGCGGACCAGAAAAAAATAACAGTGTATCGATCCTTCGCCAATGTGCTGATTTCCGTTCCTGCCCGCGTCTCAGCTTGCGTCCGGAAATCAACGATCCTGGCAAACCGAACTTCTTTGCCATGGCTTCCAATGACCCTTATCGTTTCTTCGGATTTCTTCACCGCACGCGTCAATAACCCGGCCATCCGTTTGAAATTGTCTTGCTCACCTTCGTTCAAGTTCGCTCGGTAGCGTTCAAAGCCGGACATCATTCGCGTCAATTGCGGATGCGCTTTGGTGGGCGAATTCATAGCCATGGCCAGGATGATTGCTCTTTCGAATCGAAGAAAAGTTG
>JANPNA010000242.1:0-2786 GCA_031427235.1 Pirellula sp.
TGGGATTCGCAGGGGATTTTTCGGAGGACTAACCCGTCATCTTGCAATTTCCACTACCGTCCTCTGGCAGCACGTTCTTTGGTTGTTTCTTTCTTTCTGCTGAACCAATCGCAGAACGTAACGCACAAATCAAAACGGAATGCGGGTCCAGTAAAGCTCTCGGGCTGGCGTCCGTCTGATTACGTTCGGAACTTGCTGTTTGGGCGCTTTCAGATTGTTATTGAATTTGATTTCGATTTCGCAGCGACCAGTTGGCGCGAATTGGAAAACGCGAATCCGGAAATAGAATGCGAAACAACCAAGTCGGATTTTCCGACGTTGCATTCCATGAAATAGAAAAACTTCCATTAAAATTTGCGCTGTTGGCGTGATTCGCGGGCAACTCTCGGTTCGGTTGCTGTAGCTGAGCGAGGCCCTCGCTCAGATTTGGCCAACATCGAGGGGCCTTCGAATTCAGTCGTTTTGATGGACCAACGAGCGAAGGGCGTCGCTCGTCCACAATTATCTCGCTCGTCCACAATCAAATGGATACTTTATCCAATGTGGCTACTACAGGGATGACATCCGTCGGCGGAGCGACGGAGCGTCGTGGGTCCTGTTCGTAGATTTCCATCGGCGGGCACGAGCAGACCAAATTGCGGTCACCGTAGACGTTGTCGACGCGGCCGACCGGCGGCCAGTATTTGACTCGATAATCGACTTCTGGATCGGGACAGACCGCTTCTTGACGAGTGTACGCACGCGGCTTGGATTCGCCCAAAATGGCGTCGAGAGTATGGGGAGCATTGTGCAATGGGTTGTCATCGGCAGGCCAAACTCCCGCACGAACCTTTTCGTATTCGGCATAAATCAAATTCATGGCCCGGCAGAAACGATCGATCTCGTAAAGCGATTCGCTTTCGGTCGGTTCAATCATGAGTGTTCCGCCGACCGGAAACGACATCGTCGGTGCATGAAATCCGAAATCGATCAGTCGTTTGGCAATGTCATCCACAGATACGTGCCCATCGGTGTTCATCGGGCGAGTATCGATGATGCACTCGTGCGCTATCAAACCACGGTCGCCGGTATACAGAATCGGATAGTTCGTCTTAAGTCGATGCGCAATGTAGTTTGCGTTGAGGATTGCGACTTGAGTGGCACGACGCAAGCCTGCCGCTCCCATCATGCGAATGTACATCCACGAAATAGGCAAGATGCTGCCGCTACCGAACGGTGCGGAACTCACGATCGGTCCCTTACGAGTCGCGTTGATTCCGTCCTTGGGAAGAAACGGGGCAAGGTGAGCACCCACTCCCACCGGTCCAACGCCGGGGCCGCCGCCTCCGTGAGGAATGCAAAACGTCTTGTGCAAGTTCAAATGGGAGACGTCGCCTCCAAATTTTCCTGGTTTGGCCACACCGACCAGCGCGTTCAAATTGGCACCATCGATGTAAACTTGCCCGCCAGCCGCGTGAATCTTTTCGCAAACACAGGTCACTCCTGCTTCGAAGACTCCGTGGGTTGATGGATACGTGATCATCACTGCGGCCACTCGACCGGGATAAGCCGCAATCTTGGCATCGAGGTCTGGCAAGTCGACGTTGCCCGAGCTGTCGCATTTGACCACTACGACTTGCATGTTGGCCATCTGAGCACTGGCTGGATTCGTGCCGTGAGCGCTGCTGGGGATCAAGCAGATATTGCGGTTCTTGTCACCGCGAGATTCGTGGTATTGCTTGATGGCCAACAATCCAGCGTATTCTCCTTGAGAGCCTGCGTTGGGTTGGAGCGAAATGGCATCGTAGCCTGTAATCGAACAGAGCATGGATTCCAGCTCATCGATCATTTCGCGATAGCCTAGAGACTGATCGGCGGGTGCAAAGGGATGGATGGAGCTAAATTCCGGCCAAGTCACCGGCGTCATCTCAGTGGCTGCGTTCAGTTTCATGGTGCAGGACCCGAGCGGAATCATGGCGCGATCTAATGCGATATCCATTTCCGAAAGGCGACGCAGGTAGCGCATCATTTCGGTTTCGCTTCGATACTGCTGAAAGACATTCTGCGTTAGAAAACTGTCCGTTCGGAAACTCTCTGCAGGCAAATTGGTTACGTCTGATGCTTCGAGCGAGGCACCACCCAACACCTTAAGAATCGCTACGAGGTCGGGTTCGGTGGTAGTTTCGTCTAGCGAGATGCCAATTTGAGTCGCACGGATTCTTCGCAGATTGTAGCCGGCAGCCACGGCGGACTTCAGAATGCGATCCGTTTGGGCGCCGGTATTGACGGCCAAGGTGTCGAACACATGTTGGCTTTCCAGCGAAAGTCCAAGCTTCTCAATGGATCGCAGTAGCCGCATCGTCAAACCATGAACACGTTTTGCGATGGCCTTAAGTCCATCCGGTCCATGATAGGCTGCGTACAAAGTGGCCAGGATCGCCAGGAGTGCTTGAGCTGTGCAAATGTTGGAGGTGGCTTTTTCGCGACGAATGTGTTGTTCGCGAGTTTGCAAGGCCAATCGAAAAGCTGGCTTGCCGTGTGAATCGATGGACTCGCCAACGAGGCGACCGGGAAGCGTTCGTTTGTATGCATCCTTGGTCGCAAGGAAGGCAGCGTGTGGTCCGCCAAAACCAAAGGGGACACCGAAGCGCTGCGTGTTACCCACGACCACGTCTGCTCCCAATTCCCCTGGCGATTTCAAGAGCGTCAATGCCAGTAGATCCGTGGCCATCACCACCATCGCGTTGGCGTTGTGTGCCTCCTCGACGAGCGATTGGAAATTGCCGATAGAACCGTCGGTTGCGGGA
>JANPNA010000243.1:0-2748 GCA_031427235.1 Pirellula sp.
TCGAATTTAATTTCTGTTTTAGTGGGATGAACATTCACATCGATTTGTTTGGGATCAATATCCAAATGCTAATGAACTGATCTACGACAATTATCAAGCGCTTGCATTTGGTTGGTCACCAACAGATAGGGTTGGGCATACATTCTGTTCCATCGCTGTAGGGCGTACAAGTAAGAATATTCATTTTGGCTTTTATTGGGGCAGTGAAATTGCAGATCCGGAAAACCGGTTATTAGGGCAAGGCAATCAATACCGCTATATACTTGTGACAGATACAAAAAGTTTTCCGAAAACCTATATAAAGAAACTGCTGAAAGAAGCCTGGGCCAATTCTCTTGCTAAAGTAAAAGATCCCAAACAGATAATGAAAGGCGCTACGATCACCAAATCAATATCACCCGTTAAAAGAGAGAAGAAACCAAAAGTGATGGTTAACGTTTCCCATACGTTTGCCACAACCGGCTCGTACACAGCTTCGTTAACCGTTACCGATGACGATGGGGCGAGCACGATAAAAACTTTCACTATTGCCGTCAATCCTGCAACAACCCCAGACGCGTGGCTGCCCATCCTAAACTTCGATCGCGATGGTTTCGGCAATTTCATCCCAGCCGGAACGATTATCAACAATCAATGGGCCAACTGGGGCGTTCACATCGCTTCGACTGCCCCTGCTCAAAATCCGCCGAAAATCTTCAATTCATCGGCACCCAACGCCGAGGATCGCGATCTCGGTTCTCCCAATGCTGCCTTCGGTGGACCAGGTATCGGAAGCGCAGGAGCAACCGGTCTGACAGCCAACAAAAACAATCTGATGAATATTCTCATCCTTTCGCAAGATCGTGAAAACTCGGATGACGACGAAGATGAGTCTGACAGAGATGAACACGACGGGTCTGACAGAGATGAAGACGATGATGAAGATGAAGATGAAGATAATGACGACGAAGACGAAAACAATAGCTCGGACCCAGATGACAACGCAACTGGCGGAACCTTTGTCTTTACCTTCGATCATCCCGTCATGATCGACGATGTGAAACTGCTCGATCTCGACGCCAGTGAAACGGCCACCCTGCGATGGTTCAACGCTGCCGGAACTCAAATCGCGCAATCAACCGTCAATGGCGTCGGGACCGGCAATGGCCTACATACCGCAGCCATCAACGCCCGCGGAGTTTCCAAACTCGAAGTCCAACTCTCCGGCAGCGGGGCCATCACCGAAATCATCTTCTGCCGTGACTTGCTTCCATCCAACTCCATTCAAATCGCTGGGCCACTCACCGTACGCGAAGCATCCACCTACACCCTCAATCTCAACCGCAATGGAAATTTGGTCAACCAGTGGATCGTCAATTGGGGCGATGGTACCCACAACACTTACCCTGGCAACACAACCACCGTACAGCACACATTCGCCGATGGTCCCGCCTCGACCTCCATCCTGGCTTACGGCCTATCGGCCTCGCACCATGTGTTTGCATCCCACGAACTCGAACTCGCGATCGAGAATGTCGTTCCAAAGTTGACCATCAACGGCAATGCGAACGCCGAAGTAGACACCACGTACACGCTCAACCTCTCGAAATCTGATCCGGGGATCGATACTATCGCAGGTTGGCTAATCGATTGGGGCGATAGCACGCCATATCAATCGCTGGTCGGAAACCCCTCGTCCGTAACACACACCTTCGCTCGCCGAGGCAGCTACAAAGTCCTCGCGCACGCATTCGATGAAGACTACAACGGCCCACGCTACACTGCCAGTGGATCCATCCTGGAAATCGTTGCCCGAGGGGACGAAGGGAGCGAAAACTTTGAGCTTCTCATTGACAACTCCGTTGTCCAAGCCTGGACGGCAACCAAAGCACTCCAAACATACTCTTACCGTGCTCCCAATCCGATCGCTCCCAACCAAGTTAAAATTCGCTTCACCAACGATTTGGTTGATCCGTCTCGGAATTTCGATCGCAACCTCAACGTCGATCGACTTGTGCTCAACAACCAAATCTTCGAAACCGAAGCCAATGACGTCTATTCCACCGGCACTTGGAAACAAGCCGATGGACTGCAACCCGGCTACCGACAAAGCGAATCGCTAACCAACAACGGATACTTCCAATTCGACAACGATGCCAACAACGGGACCACCGTGCAAATCCGCGCAGGAGGCGAAATGGGAGGCGAACAATTTCAGCTTTCCATCGGCGGAACTGTCGTAGCCACTTACGCCACCTCCACCGCCTTTCAAAATTTCACCTACCAGTCGTCTCGCATCATTGCGCCCGATCAAGTTCGCATCGCATTCATCAATGACTTGTACCAACCGGACAACCATATCGATCGCAACCTGCAAATCGACTGGATGGCACTCATCAACGGCTCCGCACTCATCAACGGCTCCAATAGCCAGCGTTACCAAACCGAAGACCCAAGTGTCTACTCGACTGGGACCTGGGCCCCTGGCGATGGCATCGTGGCTGGCTACCGAATGAGCGAATGGTTGCATTCCAACGGCTATTTTCAGTACGCTGCCACCCGTACCAATTCCCCTTTCGCCACCGAGTGGATATCCAACCGGTTGACCGTAACGGTCAATGGTGAGGAAACAAAATGCCTGCCGACCATCGACTTCGAACGCGCGGCCAATGGCACAGCCTTGACTGCCGGTACGCGCATCACCAACCAGTTTGCATCCCTCGGCATGACCGTCTCGACCAACAATGCGTCTCGGCCCGCCATGATCTT
>JANPNA010000244.1:0-7624 GCA_031427235.1 Pirellula sp.
CTTACTGTGATACGGAGGATAGTAAACCAATTCGACGATTAAATTTTGCTTGTCCGCAAACGCGATCATTCTCGCCATGAACTGTGTTCGATGGCTCCCAATGTGCGGACCATTGTCAAGGTCTATCATGATGGTTTTGACTTTAGCGTGAATCTCTTTACGAAGTTCCCACCAATCATTCAGTTGATCTGCAAACGTATCGCTTGTGCATGGCCCTGACACAAACTCGATAAAGAGCTGGTTACTCACGATCTCCAAGATTCCACATGGTGTAACCGATTCACCCCCCATGTCATGATCGGATGCTTTGGCTTCGATTTCGTTTCGAGTGCGACCACCTCGACTAAACGGACCGAGCTTCACGGTGGCTTTGGCGTCGATGGAGATTCGCAAAATGGAGGAGTCATTCGCGGCTCGTAGATGAGCTGCCTGAACGTTGATAAAGATTGCATCGGTTTGAGGAATCTTCTTGATTGGAAGTGTTTTTCGAACCGGCCTTAGAGAGTATCCATTTCGATTGAGCATTCGCCGATTCGTCCTGGGTGAAGGCAAATCCATCGGATCGATTTGCAATTGCTCGGCAAGCGCCATGCGAAAGGAATCGCCAGTGATGCGAGTATAGATTTTCGCCGATTGGAACTTTGGATCGGCTTGAGATTGCTCGTCTAGCAGCTTCTGAGCAGTTGAAAGCAAATCCTTGTTCGTCGTTTCGACTCGAGGTCTGCCTCTGGAAGACGAGATCGAGCGAATTTCCCGACCGATACGTTGCTCGCAAAGCCCTCGCTTCACGGCATCGCGGTTCCAACCGAACAGCGTCTCCGCTTTTCGTGGTTTGGCCTCTGCATGCTCAACGGTGACGACAGCTTGAAAGACTCTACGTGCGTACCCTTTAAGACTTTTTGCAGTACGTCGACTTGCGTCCATGACGGACCGAGGGAGTAGACCATCCATGACGGCTCCAAGATAAGTTGAGCCCCCCCCAACAAGAATGAAAAAAGATCATCGCAATGATTTTATGAGCACATAAATAGCAAACCGGGCCTTCCGTCAAAAACGGAAGTGACTTACATACTTGGTAGGGCGCTAAAGCAATTCACAAAATGCTAGCGATATTAAAATCCACGATTCGAAACGACACTTAGCACAGATGACAAATCCACTGTATCGCTAGCTTTTTTCGAACTGCTGTGGGTTCGTTGGTACGTTTTTATTAGCCGGTTGCCTGACCGCACCTCTGAAGGATGGCATGCTGTCCCCTTTGTCCATCGCCCCCCTTTTTCGGATGTCGGCCCGGCTAAAGATCGAGGCCCGATACTTCCAATCCCAATCCCAAGGCCGTTGCGTACCGTTGGATGGTGCCGATAGTTGGGTTGGGAGTGGTTTGGGTTTCCAGTCGATAGATGACCTCACGGGCCATGCCGCATCGTTCGGACATTTCCGCACGGCTTAAGCCAAGCTTTTCGCGTTCGGCTTTGAGGGATGCAAAAATGCTTGCCAACTCGGCTCGGTTCGCTCGGGCTTCCTTGAGTTTGGCTTTTGCCTCGGTCATCAAAGCAGGTTTCTCCACATCTATCTTTTGACGCAAGTCTTTTAACGCGGCTTCGCGTTTTTGCGAATTCTTCTTGATGATTCGGTTAGGCTTTGGAGCAATTTTGCCCGCCTGGGATGCCACCTTGTCAGTTGGTCTTTTCATGGGTTTCGCTCCCAACAAAAAAGTACGACGGCATCTGGCAGAACTTCTGTTGATATTTAAATCACAGCCTATCCTGGCTCAATAATGCAGTAAGTGGCTGGTAATACCTCGACCCTCGACCCTCGACCCTTGACCCTTGACCCTTGACCCTTGACCCTTGACCCTTGACCCTTGACCCTTGACCCTTGATCCTTGATCCTTGATCCAACTCTCCAACTCTCCAACT
Source organism: Pirellula sp. (assembly GCA_031427235.1). Classification (GTDB taxonomy): domain Bacteria; phylum Planctomycetota; class Planctomycetia; order Pirellulales; family Pirellulaceae; genus JBKCUI01. Next base: position 1,920 of record JANPNA010000244.1, read on the forward strand.
CTCCAACTCTCCAACTCAGCGCGTCGTAGTCCCTTCGCTAATCGTCGCAAACGTCGCTTTTGTCTTTTTCGTCAAATTCGATTCTACCGATTCCCGATCATGAGCGAACGTGAGATTAATGGCACTTCGAAAACGGCCAAGAGCAGACCAAGAATTCATAGGAAAAGCTGATGAAACCAAAAATCATCTGCATAGGAATAGTTTATTTCGTCTTGGCATATTGCGGTTCATCGGTTGTTGCCCAAACCGCCATCATTGACCTAGACAAGCTAACTGACATTCGGCCTCTTGAATTGGATATGGGCAACGCAAATTCAACTTCTCTTTCCCAAACCCCCCAACTCAACCACAAGAAACAATGCCGTTCAGTCAGCCTTTTCGATGAGATCAGTTTCCTGTTCTCGGTGGCTGGTTCCAAACAGCCGCAAGACTTTGGTGTGAACGCAAATCTTGGAGGAAATGCCTCCGTCAATTGGGGGATTCCTATCTTCAAGGAATATGGAATTGGAGCACAAGTGGGGAGCGGGATCACGGCATCGTCGAATGCAGTACGGGTTTATGAACTGCTCGGCGAGTCCACTGGGCGAACACAAAGTTTCACCACAGTTGGACTATTCCAACGAACTGAAAGTGACTTTGCTTGGGGCTTTGTTCACGATTTTCTTCACGAAAAATCATACGATTCGTTTCGTCTTGGACAATGGCGGATCCGAGGCAGTTACCTAGTAACTTCGAACAACGAAGTAGGTGTCACCTCAACCCTCCAATCCTATTCCGATAACGGCACCTTCGGGTCCAATACCCAGGTCACTCTAAATCCGATCGACCAAGGTAGTCTGTACTACAGGCGTTTTTGGGGAACCGGGGCGCAGACCACAGCTTGGTTTGGGATTGCGGATAAGCATGGAGAGAATAACGCCGTGACTGGACCTTCGCCCATCAAGAAAGTACCGTTCCTATTTGGAGCCGATGTTTTGATGCCCCTCACATCCAGTTTGGTGATCTACGGGGAAACCAACATGATCATGCCAAGCGACACCGGCACCGTAGATGCATTCCTAGGCGTTCAATGGTACCCAGGCGGCAGAGCGTTTCGGGCACGACGGGGTAAATATAGTCCGTTGATGTCCCTCGCGTCGCCCACTTCCTTCGCGGTTGATCTCGCTCAGTAAATTACTTGCTCAAGCAGGTGGTTTTAAGCCAGGGGTTCTGACAACTCTTCTAGAGCGAGGGTAAGCATCCCCCGAGTGAACTCGGGGGCATTGCTTTGTGATGCGAGGATGACATCTAAAAGCTGCGATGAATCCCAGCACTCCAAAATCCCATGACCCTTAATCCTCGTCGTCGGCCCATTCGTTTTCTTCGTCCGAATGGTCCACTTCGGCTGCTGCCACGATCGCTTGTTCTTTCTCGGCTCGTCTCTTCTTTTTGGCCTTGGGAGCTTTCGGAGTCTCTTCCCAACTGTCATCCCGACGGATCTTGTTGGATCGATTTTTGGACTTGCTCGGTGCCGGTTCGGCATCTTCCTCTGATCCGGAACGCATCGCTTCCCATTGTGCTAACGTGATGGCCACCTCGCGGGCTTGGGAACCGTTGTATTGGCCTACAATGCCGTCCTCGGACATGAAATCAATAAGCCTAGCTGCCCGACCGTAACCTATACCGAGTGCTCGCTGGAGCAGCGAGCAACTCCCTCGTCCCTCGCGAACGACAATATCCACTGCGGCTTCATATAGATCGTCCCGCTTCTTGAACGAGCCAGGCTTGATGGCTTCATCATCCGTCTTCTCGACCTTGAGTTGTACCAGTTCCTGCACGAAGTTCTGTTCGCCCAGACTGCAGTGGTCTACTACCGAATTGATCTCGTCGTCGCTCAAATATGTTCCTTGGCCACGCACGAGTGCACTGGTTCCCGGCCACAGGAATAACATGTCACCGTTCCCGAGCAATTTGTCCGCTCCCATGGCATCCAGCACAACGCGAGAGTCCGTCTTGCTTGCCACTTGGAAACTGATTCGAGCCGGCAAATTGCTCTTGATGAGTCCCGTGATGACGTCCACAGTCGGTTTCTGCGTTGCGAGAATCAAATGGATACCAACGGCTCGACTCTTTTGCGCCAATCGGATGATGTGCGCTTCGACCTCTTTTCCAGAAGTCATCATCAAGTCCGCCATTTCGTCCACCACGATTACGATGAAGGGCAAGTGGTCGGGGATCAATTCTGCTTCGTCTTCGTTCTCTGGTTTAAGCCGGTCCAGCAGTTCCTCGCGTCCAAGCTGATTGTAGTTGGTGAGGTGGCGAACTCCTGCCCGAGCCAATAGCGCATACCGCTCTTCCATCTTGTCGACGGCCCAAGCCAAAATGGCTTCGGCCTTACGCATATCGATGACGACTGGGTGCATCAAGTGCGGCAAGCGGGCGTAGCAACTGAGTTCAACCATCTTAGGGTCGATCATGAGCATGCGCACTTCGTCTGGTCGCCGAGTCATCAAAATCGACGAGATGATCGAGTTCAAGCACACGCTCTTACCGGTACCAGTTCTACCCGCGATAAGCAAGTGAGGGAGGCTGGCTAAGTCGACGGTGAGCGCTTTTCCGGAAACGTCTTTACCCAAGAACAAAGGGATCTTTTGCTTGCGGATCTGCGCGCCGCTTTCCTCGATGACCTCACGCATTCGAACGACCTGGCGTCGTTCATTCGGAACTTCGATCCCAACGCTATTTTTTCCAGGAATTGGGGCAACTATGCGAACGCTTGGAACTCGAAGCGCGATGGCCAAGTCGTCGGCAAGACCAGCAATCTTGCTAAGCCGAAGACCGGCTTCGAGCTCGATTTCGTACTGTGCGATCACCGGACCGGTTTCAATCTCAACCACTTTGATGTTGAATCCAAAGTTGGCAAATGTCTGCTCCAAAACCTTCGCCTTCTTTTTCACTTCCTCGGTCTGCTCGTCATACGATACCTCATCGGACTCGGTTAATAAGTCGAGTCCAGGTAGAACGTACTCCTCGCTCCCCTCGGGAAGTTTCGTATCGTCCAGATGGGCCAACGAGTCTTCCGGGAGTGGCTCGGGCGCTTGTTCGAGTTGCTCTTGTTTGGATTTGCGGGTTTGGACGCGAGGTCCTTTATCCTGTTCGATGTTAGGAGCATCAGATCGAACGGAACTCGAGCGCCCGTTGGCTCGCTTCTTCGGTTTTTCCGCAACGATCTCCTCCACCTCTTCAGCCGTGTGGACTTCGTCATCGTCATCCTCATCATAGCGAGAATCCAGTGCGTTATCGCTATCCGGTTCGTACTTATCCTCCGCCTCCTCGTCGTACGCGTCGTCGAATTCTCTATTGTCAACCGGCTTGCGAGGGCTTGCTATGGATCTGGCGTTAGGCACTTCATTGCTACCGACGCTGTCCAGCAATGCGTCACCGATTCCCTCCACGTCTTTCTTGGAACCGAAGAAAGCGCTGGCGATAGAGGCAAGCGTAGAAGGGTTTTTGGCTTTCGGGAAAGTGAGATCCGTTCGGCCAACCGCTTTGGACTGAGATGCCAAATCTTCGGCAGTCAAGCTGGTTTCCGCTCGACGCCCAATGCGTATCGCCGGTCCCGAACCGTTTCCGGAACCACTCTCGGAGGATGCCGCACCAGCTAAAGGTGCCGAGTGGATGACAGACGACGGATAGGTCGGTGGTGCGTTCGACTGGCTGTTGTTGTTCGAAGTGACGGATGTCGGGTTTTGTCGTAGCGTTACGCTCTTGGGCAAATCCGAACGGGACGGTGAAAACGTGCCTGAGGTTAACTGTTCGTGACGCTTAAATGACCAATTTGGAATCCGAAAGTACTTTAGTGCAATCAAGCCGCTGGTTGCGGCGAAACCAAAGTAACGAACCAAGGCGTATTCGGTACTCAGGAGAAGTCCACCTACGAAAACGCTTACCACGAGAATGCAGGCCCCCAAATGAGCCAGATGGTGGTCCATCCATGTATTGCAAAGTGCCCCTAGATATCCCCCACCACCTATTGGGACGGGAATGCTAAGTGCTATTCCAAAGCGAGTGGGCATGCAACAGACCGCAACTAAGATCAACGTCCAACCGATACTTCGCCCCATCGGCGAGGCCCAAGGTTGCTGCCGGAGCATCACGACGCCTGAAAGGCACAGTAGCGTTGCTACTAGATAACTACCAACTCCGGTGGCTTGCAACAGGATATCGCTGGCCAACGCCCCAAAATATCCGCAGGAATTCTGCATTCGTTCATTTGTCGGATAAGCCGCATGCATTGGCGTGTATATCGCGGCAACGAAACCCGAGAAATCCCCCAAATTGTCTGCGGCATCGTGGGTTAAGAGAGACAGCCATAGCAACGCCGCAGCCGCGAACATCACAACGGCTGCCACGTCCCACCTTACCGACCGTTGATTTTCCATCACTCGCTACCTTTGAGGACTCTGGTTACAATGCTCCACCCCTCATCTTCGGCAAAAAGGTAGCAAAACCGCTCTAAAGATTTTGGGAGCAGTACATTGACAACACAATCCGCAAACTCAACGCAGTCTCTCCATGTTCGGTATTTTGAATTTGCGCAAGCCCTCAGGGCCTACAAGTCGCGATTGTGTGAACTCCATCCAAAAGTTGATGCGGCCTGAGAAGGTAGGGCACGCAGGCACGCTCGATCCGCTGGCTAGCGGAGTACTACTTATTCTAGTCGGCCAAGCGGTTCGGCTGACGGATGCTGTCCATACTTTAACCAAACAGTACATCGCAACCTTTCAACTCGGTGTTACCAGTGAGTCGACCGACTGCGAAACGCCACTAATCCCATTGGATTCAGCACCTATTCTGGCTCGACATGCGATCGAAGAACAACTGCCAACGTTCCTCGGAAGTATCGAACAATCGCCGCCAAAATACTCCGCAGTTTGGATTGGTGGCAAACGCGCTCATGAACTGGCTCGCGCTGGCAAGGAATTTGACATGCCCTCCCGCCAAGTCTTGATTGAGTCGTTGGAAGTAACCTCCTTTGAATACCCTTTTTTCGAATTAAAAATGACGTGCGGAACCGGAACGTACGTTCGATCACTAGGTCGGGACATCGCGCGTAAGCTCGGATCCGATGCAGTCATGACCAAGCTAGTGCGCACTGCCATTGGTCCGTTTGGTCTCGAAAGCAGTTGTCTCTTGGAGGAGTTGACCAGCCGAGAGAACATTGAGGCTCACCTCGCACCTGCCCGCAACGGCGTCAACCATTGGCCGCAAGCGCTTCCGAGCGACGAAACCATATTGCATTTCGAACAAGGTAAGCAAGTGAATGAATCCGAACTGAATCTTGTGGCGGAAACCGCCGGAGACTTTGCGGCCGCAATCGATTCCAACGGACGACTGAGAGCCTTGATCAAACGGGTTGCGAAATACTCTTGGAGAGCCGACAAGTGTTTTCTACTCAAAGAGCACTGACTTCCGTATCGTGGCCGACGCTGCTAGCGTCGGCTCGGATGCTAGCAGCATCCGCCACGATGGCTGCATCCTCAGGGTTTGGCTCTAAGGCGCCCCTGCTTTCGCAATCGTAGGAGCTTGGACAAGAGCTGTTCGCTTGAGACCGGACGGGACGACTTGCCAGCGAAGCTGCGTTTCAATTTTTCGAGTTGTTGTGGCTCGGCTGTAAGTGTATCCACCGGTGTGCCTAGCTTGGAATACGAATCCACAAGCATTTC
>JANPNA010000245.1:0-8033 GCA_031427235.1 Pirellula sp.
TCCAGGGATTCGGTATCCTTTTGGGATGAACGAATTAACCACAGATCATTATAGAGCTTTGTTGGGACTTGATGCCGACTGGCGTGTTATTAATGTCGAGTTTTTGCCAAAAGCCAAATTGGTGGATATTCGAATTGAGTATTGCGGCTCGAAGCTGTTTTGCCCGGAATGCAAATGTAGCTGTCCGCGAGCTGATATGGCACCGGAACGAACGTGGCGTCACCTCGATACGATGCAGTTCACTACGACAATTCATGCTTCTGTTCCTCGAAGCGAATGCAGCAAATGTGGCGTGCTTACCCAGCCAGTCCCATGGGCGGGTAAGCATTCGCGATTCACACTTCTGTTCGAGTAGATGGCAGTGGAAGTGATCAAGGCGTGTTCGAGCATATCGGCGGCGGCGAAACTGCTCAACGTCGATTGGCAAGCGGTTCAGGGATTCTAATTGTCGCTAGACAGTTTAGGCGAGCAGAATTCGTCAAGTACTTAAAACTTTCGAAAGAAGATGTCGAGGCACTACTCACTCTCGCCGTTGCGGAAAACGAAGACCTCAAGGCCAAATTGAACGAACTAAATCATGGGGCCTTTGAGGTTTTGTGCGGGGCATTATCGAACCAAAGTAAAGAACGGATGCAAAAACTGTTTAATGGATTTTGGTAGTGGATTTGAGAACGCTCCGGGACAGAAGTTTCCAGTCAACCCAATCGTGTATCGATCCGTTAGATGCGCTTATCGTGATCAACGAGATCAATGGATATAGGGCAGTAATCGACGCTTGTTTTTTGTGGTTGAGCGAGACCCTCCCTTAGGTTTGACGGGGCCCAACGAGCGATGGCCCTCGCTCAGATTTGACTGGAATCCAACGAGCCAAGGGCCTGGCTCGTCCACATTAATCTTTTTTCGACAACGCATCCACGACCATTTCTGTAAAGACCTGCGATACACTCTTGTCAAACGCATCATGGGTCATGGATTGCTTATCGGCAATTGCCGTTATCCGTCGCTGAAACTCACGCAAGCGATCTTCATTGGTGTCGTCACGCATCGTGAGACGCCCGGATTTCTGATCCTTGGTGGCAACATTTTGCACAGCAAACTCCATGTCTTGCAGGGATAGTTTTCCCTCAGACGCAGACCGCAATAATCGATCGCAAGCTGCTCGAAACTCCACTTTCTCTACGTCGGTCATGCTCGATGCTTGGGCCGCCTGAATCAATTGCTCCACAACTCCCCATTGCAAAACGGGGCTGTCGGTCAATCGCAACACCAAACGCGACAATTGACGCGTGGTAAGCTCCTCACGCTCCATCGCGACGGACAAGTCGTTGAGTCGCTCGACGATACTTTGCTGATCCGGCTTGCTCAGCGAGGATTGCTCCACCCACGGAATGATCTGTTCCCTCACCGAATAGGCGGCTCGACGTCCTTGGCTGCCAGACATCATGGCTGCCATCGCGATCATTCCAACGCTTAGGCAAATCGCGACAATTACCACCACAATCAAACACGCTGGCCCAAGGGAAACATCCTTTTGAGGGCCACCAGAACCGCGAACATCCTTGGATTCATCTGTCATCAGTCTTTAAACTCGATCGAAAGAACTTCGAACTTGAGGTTGCCACGCGGAGCTTGAATCTCCACTTTGTCTCCGACCTTTTTCCCAACCAGCGCCATTCCGAATGGACTGCTCGATAGAATTCGACCGACCTCGTAATCTTCGTCGCCAGCACCGACGAGGGTGTATTCCTCCTCGTCGCCCCATGGATCTTTGACCTTCACCGTGGCTCCGAATCCAACTCGATCCTTGGGCAACGTCGAAGTATCGATAATGTGCGCATTGCTAAGCTTGGTCTTTAACGCGTTGATCTTGGACTGCACCATTCCCTGATTTTCGCGTTGGGCGTGGTACTCCGCATTTTCCTTGAGGTCCCCTTCGGCTCTCGCTTCCGCAATCTTCTCCGAAATCCTGGGCATTTCGTCGTTTTCAAGACGCTCTACCTCAGCTTTGATTCGGTTGTACCCGTCCCGGGTCATCGGTACGTAGTCGCTCATCGTGCACTCCTGTGTCCTAATACGCTAAAAAAAATTGCGACTTGTCTTCTCGGTTGAAGAAAAGCCGCATTGTCTTGCAAATGGGACCGAGGGTCCCTGTTAACGCCCAACCTATTCATTACTCGGGAGGGTGAGGCTCCTGCCGAACCATTGCGGCGACAGCTCGGCTCCCGTTGATTCGCCGCTCCCGCGACCACCCTATCTTTCTCCCGAGCACCAGATTGTCAAGTTCAATCGGCCGTCGCCTCGTAGATAGGTAGGTGCCTGTAATATACCTCCAGCGATAACAAATTTAGGGTGGTGACGTAAAGTCTACCGCCAAATCGCCCCCAAGCGTCTGGAATTCGCCCGTTTGGATCCCATGACCCCGCATACTTTCCATCTTTTTTTTGTGACCGAATCAAGATCGGATACAGGCTGCCATACCACGCCTTCCAACGTTCCCCCCCCATATGAAACATAACTTGCGTTGCATAATACCAGTAATAAGTGTCCCGCTGTGGGTTCTGCGTCGTCCCTTCCGCTGGCAGTCTTTCCATCAACCAGTCCGTCCCGCGCTGCATATCCGGATTGTCTCGCCGCCAACCAAGATACAGTCGCATCAACAATCCAACGCTGGTCATGACAGGGGTTGGCAATCGCCCGTGCCGCGTCGCTGGTAAGTCTGCTGCCTGCCAATTGTATCGGTACAGGTACTTTTGCGTTTCGCTTGCCTGCGATCCCTCCAACCATTTTGAAATGCCCCGGTAGGACTCTTTGGATACGTCCAACCCCGAGAGTTCTGCGCTCTTGAGCGCCATCATGCACCAACCCGTTACGCTCGTATCGGAACCGATCTTGGGCTGGTACCGCCATCCACCACCCTGCGGGTCTTGACTTTGAACCAAAAAAGTAATCGCGCGTTGAGCATTTTGCTTAATCGATTCGTCTTGGGTCATGCCATACGCCTCACACAGGGCCAATGTTGCGATCGAATGACTATAGAGCCAAGCATTTCCGTCGGATTTTGGGTCCGTTCGAACATAGAGGTCACCGTTGGGTCGTTGATTCTGAATCATCCAAGCCAAGGCTCTTCCGCAGACGTTTTCGTATTTGAACTGCCGATGCGTATAACCCGCACCTTGAAACGATAACAACGCTAAAGCCGTCGCCGCCGATTCGCTTCGAATATCGACCTGCTCACCAAAATCCTCCAAGTGCCACGATCCGTCAGGCCTTTGGTATCTGGCCAGAAACTCAAGTCCGCTTTCAATTGCCAGCTCGGTCTGTGGTCCAAGCGGACCGAGCTCCACTGCCGACTCCTCCTGCTCCCGATTGCGTTTCAATCGTTGCGAAAAGGCTGGCGCGGGGATGGGTACCGCCGAATTCGCTATCTTGGGGCCGCCTGTCTCGGGTCTTCGCAATCGATCGATCGTGATGTCTGCATCTCGGATTTCAGGCAATGTGACTTCCCGTTTTTTTGGATCAAGCCCCTTGCGAGGCGAATCCAACAACGGAGCTGCCCAAGCGTCCCGACCTATCTCGATGGCCGGAGCCCCAATGGAAGGACTCAAATTCATCTTTTCGCTCCCCTTCTCGTCGAAACTGTTGTTGCTCGACGATCGCTTACCTACATCCGTTTTCCCGATCTCGCTCTTGTTCGACATGGCTGGAACCACATCGCCTTGGGAATCTGGCGCATGGCTAATTTCCATTTCAACCGACGGAACGGGCTGGCTGGCGGCGGGTGCCGCGAGCGAGTCACCCACCTCGCGAGCCGGACGCCGTCCGCCAGCCGCGTCCTTCATGGCCAAACGAGGGTCCGACAAAAACGAGTTGTCCGAAAGCAAGGTGGTCGTGCCCCTCCTCGGGCTGGTTCCCTGACCTGAACTGGCCGACGGCCCGCCAAGACTTGGCTCAATCTTGGTCACCCCATTCAATTTCGTCATGTCGACACTCTGCCGAGCCGATGCACGGGCGTCGTTCGATCGAGATCGCATGTCGGTGTTCCGCTCAGACAGGTCTTCCGAATTGGACTTAGCAGAACGAGTTCCTAACTGCGGCACCGGAACGTCGGCCAACATCGGCTTGTCCAACTCGGATGTCTGGCGTGAACCACGCTTCAACAGGTTAGGACGTTCAGGCAAATCGCTGGCCGTACGATTGAGTGCTTTTTCCAATTCGCGGTTCGTACTCTTTTCCTCTCGAGCCTTGGTGCTCTTTTGAACCCCTTCGCCCGTCCCTTGATTTGCGCGGCTTTCGATCTCCAATTTGGCATTCGGCATTTCGGCTAGCGCGGTGCTATTCCGCGACGGAGTTTCCATTCGCGTCGCGTCCGTCGTCGCCGCTTGCAATTCCTGTGAGCGGGTCGGCTGCGCAGATTTCAGATTGGGTACTTCAATCTCATTTTGCTGTTGGTCCAAGCTTTTGCTTGGATCTGGCCTATCCAGTTTTTCGGCTGTGGAGGCTATTGTGGGTTGGCTTGGAGAAGCTTCTTTTCTCGGTTTGTTAAACGGCTTCTCCGTAAGCGTGGGCTTGATCTCGTCTTTGGCTACTTCGATATTTAACTTGGCCGATTCGTCCGGACGTGGTGACGGATCCAAAGTGGACTGGGCAACATTTTGCTCCGTTTTGACCGGCTTCAAATAGTCGGGCCGCGATTCGCTGTTGGTACTGGCTGGTTGGAAATACTGCGGGGTCAACGACTTGCTCGATGCCTTAACAACTGTAGCTTTCTGTATTTCCGAAGGCGAATTGCTACTGAACAAAACCACATTGACGGCAAAGAACACCAAGAACAAATGCACCCCAACGCTAATCAAGAATCCAAGCTGAATCGATTTTTCCACGATTTCATTTGCAAGAACTCGCGTAATCATCGAAGTCGCAATCAATACGGATGGGACCCCCAGAACGTAAAGCCATGCATTGTAGAGCGGATCCGTATCGTCAAACCGCAAGAGCCTCAACACCATTAACAAGATCATCAGCCCGAGCAGCAATAACGCTGCGTCCAAAGCCCAAAGCCCGTTCCCAGATTTTTTCCTCTTCGCGACTCCGTTCAAGATCCCGCCTCCGATTCGGTCGAAATCTTGTAGGATGGCACTTTCAACTTGGTGCACAGATCCATCACGGAAACGACCGCTTGGAAGGCGACGTTGCGATCGCCTCGAATAATGACCATTTGGTTGATGGGATTATCGGCAACCGCACGCCGCAACGTGGACTCGACCTTATCAAGCGCCATCCGTTCGCCGAGAATCATGTACTGCCCGGTTGCGTCCACGTTCACAACCAACTCAGTCGGTTCTGCAGTCATAGGGACGGCGCTTGCCGCAGATGGCAGTTGGACAGGCAACTCCCGATCGTCTTGCGCAAATCGGGTCGCGACTAAGAAAAAGATGAGCAACAAAAAGACCACATCGATGAGCGGCGTCATATTGAGCGAATCAAGTGCCTTGCCCTTGTTGATCTTAATTGCCATGTCGATAAACTCGTCTGCCGTTTTGGTCGGTCCGTTGTGGCACGGCACTCCGTGCCGTAATTCTGGACACTGAGTGTCGAGCACCGCACTTCAACAAAAAAACGCACCAGTCATTCGGAATTGATTGTATCCGGCACCCAAGTGTCGATACTAGCGATCCGACCGACGATTTCTCAAGGTACTCGACTTCGGTTGAGGAATAGAACCACGAAATACACGAACGACACGAAAAAAGAGTTGTTTTGATCGATTGACTCAGTCAATGGGGCGGCACACCTTTTTTGCCTTCCTCGGGCAACGCCATCGAATTTGAAGAGCGCCGATGCATGGGAGTTTAGCGGACTGACAATTAGCTTTATGAATAGCGGATTGACAAACGGCTTTATAAATAGCCAAATGTTTGGTCATAAAGGTTGATTTGGCTACTTATAAAGTTTATATTTAGCCAAATGCATCAACCAAAAACAACATTTGGCTAAATATAATGACACCCTCCAAAATCATCGGTCGCGAAGCGGAGCAACGGCGACTTCTCGACGCGATCCGATCACGCGATCCGGAACTGGTTGCATTGTACGGCCGACGCCGTGTCGGTAAGACTTTTCTGGTGCGAGAGCTTTTTCGCGATTCTATGGCTTTTGAGCTAACCGGGCTTCATCAAGAACCCATGAAGAGACAACTGGAGAGCTTCGCAAACTCGTTGCGAGGTTATTTCCCAAACTCCCGCTTCTCGATTCCGTCCTCCTGGTTGGAGGCCTTCGACAACCTATGCACTCTATTATCGGAAACACCGGCAGCACACGGGCAAAAGCGAGCTCTATTCTTCGACGAGTTTCCTTGGCTTGAAACTCGACGCTCTGGTTTTCTTGCCGCATTTGAACATTTCTGGAACACGTTTGCTAGCCTGCGAAACGATATGCTAGTTGTCATCTGTGGATCTGCTGCGTCGTGGATGATTCGAAAGGTAATCGGATCGAAAGGAGGACTTCACAACCGTACGACGCTACGGATCCGACTTGAGCCCTTCTCACTCGGTGAAACTCGAAAGTACCTCGAGCATCGCAACGTTCGCCTAGACGATTTTCAAATCGCACAACTGTATATGGCCATAGGTGGAGTTCCACATTACCTCAATCAGATTCAGCCGGGGTACTCCGCAGCACAGAATATCGATCGATTGTGTTTTGCGAAAGATGGTCTGCTTGTCGACGAGTTCCAGCAACTGTATGCCGCTTTGTTCGAGAATGCAACCCATCACGAGGCAATGGTGAGAGCCTTGGCAAAAAGTGGCAAAGGCATGACAAGAACCGAGTTATTGCAGACGGCATCGCTCAAGAGTGGTGGGGCGTCGACTTTTGTACTCCAGGAACTGATTCAATCGGGATTCGTTGCTGAATGTCCGCCGCGTGACAACAAAGTCAAGGAAGCACTGTACCGCTTGGTCGATGAGTATTCGCTCTTCTACCTAAACTGGATCGAAACCAATCGATCCTCCGGTGCAGACATTTGGCTTCGAAAATCAGCCGGTCGAAACTACGCTTCTTGGTGCGGTTACGCCTTCGAAACCCTTTGTTTGAAACACGTTCCTCAAATCAAGGCAGCACTGGGAATCGCCAGCGTTCAGACGCAAGAATCGTCCTGGATCTACAGAGCTAAAGATGCAAACGACGAAGGAGCCCAAATCGATATGCTCATCGACCGTGCTGACCACTGCACCAACATTTGTGAAATGAAATTCTCGATGCATCCGTTCAAGATCGACAAAGCGGTTGCAGCCGAATTAGAACGTAAGATTCGCGTCTTTCGCCGACAAACAAAAACAACCAACACCGTATTTCTAACGCTAATCACGACACACGGTATCGAGCCGAATGACCATGCTCAACGCCTCGTTTCCTCGCAGATCCACTTGCCCCAACTGATGGGTGTTTGAAAGGCGAGAAAAACATTGTGGGGTAGGCATCCTGCCTGCCATTCAGAACGTCATGCACGATCCAGCGTTATGAATAGCCAAATGTTCGGTCGCAAAGGTTGACTTGGCTACTGATAATCATACCCTCCAAAATCATCGATCGCGAAGCGGAACATCCGCGACTTCTTGAGGCGATCCGATCAACGGACGCCGAACTTCGAAACCATTTGAAACACGTCCCTCAAAATCATCACTCAATCGATTGTGAGTTCCTATGAGATTCGCACCATCCGTTCATTCCGCCTCGTCTCGCCGGTCCATCGGTACTATTCGTTGCGGCGTCTTTTTCGCGGTTGTCCTAATTCCATTCTACTCGTGCGGACTTCGAGCACAGGAGGGAGCACAGGAGGGTTCGGTTATTGGTGACCGAAGTGAATTACAAAAAGTCCTTGATGCTTACGACCAGCTTTCGGCGTCGATCTTAAGCTGGGCCGCGAAACACTTTCGCTAGCGTTCCCTAGTAGCGGAATGCGTCAAGCATTTCGTTGGCGTCCAGCATTCACGAAAGCTTTGACAGCTTCCGCTACGATTTAAATCGGCCCGCCT
>JANPNA010000246.1:0-2014 GCA_031427235.1 Pirellula sp.
CTACAAGTCGAACAAAAACGGTTATCGAAATCACCGGTGGCTAGCGCCAAACCGCTCACTGAAGCGGAACGCGCCGAAGCGATGGAGTTGCTGCAAAGCGAAAACTTGCTCGATCGCATCCTCGACGACTTCGACGCTTGCGGCATCGTTGGCGAACGCACTGGCAAATTGGTCGGTTACTTGGCTGCCACCAGCAGGCTCCTCGCTAAACCGCTCGGTCTGATCATCCAATCATCGTCTGCAGCCGGAAAATCTTCGCTGATGAATGCCATCTTGGCCTTCATGCCAGAAGAACAGCAGTTCTCGTGCAGTGCGATGACTGGCCAGAGCCTTTATTACGCAGCCAATGTCGACTTCCGGCATAAGATTCTATCGGTCGCCGAAGAGCAAGGAATGCGCGATGCCAGTTACGCACTGAAGTTGCTCCAGAGCGAAGGTCATCTGTCGATCGTCACGACCGGCAAGGAACGTGGCAGTGGACGCACCAACGTCCAGCGATATCAAGTCGATGGCCCGGTAGCGATCTTATCGATGGCCCGGTAGCGATCTTACTGACGACCACCAGTGTCAATATCGACCCAGAATTGGAGAATCGCTGCTTGGTAATTTCGGTGGACGAGAATCGCGAGCAGACGCTTGCTATTCAGGCTCGTCAACGCGAAGCTCAGACCTTCGAAGAATTCAAACGAGCTGAGACAGCCATTGCTGTATGTGCCAAGCAGTGCAATGCACAGCGCCTGCTGAGGCCGCTGCGCGTCGTGAATCGTTACGCCGATCAGTTGCGATTCCAAGCTGATAGAACGCGCGATCGTCGCGATCATCACGGATACTTGGCTTTGATCCAATCGATCGCTCTGCTGCATCAATATCAACGGCCAATCCAGCAACTCCAACTGGAAGGGCGTACGGTCGAGTACATTGAGGTAATTCCGAGCGACATCGCGGTTGCCAACATGCTGATCAGTGCCATCCTTGGGTCCACGATTGATGATCTACCATCGCAAACCCGGCGACTGTTGATTCAACTTCACGATTACACTCGCATTCGGGCTCAGGAGTTGGGGCTTGATAGCTTGGAAGGTGTTCGCTTCACCCGTCGTGAAATTCGCGAGAAATTGAAACTTGGTCAAACTCAACTGAGTATGCACCTTAATCGACTGACGCAGTACGAGTATGTTCAGACGTATCCTGGCAGCGGCCGCAAATTGCAATATGGATTGACTTGGGATGGTCGTGGTCGAGAAGGCGAACTAGTTCTCAGCGGCTTGGTCGACCCAAAGACCTTAACAGAACCCTCACCTAATACCGCTCCACTACCGGCCCAGAAGCCTCAATGATCGGCCACCGAGCTTCTATTGTCGCCCTACTATCGGGCTATTATCGGGTCAAGCTAATCGGCGCAAGCCTCTATTCCGCCAGCACTTAGCCGTAATATCGCCGGGTCTGCAGCGAGAGCAAGCCAACCCGCAGGAAATCGCGCGATCGTACATGCATGCTTCGTCGTACATGCATGCCGCGATTCCAGGCACTCCGCTTTCCAGAATCTGTTCTCAGCATCCGTTTCCAAAAATGAAACTTCAAACTTCAAAAGGCATTCCCATGTCCACTCCCGACCGTAATTCCAACCAAGTCCTAAAACCCTTCGGCAACGCTGAAGATCCGCGAGGCTTCTACCAACTGCTCGTGGCACCCGAAAGCCATTATTGGAAACTCTTAGTCGTCAACCACCACGACTTCGAAAACCGTGGCTAACGCCAGCGGCTCACAATCCGCTTCAACCTCGAATGTGGCGACAGCTTATTACGGTGTTGCGTTAGCCCCCGGTCATCAAAACGCTCATTGCAGCGACGAGCAGTTGAGCCTCCATCCACTCACGCTCATTCGAGTCGCAACATCCCTGACGACTACCCGAATAGCACGGGCACAATCGGAAACAAATCATTGAGTTACCGGCGCCATGCCTTAAAAATCCCGGGGGTTTGGGGGCAGAGCCCTCAAGAGTATCGGAAGGAAG
>JANPNA010000247.1:0-23139 GCA_031427235.1 Pirellula sp.
TTTTTTTACATTTTTTTTTTTTGTTTTGGTTTTTTTTTTTTTTTAATAATCACTTTTCGTGCGTTATATTAAAAAACCCCCACTACCCGAAAATCAAATTGTCACAAAGCACTAGGCTCGGATTCTGTTGCCCTAATCGTGGTGAAAGCTGTTCGATTTTGTTGATTCCTGCGTTTTGTTGTCTGGACAATAGTTGTTTGGACGACTATTATTCTGTGTCAAACGTTGAAATGACCCTGAGCTGCAGGCGACGCACGCCATCGCCTTCGGCTTCGGGTTAATCGAAAGAACGGCATTGAGGCGAGCGGCAGAAGACAATTCTTGGTCGACTACCAAGAGAACCGAGTGACTTTCCTTGGGAGTAAACGATGATTCAATCGATGGATGCTCGTGACGTAATTGTGATTGGTGGTGGGCCCTCTGGATCAGCCACTGCCACCTTGCTGGCACAACGCGGTTTCCAAGTCACTCTCTACGAGCGCGAGCATTTTCCAAGATTCCATATCGGCGAATCGTTGATCCCGTATTGCTATCCGGTCATCGAACGTCTCGGAATGTTGGACAAGATGAAAGCAAGCCACTTCTCCAAGAAGTACGGTGTCCAATTCATTAACGAACAGGGAAAGTTGTCCGAGCCGTTCCGATTTAGCCAATACGATCCGCACGAGCGTTCTCAATCTTGGCAGGTGCTACGCAGCGAGTTCGATCACATGTTGATCCACAACGCTCGAGAACATGGCGTGACAGTTCACGAAGGTGCGCGTGTCCTCGACGTCTTGATCGAAGGCGAACGGGTGGTTGGTGTGAAGGTTAAATTGGAGGGGGACGACGAAAAAGAGGTGCGATCGCAAGTCGTCGTGGATGCGAGCGGTCAATCCTCGATCATCATGGACCGAATGAATTTGAGGGAGTGGGATCCTATTCTAAAGAAAGCAGCCATCTGGACTTACTGGAAAGGGGCTAAGCGAGAGCCAGGAATCGACGCAGGCGGAACCATTGTTATCCAAACGCAGGAGAAGAAAGGGTGGTTTTGGTATATCCCATTGCACGACGACGTCGTCAGTGTCGGAGTTGTTGCCGGTTACGATTATCTTTTCAAGAACCGAGCCACCAAAGACATCGAAAAAATCTATATGGAGGAAGTCGCTCGTTGCCCGGGCGTGCAGCCTCGGATCGCAGACGCCGTTCGTGAGGGAGACTACCAGGCTCAGAAGGAATACTCGTACAAAGCCAAAAAAGCGGCTGGCGACGGTTGGGTATTAGTCGGGGACGCATTTGGTTTCCTCGACCCGCTCTACTCCTCTGGCGTGATGCTTGCACTCACCTCAGCAGCCATGGCCGCAGATTCCATCGCAGATGCTCTGGATGCCAACGATCCTAGCGAACAACGATTGCGAAGCTGGGAGCCTGAGTACATCAAAGCCATGGATCGGATGCGAAATTTGGTGTGCGCTTTTTATGACGGTCTCAATTTTGGTCGATTGGTTCGAAAGTACCCGGAAAAAAAGAATCTCATTACGGATGTTTTGGTCGGCAATCTCTTTAGCGATGAAATCGACCAATTGTGGCCTCTGATCGAGGAGCTCAAGCAGGAAGACGTGGCCATGGCGGTCTCCTCAAGCTGATGCGATGTTTGTCGCCTTTCGCTCTGCGAAAGTGTGCCTCGTAAACGCACTTTTGCGGAGCAAAAGGCGACATTGGATCACGTCCGTTTGAACATTTTGTCGAGTTGTTCACGCGAGAAGAATAAGGCAGTTGGACGGCCATGTGGGCAGTGATGGGTGTCTTGGTAGCAATGTCTTTGTTCCAGCAAGGCAGTGATTTCGTCGGGGCTGAGCCGATCTCCAGCTTTCACGGCAGCCTTGCACGCCATCATGTTCATCAGTTCATCCAATAGATCGCGAGCGTCCGGTTTCTTACCACCGGCCATGAGCGGTTCGAGCACTTGCCTAAGCATTTCTGCCGGATGCATTTTGGCCAGCATGGCCGGATACGAGGTGACCAAGACCGCATCGCCTCCAAACGGTTCTACTTCGATTCCAATTTCCGCAAGTGTTTCCCGGCAATCCACTGCGGCTGCGGCTTCGTTGGCTGTTAATGTCACGGACTCCGGCACCAGCAATCGCTGGCGTTCCAAGGATTTTGACATGACTTTGGTTTTGATCTGCTCGTACAAAATCCTTTCGTGCAAGGCATGTTGATCGACGATGACCATTCCTGACTCATCCTGCGTTACCAGATAGCGATTGTGAATCTGAAACCCGATTTGCTTGTGCGAGCCAGCCATCGTAGTTTGCTCGACCGGATGTGGCGGTTGAGTCGCTGACGAGGGCAAATCGAAATGCGATGGTTCCGGAGTGTAAAAAGGATCGTCGATTCTGGCGGTTGGCCGATTTGCGGTAGCCAAGCCGGGACCGCTTGATCCTTGATAAGGCCTGAAATCCGGGATGGGAACCGATGCGTTCGATTTAGCCCAATTCAAGAGATCAGCGCCGCCGCCTTGGTTGGCAACTTGATGCGCAGTGGTCAGAGGCATGGCCGCATCGGCCAGCGTGGGCATGACGCTTGGCGAAGCGGTGGGAGTGCGTATTTTGGCGACCAAATCGCTAGTGAGGAATTTGTGACGCAGACTGTGCAGCAATCGCGTGTAGATAGCACCGCTGTCTTCAAAGCGGACCTCGACTTTCGTAGGGTGGACATTGACATCCACCGTCTTCGGATCCACTTGGACGTGAAGGAAACAAACTGGCATACGGCCGACCATGAGCAAGCCCCGATAGGCTTCGCCTAGCGCATGCTGGAGAGACCGGTCCCGGATGTATCTGCCGTTCAAAAACAGATACTGCATGCGATTGTTGCTTCGTGAAACGCTCGGGTCGGTGACATAGCCATGAATCGCAACCCGCTCGTCGCGTTGCTCAATCGAGATCAACGAATCCGCTACCTCATCGCCGAAGAAGGCTCGAATGCGTTCCGACCAACGATCCGTTGGTAGCAAATCATGTAGGACTCGATCGTTGTTGGAAAGCACCATGTGAACTTGGGGGTAAGCCAGGGCGATGCGTGTAAACGCTTCGGTCACATGCCCCATCTCGGTTTGCGAGGTCTTCATGAACTTCCGACGAACCGGAGTGTTGAAGAAGAGATGGCGGATTTCGATCGTTGTTCCGACCGGTGCCGAGCAAGGTCGTATCGGTTCTTTTTCGCCACCTTTGACGCACAATTCGTAACCGCTATCGCTTTCTCCGGTTCGACTGCGCAGCGTCAGATGGCTGATTTCCGCAATCGACGCCAAGGCTTCCCCTCGAAAACCTAGTGTACGAACATCGAACAGATCGTCGCTGGACTGGAGTTTGCTCGTGGCGTGCGGGGCGACGGCCAATTCCAACTGATCCGCAGGGATACCGCAACCATTATCACTGATCCGGATCAGTTCAATCCCGCCACCCTCAACGACCAGTTCAACGTGCGTTGCTCCAGCGTCAATGCTGTTTTCCAGCATTTCCTTGACGACGCTAGCGGGCCGTTCGATAACTTCGCCTGCGGCAATCTTGTTAACCAAGCCTATCGGCAGTTGTCGAATCGTAGGCATAGCGGGTTAAACTAAGTAGAAAAGCCAAAGAAACGCAGGGCCGCGAGATGTAGCCAAAACTCAATTGTTCAGAGTACCGTACCGATGCCAGTTCGAGAAGCCTTCCGACAAAGCGAGCAAACGATAGCCAGGGTCGAGCTCACAGGCTATAATCGAGTAATTGTTAAATCCGATCTGTGCGCCCAAACCCAACTTTGAATTGTCAGGTCCTCCATGAGTGAACGATCCTCATTGACAAATTACTTTCTGGCATCCATTGCACTTGTCCTTACAATGGTAATTTCAATCCCTTTGCTGTCCTCCACGGCTATGGCACAAGAAACAAAAGTCAACGCCAAGGAAGAAACAGAGCCTTTGACTCGAATTTTCGAACCACGCGATTTTGTTGGGTCGAGCAAAGTTCCGCAATCGCTAGATACGAAGGGTTTTTTGCAGCCGCCGCCCCTAGTTGCGGCGGTGGTGACCCCAAGATGGTCAGCCGGTTTGCCAGATTGCCAATCTGGTGTTTCCATGGTGAAGCGGACCCGGTGGTCAAGGTGACTCGGTCTCGCGAAATGGTCGACGCACTCAAGGCTGTTGGCTCGCCCGTCAAGTACACGGAGTACCCTGGCGTTCAGCACGACAGTTGGACAGCAACCTTCGCCAACCCAGATTTTTATCAGTGGATGTTCGCCCAACAGCGGACTGAGAATTAGCCATACCGCGTAAAGCGATTATGAGCCCGACATGTCCGCTTACCCGCCAATACTATGAAACTTGTCCTGAGTTCGTTTCTGTTCATTCTACTCTCACTCTCCTTGGGCCATATTGGGTTTTGTCAGTCGAGCAAGATTACGGATTTTGCTACCGATATCGCACCCATCCTGCTGGATAAGTGCCTGTCCTGTCACGAAGGGGAAAAAGCCAAAAACGGATTCGACATTTCCGATCGAGATACGTTGCTTGGGTTTGTCGAACCAGGCGATGCTGCTTCGAGCTCGCTTTGGACCGACTACTTGACACAGCCTTCGAAAGTCCAAATGCAGGATAGTTTGATCATGCCACCCGATGGTCCGCTCAAAGCATCGGAATTGGCGACGTTCAAGCTTTGGATAGATGAAGGTGCAGAGTGGCCAATTGGAACGTTTCTTCGTTCCACGAACAAGGAAGTATTACCACCGCAGGTTGGCGAAACGTCATCCGTAGTGACCAAGTTATATCGAGCTATTGGCTATTTCCATCCTGCGATGGTTCACTTCCCAATCGCGCTTTTCTTCATGGGTGGGGCGTGCGCTGTCCTGTCCTATTTTCTGGGTGCCCGTTGCCAGACAACGGCGTTTCAATGTTTGGCCGTTGCAGCCGTAACGAGCGTCATCACTGTTGTCATGGGCTGGTCCTTCGCGGACACCCAAGGTTATCCCGCTTGGAACAAGATGATTTCCAACAACGCGACGCACGATGAAATCAATTTCTTTTACCACCGTTGGTTAGGAGTTTCGACCGTATTCATCGGTTTGGCGTGTGTACTGCTCGGATTGATTGCCCGGCGCAACAAATCGACTCGCTTGAACCACGCTTGGCGAATTGGTGCTATTGCGTTGGCGGTGCTTGTCGGACTAGTCGGACACCAGGGTGGCGAGTTGCATTACGGAGACATCTTCGACAAAGCCATGGAGCAGTTGCGTAAGTAGGCACCGTGGCCGATGCTGCCAGCATCCGAGCCGACGCTAGCAGCGTCGGCCACGAGCCACGAGCCACGAGCGTCGAGCGTTAGAATCGTTAGAATGGTTGCGGTTCTAACCTCTTTACGTCCCCTATAGGTAGTCAAAACAGCCGTTGCCGACTACTCTAAAAAGGTCCCTGCGGTCCAGAAATTACCGCCAATCACTGTCCATGGAAGATTACTTTAAGAAACTCTGTTCTGACACTATGCAAATCAACAAAGCCCTTATCACAGCCGCCGGTCCAGGGCAATCCGCGCTCCCGTTGCAACGCCTGGTCGACCGAGATGGAGTCGAAAAAACGGCATTGGAAATGATCCTTGGCAAAGTCGCCAAAGCTGGAATCGAGTCGGTCGCCATTGTCATCAGTCCGGGCAACGAGGAAGCCTATCGTCGCGCCGCCGGTAGCTTCATCGACCGACTGACCTTTGTGACGCAACCGGAGCCGAGCGGATATGGACAAGCCATCTTGTGCGCAAGGTCCTTTCTTGGAGATGCACCGTTTTTGCATCTCGTCGGCGATCACCTCTATTTGAGTTCACAAAGCAAAGGCTGCGTCAAACAACTGATCGAAGTGGCAGCGGCTGAGGGTTGCTCGGTTTCCGGGGTGCAAGCCACGCGAGAAACGATGCTCCCCTTTTTCGGTGCCATCGGAGGCTTTCGACTGCCTCAAACCGAGCGGCTGTACGAAGTGAAACGGGTTCTAGAAAAACCGACCCCGACCATGGCCGAACAAGAACTTACTATTGCAGGCTTTCGAAGCGGAATCTACCTTTGTTTTTTTGGTATGCACGTTCTGACACCTGCAACCCTCGAGATATTGGAAAGGTTGGTTGCGAACGAAAATCGGCCCATCTCCCTGGCCGAGGCCCTGAACGAATTGGCCAACCGCGAACGTTACTTGGCCTGTGAGATTCAAGGTCAACGCTACAACATCGGGGTGAAGTATGGACTGCTCAACACCCAGCTAGCCCTTTCGCTCTCGGGCGTTGACCGCGAGCGCGTGCTGAGCGACATGGTCGAACTGCTTGCCTCACAAAAGTTGTCCTAACCGCCATGAATACCCAACAACTTGCAGGCAACGCTTGGATTGAAACCATCCTTTCCTTGGACGATGGAATTCGCCACAGGACGTTGGAATCGCTCTGCTCTGGGCTCGATACAGAATCGTTGCTGAAAGCCCTAGCCGAGCTCGATGCGTTTCGTCGCAATGCGAGCAACCTATATCAGCGAGTGCGCGCGCATTTCTTCCTGTCTGCGATGTATCGATACTATTTGCCTAAAACTTTTCCTGAGTCTCAGGCTGGGCTTCTCCCGTACGAGGCCTACCAACATATTCTGGAACGACGATTCCCCGAAGCCATCGATCAGTTGCTGGCGGTACAGAGCGCCGTGGGCCCCACGCTGGTTATCGCAAGTGCCCTTTCGCGAGCGTACCACCAACTCGGTATTCAAACCCTGGCGGATCAAGTGCGGCGAAGTGTTCGAACGGTTCGAGGCAATCAATGGATGTTTCGCATCGGCCACCCGAGTGAACACCCGCTTCGTTTAAACAAAATGTTGCGCCAGTGTGACGACCGAACGGGCGACTACCCCATTTTGTGCGAAAAGACGAGCGTCCGGATGGATTTCTCTCATTCGGGATGGAGTGACATTTTCTTTCTGGGAATGGACTATCCCGAGGGAGCCCGTGTCCTAAACGCTTCAATCGATCTTGGAGTCTACGGTCGGGATACAAGCCCGCGACCGCCGGTCGAAGCCTACTTGCGAGTCATTGACCGCCCTGTTTTCAGACTCGTTAGTACGGACTTGGGGGTAGAAGCAGAAATCACGGAGATCGATGATGTCTTCGATTTTGCCAAGGACTATCTAGGGCTGCTCAAGTCGGCGCTGATCGCCTCGGGAGTGGTTCCGCCCGCCATGGAAGGATGCCATCAAAAGATGTCTCAACTGCTGCAAACCTTGATCGGTCAGGAAGGCTTAGGGCTCGAATTGGTGAGTAAGGTCAATGATATTCCCAAGGGCTCTCGACTGGCGGTGTCTACGAATTTGCTCGGGTGTTTGATCGCGGTGTTGATGCGAGCCACTAGCCAAGTTTCGGCCCTCCAAGGTGGGCTGGAGTTGGTGGATCAACGCTTGATTACTGCGCGAGCCATCTTAGGCGAATGGTTAGGGGGTTCGGGTGGTGGCTGGCAGGACTCGGGTGGCGTTTGGCCTGGCATCAAACGCATCGAAGGCATGCTGGCTGGCCCCAACGACGCGGAATCAGGAATTAGCCGAGGCCGTTTGCTTCCCAATCATACGATTCTGAAACAGGACCATATCTCGGACGCGACGCGCAAAGCGTTGCAGAATAGCCTCGTACTGATCTACGGCGGAATGGCCCAAAACGTCGGTCCCATTCTCGAGATGGTGACCGAAAAGTACTTGGTTCGAGCTGAAAAAGAATGGGATGCTCGACTGCAGGCTCAGCGCATTTTCGAGTTCATTGTTCAAGCGTTAGAGCGTGGTGATATTCGTCGCGTGGCGGAGCTGACTACGGAGAATTTCACAGGCCCCTTACAGACGATCATTCCGTGGTGCACCAATCGATTCACCGATTCGATGATCGAACAATGCCGCGTCCGCTGGGGCGATCAGTTTTGGGGATTTCTCATGCTAGGAGGTATGTCGGGGGGCGGAATGGGATTCTTCTTTGACCCAACCGTACAGGCTGAGGCTCGCCATTGGTTGCTCGAGGCGTTGGTGGCAACCAAACGCGAGTTGCAAACGCGATTGCCATTCGCCATGGACCCAGTGGTCTACGATTTCGCCATCAACGATCGAGGATCCTGGTGTGACCTGCTCAGTGGCGAGGCTGCGACGATGCCGGATGGCTACTACGCGATTCTTGCCCCGAAACTGATTCGGAAAGACATTCGTGAACTGAGCGGGCAATCTCAGCGAGAACTGATGCGATTGAATCGTTCATGCCGCGAGGGGGACGGACGGGCTCGCTGGCTACTCGATCGGCTCTTGCCGCAATCCCAAGCGGAAACGGACACCAAGTCGGAGCTGCGTGAGTTGCTCCAAGCGAATGGGTTCGACAGAGCACAGCACGAACAGATTCGAACCGACCTGCTGTCCGGGCGAATCGGACTGTCTGAAAATCGGTTGCCTCCCCAGACCGTGATTCAAGATGTTTCGCGGGATGATATTATCGACTTGCGAGTAAGGACGGCACATGGAAAACACTCCTCGCACGAATCCGAACGGGGACGGCAAGCCATTGAAGCAGGACAGGTTGCGGTCGTTTCGCTGGCCGCTGGAGTGGGATCGCGATGGACTGGCGGAGCGGGGGTCGTCAAAGGGCTCCATCCCTTCGCGAAATTCGCTGGCAAACACCGCAGCTTCATCGAAGTGCATTTAGCCAAGAGTCGACTGACGTCCGAGCAATTTCAATGTCCGGTCCCACATGTCTTTACCACCGGTTACATGACCCATGGACCGACGGAAAAGCACTTGGCCAGCGTAGGCAACTACGGATACGATGGTCCGGTCTATCTGTCCAAAGGTATGTCGGTTGGATTGCGAACGATTCCGACCGTTCGGGATCTGATTTTCTTTTGGGAGGAGATGCCTCATCAAATGCTGGATGAGCAGCAGCAGAAGGTACGCGAAAGTGGCCACGCGGCAATCATGGGATGGGCCAAGTCGGTCGGTGAAGCAAGCGACTACACTGACAATTTGCCGCAACAGTGCATGCATCCAGTCGGGCACTGGTACGAGATCCCGAACTTGCTTCGCAATGGACTGATGCATCGGATGCTAACGGAACGCCCGTCGCTGAAATACTTGCTATTGCACAATATCGATACCTTGGGCGCCAATTTGGATCCAATGGTACTGAGCAAACACATCGAGTCGGGAGCCTGTTTGAGTTTTGAGGTGGTTGGCAGGCGCATGGAGGATCGCGGTGGCGGATTGGCGTTAGTGGATGGCAAACGACGGTTGGTTGAGGGAATGGCCATGCCCAACGAGCGCGACGAATTCGGCTTGACATTCTATTCTTCGATGACGACTTGGATCGATATCGATCAGCTCCTGGCGACCTTTCGCTTAGATCGGGCCAAACTGGCCAACCCAGTCATGGTCGACCAGTCCGTACGAGCCATGGCCATGAAACTTCCAACGTACATCACGATCAAGGATGTAAAGAAACGATGGGGGCTAGGTCAAGAAGATGTATTCCCTGTGACCCAATTTGAGAAGCTGTGGGGGGACATGAGCACCCTCTCCGACGTAGCTTGCGAGTACATCGCCGTGGAAACGATGCGAGGCCAACAGTTGAAAGATCCGGGGCAACTAGACGGCTGGGTCCGTGATGGCTCGGCGGCTTACATCGACGCTTTGTGCAAATGGAGCTAGCCGATCCAGTGTAGAACGGCACTCCGTGCCGTTTTTCTCGGCACGGAGTGCCGAGCTACTCTAGCCCTAACCCTGTCGCTCCACTGCCGCTAGCGCCAAACTGCGCAGGGCGGCCACCGAAGCGTTTGCGGGCAGATCGTCAAGATGACTGACCGCTTCGGCTATCAATTCTTTCGCAAACCGTCTGGTGTACTCTGACGCATCGCACTTCACCATAGCCGAACGCAATTCGACGGCAGCTCCCATGTCGCCGTTGTTCAAACGTGTTATCAAGGCTTCACGAGCTTTCGTTGGCATCCATTCGAGCGTTCGGATGGCCGGCAAAGTCGGTTTGAAGGAGCCTAAGTCAGTACCGAGTGTTTTACCGGCATTATCCTGTCGTCCCCAAACATCCAGCCAGTCGTCGAAGACCTGGAATGCCGTTCCTAGCTTTAAACCATACTGCTGCATACGGTGGCAGGTCGCTTCATCGGCACCTGCGCTCCAAGCACCGAGCGAGCAACTTACCGCGCACAGAGCACCCGTCTTTGCGTCCAGAAGTCGGATGTACTCGGGGACCTTCAATTCAAAATGCCGGATGCTATTGCCTTGCAACATCTCCCCTTCGCAGACTTGTTTTGCGGCATCCGCAATCCATCGCCCCGGAATAGTAGAGTTTCCTTTATTAGCCAGCCCGTAAGCGTGTGTGAACAACCAGTCACCCACCAAAACGCTGGCCGCCACCGACCATTTCTGGTGCACGGTTTCTTTATGTCGACGCACGAGGGCCGCATCCAAAATATCATCGTGGACTAGGGTCGCGGTGTGAATCAGTTCGACGACGACACTTAATCGAATGGACTCCTCGGAGATCATCCCTGAAGCTTTGGCTGCCAATAACAACAGGCAGGGCCGAAGTCGTTTTCCACCCAAATCAGCTACGTAAGACAACATCTCGGCGATAGGTGGCTGCGCGACCTGCAATTCCCTATGAAGCATTTGGTCCACCAGTGTCAATACCTCACGAATCGGTACTGTGGCTAAACGCAGTTGGTCGCGATATGCATGCACCGGTGCTTGTTCCAGGTCGCCAACACATTTTAACGGCAGCAACGCTTTTCCTGGCGTAGCAACTGGAACGGAGTCGGAGAAAGGCAAGTTGCAAGCTTGCGGCGAGCTCCCTAAACGGGCATTGGTCTGAGACAATTGAATTTCGACAGTTTCCATTTTCGCTTACTCATTTCTATGGAAATCTCCCCGTATGCCGCCGGTTTTCGATAACAGCATGATCCTGGAGATCGTCATTGATCGGTCTATTGCTTTGCACATGTCGTAGACAGTTAAAGCAGCCACACTTGCGGCGGTGAGCGCTTCCATCTCGACTCCTGTTGAACCGGTCGACTTCACGGTGATCCGCCATTCAAGCTCAATTTCGGAAATCCACTCGTGCTCGACCTCGACCGAATCGATCAAAATCATGTGGCAAAGAGGAATTAGGCTACTGGTTTGTTTTGAGGCTTGAATGGCAGCGACACGGGCCACCTGCAAGCAATCCCCTTTGGAGTTGGAATTGATCCTGATCGCGTTTGCGGCGTTCAGGGACATGCAAATCCGACTACTGGCGATGGCTGTTCGGCGTGTGATTGTTTTACCACCTACATCCACCATTCTCGCTTCTCCACTCGCATTGACGTGGGTCAGCGTTGGTTCGGCGATGTTCGACGGTGATTCGGGTTTGACGTTGGTTTCTTTAGGAGTTGACATAGGAGTTCGCTACCTTACAACTCCCGCAATCGGAGTAGAAAAATAACAATCGGAAAAAGAATGGTTAATAAGCGAGTCGACGCCGCAAAAGCGTCTTTGTGATTACCGTTCGCCCTTAGGCGATTACCTAGTCACACTAGGCCACTTTGGCTTAGTGCTTTGTGACATCTTAAGTTTAGGGTAGTGGATCTTGTTAAAGATCCAGCAGGATTCGGATCTTGTTAAAGATCCGGCAGGATTCGGATCTTTAACAAGATCCACTACGGCCAACCCTAATTCTTAGTTGTAACAACGCAAAAGTGCCGGAACCGAGAAATGCCCCATCATCAAGTGGCGGTGAAATGCCCCCGAGTTTTACTCGGGGGATATTTACCTTTTCTCTAGGCATGCCCCGAATATTCAGCTCCGAAGAACTCTTTGCTTTCCGCTACCGTTGGTTTAATAGTGCGTTTTCCTTCGTGCCAATTGGCCGGGCAAGCTTCACCGTGCTTTTCTGTGTACTGCAGCGCTTGGACCATTCGCAAGGCTTCATCAACGCTGCGTCCTAGCGGGAAATCATTGACGACTTGATGGCGAACGATACCCAGAGTATCGATTAGAAACAATCCGCGGAGTGCGACCGAGTCACCAAACAACACGTCGTAGTCCCTGGCAATTTGCTTGTTCAAGTCCGAGACCAACGAGTAGTCAATTTGCCCGATTCCACCTTGAGATCGAGGCAAATTACGCCAGGCCAAGTGCGAGAACTCGCTGTCGACGGAAACCCCCAGAACTTCCACGTTGAGATCTGCGAATTCCTTGACGCGGTCGGAAAAGGAGATGATCTCGGTCGGGCAAACGAAGGTAAAATCGAGCGGGTAAAAGAACAACAATACGTATTTGCCTTTGAATTGGCTCAGCGTCAATTCGGCGAACGAACCATCCTTGAGAACAGCAGTCGCTTTGAAGTCAGGGGCTGGTTTGGTAACAAGAACGGCCATAGAAGTATCTCCTGGTAGATTTGCTTTGGAACTGCGAAAATGATCGGGTTGTTAAATCGTCTTCATTGTCCGTCAATCGTCAAGGCATATGTATATGGACCGATCCATTCCTGGAAATCTTTCCGACTCAACCGCTACCATCGATCAACTCAAGGCATTGGTGCATCGATTCGTACAGGAGAGATCGTGGGAATCGTTTCATTCGCCAAAGAATCTGTCGATGTCCATCGCGATCGAAGCAGCAGAACTAATGGAGCATTTTCAGTGGACAAACCAATCGGCCCCTACCATTCCAATCTCGCATGATTCCCCGATCGCACAAGAGCTCTCCGATGTGGTTGCGTACTCGCTAGCGCTTGCCAATGTCCTTGGCGTCGACTTGAGTCAGGCGCTCGAATCCAAAATGGAGCGCAACCAATTGAAGTATCCAGTGGGTGCCGAATACACGCCTAGGGGGATTTCAAGCCCAGAATAGAGCATAAAAAACGCAAAATCCCCCAAATAATTCCAGTGGGTTTTCGAAAAAGGACCTTTTTCCCAATGTTTTTTTGATAAAATTGAATGAAATCCAGGGTTTTTATCGGAAAAGTGGCGATTCCCGGTTGCATTTAAACCAGGGCAACCTTTAATTCAGCAAATAGTATTGTCCTCGGTTGGACATGATTCATGATTTCAGGTTCGTTGAAAGGGATGCATCGTATGGCAAAAGCAGCTGCCAAGACAGAAAAGCCACTAACCAAGGTCCAAATCTTCACCAACATTGCTGAAGCGACCGGGCTAACGAAGAAGCAAATTGCTGAAGTATTCGAAGCTCTCAAAGTCGAGATCTCCAATTCGGTTGGCAAGAAGGGTGTGGGCTCATTCGTAATCCCTGACCTATGCAAAATCGTTCGCATCCAAAAGAAGGCTCTTCCAAAGCGCCAGGTCCGCAACCCACAGACCGGCGAAATGAAATGGGCAGATCCAAAGCCAGCTTCTACCGCTGTTAAGGTTCGCGCTCTCAAGAAACTAAAGGACATGGTCTAATAACCAGACCAGGTTCGATCCGAAAACCAACGACTTGGGCAAGCTATTCCGCTTGCCCATTTTCGTTTCAAGCATCCAATATTTCGAGGCCGCAATGCGATTGATTTTGATGGGGACCGGTCCTTTTGCGGTACCAAGTTTCCATGCTCTACTTCAAAATCGCTACGAGATTGTTCACGTGGTGACTCGTCCCATCGTGCGGGCAATAAACGGAAAAGAGCCGCCGCACAGCCCAGTTCGCCAATGGGCCATCGAAAATCGACTGCCAATCGCGGACCCCATTTCCATCAACGACCCCGAGGCGATTCAATGGCTAGCTTCTCAACAAGCGGACTTGCTGGTCGTTTGTGACTATGGCCAAATTCTATCTCGCGATGCATTGGCTGCCTCAAAGCTTGGGGGCATTAATCTTCATGGTTCTTTGCTCCCAAGACATCGCGGAGCGGCCCCAGTCCAATGGTCCATCCTGGCGGGCGATCCCTTCGCAGGTGTATCCGTCATTCACATGACCCCGGCCCTGGACGGAGGGCCCATTCTGAAAATATCATCAACGGAAATTGGCGAGCAGGAAACCGCAGCGGAGCTTGAAACCAGACTCAGCCAAATCGGCATCCAATCGATACTCGAATCGGTCGCCATACTTGAAACAAAGCAATCGCTTGCAGACTGCCGAGATCTAGGCCAGCTACAAGATAAATCGCTCGCGACCAAAGCACCACGGCTGGCGAAAGAAGATGGCGAACTGAATCTAAACTATCCGGTTCGATATCTCGATCGTTTGATACGTGGCTTGCAGCCTTGGCCAGGTTCCTTCGCACACCTACAGTTCCCCGACGGCAAGATGCTGAGAGTTATTTGTCCCAAGGCGACCCCGATTGAATACGATGTTGCGTCGTTGCGGTTGGTACCGGGTGATTTGCTCTACGGCGACTCACTCCGGAACTTGCTAGAAACCAACATAAACTTAAAGGCATGCATCGAGCGACATGCGTCGTCTGTGGTTGCGGTCGCGATGGATGGCTTGCTTGCGATTCCATCGGTTCAGCCAGCAGGCAAACGGCTCATGTCATCCGAAGAATTTTTGCGAGGCTACTCACGATATTCATCCATGAAGATCGCATGTGTCCCAGGTTCCCATCCCTTACTCAACAAGATGTCATGCAGCTAAACTCTGTACTAACCGTTTTGCAGCAGATTGCTCCACTGGAATTCGCCGAGAGTTGGGACAACGTGGGGCTACTTGCCGGCCATCGCAATCGTGATGTCACTAGTGCCATGACCTGTTTAACACTCACCGCGACAACACTCGAGGAAGCGATCCAGGAAAAGGTCCAGTTGGTGATCTGCCACCATCCTATTCCGTTCAAGCCACTCGCGAAAATCACCGACGACACGACTACCGGCAGGCTTCTACTCCGAGCGATCGAGGCCGGGATTGCGATCTATTCGCCGCATACCGCTTGGGATAATGCAAAGACTGGAATCAATCAGCAGTTAGCGGACATCCTCGGACTCGAAACGGTGAAACCGCTGCAACCTTTCTTGCCAACCATTTCGAGCGATGCATCGCTCGGTGTTGGTCGATTCGGAAAATTTTCTGCTCCCGTCAGTGTCGACGCCGTCCTGAAACGCATCCAAGTCGCGGTTCCGACAATACAGGCGAGGCACACCCACGATCGGAGCCACGGTCTCACTCAGATAGGCATCGTGTGCGGCAGTGGAGGTAGTATGCTGTCGCTGGTCGCACGACAGGGGTGTGATGCGATGTTAACCGGAGAAGCGACTTACCATCAATGCTTAGAAGCAGAATCGCTCGGCATCGCGCTCTTGATGATAGGTCATCATGCTAGCGAATCGTTTGCCATGAAGGAGTTGGCGACGCAGCTTGAGGTGGTGTTGCCGGAGTTGCGAGTGACTGTATCCAACCGTGAGGAATCGCAGTTCTAGGACGCAATGCCCCCGAGTTCAACTCGGGGGATGATTACCATAGCTTTAGACAGGTTGGCCTGAACTCCTGTAGTTTGAGTCGATTGGCTGCAATCGTTTATTGTTTTTAGACATTGCTCGTGGTTCCTCTGCTCGATGACATCAGCCGCGACAAGACAAAAGTCACAATCGAAGACGGTTGGCAAGTGTGGCGTAAGCTTCCAGCTTGCGGCTTTTGCATGGCGCTCTGATTGGCAAGCAGGATGCTTACCCCACTTAAAAATCGCCCAACTTGGCAAGCTTAAATGTGGCGTAAGCTTCCAGCTTGCGGCAGAGGGGTCCCAAATTGGGATTAAACGAGTTCTGTCAAGAATGAAGAGGCTGGAGTGAATCGTGTTGTAGTCCTTACCTTCTTGATGTTTGGATTTGTTGGCTGCAATCGTAGCTCAAGCAACAATGCGTCACTGAGTATTGCGGAGATCAATGATCGGCAAGTCGTTGGCTATCTTCGACTCCCACTTACGGAAACGACGATGCTACATGCCACCATCGTCGATGGCGCCACGCTTAGGATGAAACAATATACGAGCTCTTACTTGCTCTCAGTTACTTCTGTCAACGGTGTTCCGCTAGCAAGTGATCGTCTATTTCGTTTTATGGTTCCTTTGGTAGGAAGGCGTTTTCTCCGCCTGCTGTGTGGACGGGGGTCACTTTGCAAAGGGAATGTAGTTGGGAGCCAAATGTCGATGACGTAATTATCCTGCACCTTGCAAATGACATTGTTGTTGACGTTTCACTTACCGCTAGAGAAAAGGTAACAATCCCCTGAGAGGAACTCAGGGGCATTCCGTCGCAGGTTCCAAAACGCACCGCATAGCGCATGGGCTGTGACCAATCACAGATATCGTTCTATCAAAGGGGCTGCGATGCGCAGCCGCCGAAAACGTCTTAAATCACTGTTCGACACGTTGCTTTCTCTTAGTTCGTAGCGAAACAAGTCGCCGAGATGAAGTTCCGTCGCCTGGGCTCGATGTGTTGCAATGGACGTCGAAATTTGTTTGGCGAACTGGCAGTCCGTTACCAAAAGTGCTACTTCTGAATTGCGGCTCTCAGCCAACCGGTCAAAGTTATAGCTTCCGACCATAGCGATTCGTCCGTCTATCACCATCGACTTGGCGTGCAGCATGTTTCGGCCTTGCAACTCATAGATTCGGATGCCTGCTCTCAACATCCAGCGTCGTTCGTTTGCAAATCCCGCATGGACGGAGGGGTGGTCCGTCGACTCGAGCGAGTTTGTCAAAATGCGAATGTGGACCCCGCGACGGACTGCGTCCTGCAGAATGGATTTCAAGTCTTTCGATATCGCGAAATAGGGCGTTTCTATTTCAATGGAGCGGCGAGCCTCTTTCAACAACCGGTTAATTTCGGGCGCGATGGCTCCGTCGGTCCGTTTGGACATTCCGACGCAATCGTGCATAAAACGCAGTTGGGATTCGTCGATCTCCAAGGGTTCGTAATGAAGCGTAGAACTGCATAAATCTTGAGCGGGAATCTGTCCCATAGCCAGTGTCTCAAACCATATGGCGATTTGTTCTAGGGCCTGCGTTCTCGGCATTGCGTTCCATTCTGGGTGCTTTTGCAAAGCCGTCACTTTCGGTGCTTCCGCCCGACAAAGTTCAGGTTGGCCACTTTTCGATTCGTTCCATCTCTGCTCAAAATAGTCCGCGGCATAACATGCCGATTGTCCATCTACATAGACGTCGCAATCGATGCATTTCCGATCCCCGATCCCAAAGTATTTTTGCGCTAAGTTTCGTCCGCCAG
The DNA here is from genome assembly GCA_031427235.1 of Pirellula sp. GTDB lineage: Bacteria > Planctomycetota > Planctomycetia > Pirellulales > Pirellulaceae > JBKCUI01. The sequence continues at coordinate 17,199 of JANPNA010000247.1, forward strand.
TAATCAAGTGCATGCGATCTACGATCAGCAACTTGTCATGCAGCCGAGAGCGTCCCAATTCCACTTGGTATCGAACGTTGACCGGCCGCTCCCGAACGGGAATGCCATGTTCGATGAGGTAATGCATGAGTGGCTTAGGCAAGAGATTGTCGCCAATATGTCCGTCCGTCAAAATCCGGACAACGACGCCACGTTGGGCGGCTTTTAATAGTGCAAGGAGAAAGCGTCCGGATGTGCTGTCGTCGGAAATCTCATAGGAACTGACATCGACGTTGTTTTCGGCTGAATCGATCAGTTCGAGCCGCATGGAATACGCTTCCGTTTCGCTATGCAGCAGTTTTACTGTACTCGCTTTCGCAACGGCACTTATCGACAAGAAGCATGCCGCAATGATCAACGAAACGATACGACATTTTCTGCTACCGAACATTTGACATCCCTACAACACATTCCGTTGAAGTCACCTTTTGATTATTCCTGTCCTTGCCTAGATAGGATCACTTAGGATTGCTCTCCGCAAATATGAATCGGTCACGTAACCAGGCGCGTCCCCCGCGTCAATTTCTCACGCGAAAATCAGTAAGATACCACGCCTGTCCCGATTGTACGCATTGGAACGAAGGATGGCAGCCAGTCCGCAATGGTTCGCAAGACCGAATGTCAAGCTTCAATAACAATCGCCGTGGCATTGTCTTTGCCCGACTCGGCAACCGCCGTTAGGACTAAGCGTTGGGCAGGAGTGAGATCGGACATGGAAGATTCAGGTTCGAGAACCAAGTCGCTGACTGCCCTGTCCCACAACCCATCGGTTATTCCATCCGTGCAAAGGACGAGTTTTTCATTTTGTTTCAGTTCGAACATGCCGCATTGAGGTTCGGCAAATTGATTTCCAGCCCCCAACGCTTTGGAAAGGACATTTTTGCGAGGATGGAATCGAGCTTCGCGCTCGTTGAGTTTCCCTGTTCGTCGAAGCCAACCAACGTAAGTGTGATCCTCTGATAACTGCGACATGCAAAGCCTCGATTGTCCCATCCCAGTTGGATCGGGATTGGATCGAAAATGATAGAGTCGCGTATCTCCGATATGTGCGTACATCACGGTGCTGCGATGCAGCCACGCCAACGTGAGGGTTGCACCCATGTTGGTACACATTGAATCCCATTGTCCTAGTGTGACGAGCTCCTCATGGATCGCCGCAAAGAGCCCCTTCAGAATGTGAGGAGCGGATTCTTCGATATGCTGTTCGGTCATAAGATATGCTCTTGGCAATATCTTGGTAATGTTGTCGATGGCAATCTTGCCAGCCAGTTCGCCGGATCGTTCGCCACCCATCCCGTCCGCGACGGCAAAGAGCATGTCTGCGTCTCGCGTGTTGGATTGCCCGTCCTTGCCCAGGTAGCGGACACCGCGCTGATCGATGAGCATAGCCAGGAACCGATCCTCGTTGTTGGATCGGAACGAACCCGAGTGGGTCATAGCCGACCATCGGACTGCGATGGGTTGATTGTTGTGTTGTGAGCTCTGCGAGGCTAATTCGGTTGGACTCGAGGTAGCACCGGAAACCTCGTCGAGGATGGTCGAGAATTCGAAGTCGATGACGCAGAATCTCCCGTCGGAAGCCCGATAGGTTATGTTCCTTAAAAACGCATCATCGTGCCGGACGCCGTATTCCTCCAACTCAGCGAAGATCGACTTGATTTTGTCATCGCTGAGCCGTTCGACGCGAGCACCGCAATTGCTGGTCACCATCTCTAATGTGTTTCGGTCCGACGAGAGCAATCGAGGCACGAAGCCGCATTTTCGATTCTCTAGGTGGATCAGAACGCGGCATTCATTGTCGAATCGCTCTTGAGCATTTGGCCCCTGAAAGAATTTGTGGACGCGTCCATCGTATCCGATACGAACGATGGCCCGTTGAGTGTTTTTGGCTTCGATCATCGGCTACTGGAATGCGTGTGGGTGGTTCTCGTGCATCCATAGCCCAAGGCCAGGATTGCGGATGAAGTAGAATGGTTCATCGCTTCGACTAGTATTCCAGCCATCTTGGATTTCGTCGAGGGTGTATTCGATGGTGGCTTCCTTGTGGGAGCCGTAGCCATAGCCTACCGATTCGATTTCTTGTTTGGATAGCTTGCCTGGGCAGTACTCTACTTGGAATCGGTTTTCCGTAGAAGCGTGCATCAAGTGGGCAGCGGCTGACAAGTTGCTTCTCAAATCGGCGTTCTTGGCAACCAATTCAATGACTTCGGGCGTGGTGCGATAGCCATAACGACGGATCAGGCCGTCGACGTCATCATGTTCGCCAAACCGATCTACGCCAGGGGCAATAATGACCAGAGTTCCGCCATCGGCAATGGCCATTCGCGTGCGGTAGATGGCTTTGTTGGCGACCCAGGTCTTTTTGTATTTGTTGGGGTCCATCCAAACTACGATCTTCTTGGGTGCCTCTGGGATTCGGAAGCAGTTGACTTGTGCGGAAAGTTCACCAGCTCGATAAAAGACGGAATGGTCATCGCCTACGTAGAGCCCGCGAACGACCGGTCCAGAATCCGGTGTGGACTCGACCACGGTCAGGACATACACGACAGGTCGATGGGTCAAAAACAAATCGGCAGCCCGATTTAAGATTTTCCGAAGCGGCGTTTCGCATCGGCCCATAACGCGTTCCATTCCGTAGAGAGCGCTCAAGTAATGACTGTCGTCGATTCCAGCGCTTCCGCCTGTTCCGACGAAGATGTTTTTCGTGTAGTTGGCCATGCCGATGACTTCATGCGGAACTACCTGACCAATCGAAAGAATCAAATCGTGGTCCCCTTGCGAGATCATTTGATTGACTTGAGCTGGCCAGGGGCGATCGTAATGTCCCTCGGTGACTTCATGAACAAACTCGGAGTCGACATGTCCGAGGGTGTCGACTTCGGTCCTGAAGCGGTGGATTCGAATAAGGTCGCGAGGAAAGTCACCGTACATCTTGGTGAGCTCTGCTTCGTTCATCGCGGTATGTGTACCGAGGGCGGGCATGACATCGGTTAGCTTGTCACCAAGCAGTTTCAGCACCGCGTGCAGGATCGGCCCCGATTGCGAGTCCATGCGGGTGTGGTCAGGCGGGACCGCTAGTACTTTTCGAACCGCAGGCCGTTGGGAAAGCGTGGTTTCAATTGCTTCGAGATAGTCCTGCATGCCCAGGACTAAATCTTTTCCGCCGCGTGAAAAATAGATCGCCATAGAAGATTCCGTGCCCGAATAGATGGATATCGTTACCGGGGGGAATTTTAACGTCCTGCATTGGAGTTACCAGCGCGTTGAGAAAGAATGTGGCTGCCATTGTCGCCTTTCGCTCCGCGAAAGTGTGCCGCGTAACTTTTGCGGGTCAAAAGGCGACAAAGTTCTTCACCCCGAATAAAATCACAGTCTATGTGTACCGGAGCGAATTTCATCAGGATGGCTGTCAGAACCGCCGTGCCACATTTTCATTTAACCATTTCTTGACGAAAAAACTCGTTTGCGGTCTTTACCCCTTCCGGTTCTTTGCTCGAGAACCAGCCGGAGAACCAACTCGACTTGGACTTCTGGGATTCGGAGTTGCTGGTGTAAGTGGAAGGTTTCGGATCTGGATAGGGGTCTAGCATTTCCGTGGTCTTGTTCCACCAGCGCTTGGAAGTATTGCTGACTTTTTTCCAAGTGGAAGGGTTTCCGCGAGGGTACGAGCTGACCCGCTGGTTGTTGCTAGACCAAGGCATTCGAGGCATTTTCATGGTAGGCAGCCAGGATGATTTCGCACTAGAGGGTTTGCTAGAATAAAGTGGGCTGGAGTCCCGCGAGGGGCTGGATTTGGAGAACGGCCCCCAAGTCCAACCGTCGGCAAAACCTGTGGAAGGTGCCGCTGCTGTGATGAGAAACATTACCAGACCAAGGATCCGAGCCGATTGTTTTTGCATCTTAGTTACCCAATTTTTAAGTCGAATCGCGAACAACTTTCCATTCCATACCGGGTTTTTGGTTTGCTTGTCCAGACGTCTTTTACGAAAATGAGGGCAAGGGATTCTGGAAATGAAGCAAGAACGGTCTTGCAGAGTCCGCACTAGGTCTTATAATCTGCCTCCCGCTAGAGAAGACCTGAGTCAGCTCAGGTGATCTAGCAGTCACTTGCCCTAAAGCGACTGAATTCCAGCGGAAAACAAAATACGCAACGGGCATAATTGATCAGGTTTTTTTGCGGGTGTAGCTCAGGGGTAGAGCACAACGTTGCCAACGTTGTTGTCGTGGGTTCGAATCCCATCACCCGCTTTTCTGTTCGATTATGCCTTTTTTTACCCTTCTTAGGACGTTTGATCCGACATGTCGACCGTGGAAACCAAGGCGCCAGATTCTAAGTTGGAATTGGTAGTGAAAATTGAACAGCCTAGCACCTGCCAACGGCACGTGGTCGTCACCATTCCACGCGCTGAGATGGAACGCTATTTCCGAAACGCTTACGATGAAATTGCACCCAAAGCAGATCTCCCGGGTTTTCGGGCAGGCAAAATTCCTCGCAAACTTTTGGAAAATCGATTCAAAAAAACGGTTGCGGACCAAGTCAAAAGCAGCTTGGTCATGGACAGTTTGCAACAAATCACCGAGGGTGGCGAGTTCTCTGCCATTTCCGAGCCCGATATGGACTTCGGAGCGGTAAAGCTGCCGGACACCGGGGATTTTACTTTTGAATTCAATATTGAAGTTCGACCTGCTTTCGAAACGCCAGATTGGAAAGGTCTCGATCTGGAAAAGACAGTGTACGAACTGACCGACGCCGAAGTCGATCATCAACTGGCACGAACTCTCGAACGCGTAACTCCCGGCGAGGCCTATGATGGAGAAGCAGCTCTCGGTGACCGCTTGGTTATCAACGCTACCTTCTGCTCCAACGGTCGCCAAATCAGCGCTATCGAAGAAGAACTGATTACTCTCCGCAAACGCTTGAGCCTAGCGGATTGCATCATTGAGAACTTCGGAGAACTGATGGTTGGAGCCAAAGAAGGCGATAAACTCAACACAACCGTCAAGGTGCTAGAAACATCGTTGAACGATTCCTTCAAGGGTGTTGAAGTCGATGTCGAGTTCGAAATTGTCGAAATCCGGCGGGTTAACGTCGAAGGACTGAATTCGACGGTTCTCGAGTCGGTCGGGTTCGATTCTGCTGAAGAACTGCGTGCTTTTGTCCGGTCGGAATTGGAGCGACAAGCCGAGTATTACCAAAATCAGTTGCTTCGCGAACAAATCACCAAAAAGCTTACCGAAGGAGCCAATTGGGATCTTCCACCTGCTTTGGTTCGCAAGCAAGCAGAGCGTGAGCTACAACGACGCGTTTTGGATTTGCGTCGCAACGGATTCACCGACGATCAAATCCGATCGGTGATCAATAACATTCGTAGAAATTCCGAGCAGTCCACTCAAGGCGCATTGCGAGAGCATTTCGTCCTCGAAAAAATCGCTGAGGACAATTCGATCGAGCCGAGTGAAAAAGAATACGAAGACGAAATTCAGCTCATTGCGGATCAAAGCGATCTTTCCGTTCGACAAGTACGGGCCAAATTGGAACGCACCGGACAAATGGACGCGCTGCGAAACCAAATCCTGGAACGCATCGTCATCAAGCAGATTGTCGAAGCAGGCAATGTAAAAGAAATTAAAGGGGACTCGATCCTTAAGGCGGATCCAGACGAGGCGGCCGTCGAGTTCTTGGTAGCTCCTGTCTCCCAAGTCCTGCCGGAAGCGAAATACGACGAGACACCGGAAGACGTTTCGCAAGAAGGCAATGTAAAGCCGACTTAGTGCTTTGTCCAGATTAAGAAGTGGAGTAGGCGTCTTGACTGCCATCGAATCCACCTTGGGAAATCGCAAGCTGGAAGCTTACGCCACCTTGGGGAATCGCAAGCTGGAAGCTTACGCCACCTTGGGAAAT
>JANPNA010000248.1:0-19839 GCA_031427235.1 Pirellula sp.
AGCCGACTTAGTGCTTTGTCCAGATTAAGAAGTGGAGTAGGCGTCTTGACTGCCATCGAATCCACCTTGGGAAATCGCAAGCTGGAAGCTTACGCCACCTTGGGGAATCGCAAGCTGGAAGCTTACGCCACCTTGGGAAATCGCAAGCTGGAAGCTTACGCCACCTTGGACTGAACATGCACACGTCGGCTTCCGTCGCAAACCTAAAAAGCCGGGCCGTCCTACTAGGTCGGCTCCGGCAATTCTTTGACCAACGCGGTTTTACTGAAGTTCAGACGCCCGTATTGTCCTGCGATTCTATAATTGATCGCCATCTAGACCCAATCGAAGTTGATGTTCAGATGCCTGGACAAGAGCCAGCCATTTGGTATCTACAGACTTCACCAGAGCAATCGATGAAGCGACTGCTCAACTCTGGAATCGGTAGCATTTATCAAGTCGGCCCGGTGTTTCGCGGCGGCGAACGCGGTCGACTTCATAACCCCGAATTCACCATGGCGGAATGGTACGACGTCGATGCGGACTTGAACGGTGGGTTGGAACTACTCGATCGATTGCTCATGCATTTGCTGGGCACACCCAGCGCCGAACGGATTCGATTTGAAGATGCGTTTCGAATCGCAACGGGTTTACACCTTTTTGAAATGAAACCAAACGATTTTGGACGTTGGGCAGTGCAGCAACGATTGGTCGACAGCGAGCTTTGGTCTACGGACTGGGACGATTGGGTCAATCTCATTTTTTCCGAGCGAGTTCAAAGCACTCTGGGAATGCATACCCCCGTGTTGGTGACGCATTTCCCTGCCTCCCAAGCTGCACTAGCCCGCGTATGCGAGTCCGACCCGCGCACGGCCCAACGCTTTGAGGCGTTTTTTCGTGGCGTGGAACTGGCCAATGGATACCATGAACTCGTGGATGCCGATCAGCTTGAAGCCCGATCGATGCTTGCCAATACACAACGGGTGGCAGATGGCAAGAATCCGCTCCCGGTTCAAAACCGATTGTTAGATGCCATGCGCTCAGGCATGCCAAACTCGTGTGGCTGTGCACTTGGGTTTGATCGTGTTGTCATGCTGGCTTGCAATGCCAGTTCGCTCGACGAAGTGGTTGCGTTCGTGGCAGAGAATGCCTAGCTAGTCAAAGTTTGGTATACGTTCCCATAACATTCGCAAGCCGTTTAGCACAACCAAGACCGTGCTTCCCTCGTGCCCCAAGACACCAATCCAGAGCGGTAGCTGGTAAAAGGTCGACAAGATCAGAATTGCGATCATTACAAACGCAAAAACCATATTCTGCCGAACGCGTTTGCGAGCCATTCGACTAATCCAAACGGCCAAGGGTAATCCCTTGAGATCGTCTCGCATCAATACAACATCTGCAACTTCGAGCGCAACGTCCGTTCCAGCACCCCCCATGGCAATTCCTACGTCAGCCGTTGCGAGGGCAGGCGCATCGTTCACTCCGTCGCCGATCATGGCCACGCATCGGCCATGTCTGGATAGTCGCAATAACTCAGTCACCTTGTCAGCCGGCAACAAGCCTGCTCGAACTTCGTCGACCCCCAACTCTTTGGCGATGGCTAGTGCAACTCGTTCGTGATCCCCAGTTAAGAGGACAACGTCGCGCACGCCGAGTTTTCTGAGCGTGGCAATGGTGTGAGCTGCTTCGGGTCTCAACCGATCAGCCACGCCAATAACGCCCCCAATCTGCTCTTCCTTTGCGATAACCAGGAGTGCCGTTTGTCCCGAGTCCCGCATACGCTGCGCATTCACGAGGATGCCCGGCAACATTTCAACTTTATACGTTTCGAACAAACTCTCGCGGCCTGCTCCAACCCAAACCCCGTCAACCCTCGCAAAGACCCCTAAGCCCGTATGGCTGTGAAAATCCTTTATTTCCAACGATTGCTCAGGAACGCCTCGCCTCCTGGCTTCTTCCATGACCGGAATAGCCAATGGATGTTCGCTTTGCTTTTCGACGGCGGCTACGAGCGAGAGGAATCGGGTTACATTGGCCTCCGGGGTTGTCCAAACTTCGGTCACGGTTGGCTTTCCCATCGTTACCGTTCCCGTCTTGTCCATGGCCAACACATCTACTTTGCCAAGCGTTTCAAGATGGACGGCACCTTTGAAGAGTACGCCGTGCCGGCCAGCAAGCGCGATGGCGGACAACATGACGGATGGAGAACTTACAACGACAGCACATGGAGATGCTGCAACCAGGAGGACCATCGCGTGATAAAACGCTTCATACCAGCTCGACGTATGGACAATCCTCGCCGCCAAAAAGACCATCAACGCACTTACAAACACGCCGATGACATACGGTTGTTGCCAGGATTCAACGAATCGTTGTGTCGGAGTTTTTTGGGATTGGGCTTCATGCACCATGTGGACAATGCGCTCCAGCGTGGTGTCAGCTATAGCTTTGGTCATTTGAACCGAGACCGTCCCTTGGCCATTCATGGTTCCGGAAAAGACGTCCGAACCGGTTCGCTTTTGAATCGGTTCGCTTTCGCCGGTCAAAGTGGATTCATCCACCCAAGACTCTCCCTCAATCACGACGCCATCGATGGCAAAACGCTCTCCCGGTCGAACTCGAAGAACGTCGCCGACCTGAAGTGCTTCGACCTCAACGACTTCGTCGACGGACGTATCCTTGGAAATTCTAGTGGCTTGTCTTGGCCGCAGTTGGATCAGCGATTCGATCGAGCGATTCGTATGATACGTGGCGAATGCTTCGAGAGTACTGCTCAGGGAAAACAGGAACAGAAGGACGGCTCCTTCGCCCCAATCCCCTAGGATGGCTGCCCCTAAGGCGGCTGCAACCATCAAGGTGTCGACATTCAGTTTCCCCCGGCACAAGGCCGAAAGCGATTCCTTGAGAGGCCGGAAACCGCCTGCCACATAGGCTACGATCCACATGGCCAAGGAAGCATAGAATGGTGCCGCAATCCATCGAGTGAGAGCAAAGCCCAGAATGGCGAAGCAAGCGCAGATCGCGGTAGTAATCGCGCTGGCGATGGGTGGTACAGACTGCGGCTTCTGGGAATCAGCCTTGGTGGTTGTAGACAATTCACAGCCTAAACGAGCGGAGCGATCTTGAAGTTCGGGCCACCATCATACCAGCTATTGCAAACGCATTGTGTCACGGCGGCACCCGCCGTGAAATCTCGGTGAGGACCTAGCCACTCAACGACGATGGATTCATTATTGTTTCTTTTCGCGCCCAGTGCGTCTTCAAGCCTCAATTTTGGCGTTGTCAAAGGTGGCGTAAGCTTCCAGCTTGCGGATATTACGTGACGTTGTGAACGGCAGGCAGGATGCCTACCCCACTTTTTGTCGCCTTTCGCTCCGCGAAAGTGTGCCACCTTAACGCACATTTGCGGAGCAAAAGGCGACAATGGTTCCACTCAACGATCCACAAACAATTTAAGCGCATCCAGCACGTCGAGCAACTGCTTTTGCGAGATGTCAGCCCACTTGCTGGCACGGTGGCGAACAATGCTCAATTTAAACTGCTCCATGGCATCGGCGACATCTGGCGGAAGATCAGGCAAGCCGACAAATGGATTCCCTTGTTCCTTGGAAGCGTCGAAAGATTCCGATTCGTAACCGGGGTCGCCAGGTTGCGATTGGCCTGCAATCGACGGTTCGTAGTCCTCCTCGCCAAAGTCTGGACCTTCGGCTAGCGGGCCACTCGATTCGGCCCGGTCACGTTTTTCTCGATCGGATTCCTCATCGGTCTCGGCCGTAAGAGCATCGAAATCATCGTCCACTTCTGAGGTGATCAGTTCTTCGTCGCGTGGTGCGTGCTTGGGATCTCCGCCGCTGGCCTCCCAACGGGTCTTACGCATTTCGGAAATACTCCAATTGCTACGCATCGCACCTTCAAGCCAAAGTTCGGCATCGTCCCAGTCGATGGCCGCTAAGAAATGACTCCAATAAAGTCCTGGATAACTTGCGAAACTCTGTCTGAAACGTTCGTAGACGCGACGCAACCTACCCACATGTTGGCTGGTAACCACCCCCACTTGTTTTGTCCAAGTTTCATCGCTGAAACTGATGGATGAGGCGTCGGAGGCGATCAACGCGGATCGCCATTCGGAAATGATTTTGCCTTTTTCCCAGTTGGTTTGACTGATGAGCGTATGCCATTGACCGACGAATGGAGCGGTTACGGTTTGAGCTTGCGGATCGAGTTCCGCCGTGGTGTCCACGGCGAGAGTGGCACATTCAACAGGCGTGTCGACATTGGTTAAGAATGCAGGAGGTGGTGTCATATGCAATCGTTGCAGGAGGTTGGATGGAGTCTCGCATCGGGCTCGCTTGCGTGGTGCGAGTCAAGTGACGTTCACGGAAGAGAGTACCGCATAGGTCATGGTTCACCAACATCCGAACGCCAGGATCTAGCGAGAATGATTTGCAAACCGATCAGAACATGTCACTTAGGAAAACTTTTAGGGCTACCCTCGGCAACATGTCGGCACATTCCCGATGTGCAAAACCTGTCCATGGGAGCCTGCGGACTCGAAGCTGCAGATAGACCACAGCGATGATCAATACTTGGCAAGTTCGATTGCGATAGGGTGCCGAAGTCCGTCAGAAGCCAAGACCGCATGTTTTGGCTATTGCGAAGCCCTAGCAAGACACCACCCACTCAAAGGAACGGCAGCAATAACCAAGGCCATGTCGGAGATTTATTGGAGCAACGACAATAACAAAAAACGGCTGCGAGGTTAGTCGCAGCCGTCAAACGATTCCCGCACCAAGCGTCGAATCAATAATGTTTTGTAGGAACGCTTCAATCCTAAAGCTTAGTTGCAACCGCAGCTTGGAGCTGGAGCTTCGCAACCGCAGCTTGGAGCAGCTTCGCAGCAGCTCTTGCGAGCGAACTTGCCTTTGAGGTTAGCGAACATGTCTTTCATGCAGTGCTTGCGAGCTGGTTTGCAGCATACTGGAGCTTCGCAACCACAGCTTGGAGCGGCTTCGCAACCGCAGCTTGGAGCTGGAGCGGCACATGGTGCTGGAGCAGCACAGCAGCTAGGAGCTGGAGCTTCGCAACCGCAGCTTGGTGCTGGAGCGTCGCAGCAGCTTGGAGCCGCGTCGCAGCAGCTCTTCTTGCTGTGCAGGTTGCCTCGGATGCCTTTGATTTTGCATCCGAGGTTCAACTTGGGTCGGCATGCTGGAGCGGAATCGCAGCAAACTGGAGCTGGTGCTTCGCAGCAAACGGGAGCTGGATTACAACAGTCGTTCTTCTTACAGAACAGGCCAGCCGAAGCGCTCGAGGACGAGATTGCAGCACAAACAACAACAGTCAAGGTAACGATCAATCGACGCATGGAACTCTCTCCAAAACAAAAAGTTTTAAAAAACCGCGCCGTGAACTTCTTGGCTGTCATGCCTATACGAGACATGATCCAGTGCCACCATTCCTTGATGGCAGTTGACGCGAAATCTGTTACCATCAGCCTTCACTCTGAAATCGGAAATGCCAACCCAGTCGAAAGACTTTGCGTAAAAGTTTGAGTCGTGGCTGGCCGGTGGCAAGGTTGGCAACGGTTATGCTAATTGAGCGAAGATTGCGGTGGCGAGCTTCCAGCCGGAGGATAACTCCATTCCATAAAAAAAGCGGGCCATGCGGTCCGCTTTTGAGTTTCCATCGATGACATCGAAGGTAGATTTGGTCGAATTGACAGCTACTTCTACTTCTACTTCTTCTTCTTCTTCTTGTCGTCGACTTCGTCCTCTTTTTTGACCTTCTTCTTTTTCTTCAAAGAGATCTTTGGGACGCGAACTTTGGCCATACCAAGAACGACGCTACTGTCTGACCATTTGTCCAGATCTTGCAGGCGTTTAATCCGTTCAGCACGGGTCATTACGTTCCGGCTCTTGATCGCCCCAGCGCGGACTTTCAAGCTCTTATCGAGAGTCATAAAAACGTATACTCCTAAGGACGACCATTGTAATTTTGGGGGAAGGTGGCAGATTTTAGCGAGGGTGAGCACGCCCCACAAGGCAAAAACAGCGGGATTGCCTCCAATCTTGGTTAAACTCCGAAAATGGCTGGCGTTTGACAGGTATTTTCTCTGGTTGAGCGGGAGCTTGTCTCCCCTCAACCATGTTTTGGCGTCCCACCAACGAGTGCTTTATGACAGCTTACTTCTAGGGTAGTGGATCTTGTTAAAGATCCGGCAGGATTCGGATCTTGAACAAGATCCGGTAGGATTCGGATCTTGAACAAGATCCGGCAGGATTCGGATCTTGAACAAGATCCACTACAGCCAACCCTAATTCTTAGTTGTAACCAAGCACTGGGACGCCAAAACGGCGTCCATCGGAGACTAGCTACGAGCGGACGGAACGTCCTTCATGGCGTTGGGTTGGGCGGCGGTACCCCCCAGATGTTCGCAATTAGTATTAACGTTGACGGATCATGGTGATTCAATTCTTTTCGGTCGTAGGGATAAAAATCGTTGCGACTAAAAAAGGCTTCGGTGCTTTCGGCGAAAAACTCTTGGGGATTTGTCATTGCATAGGCGCGGTCCAATTTTGCGAGGCCCTCAGAGTCTCGACGCTCTACCCGATCGTAGTTTCCACTGCGTTTGGCGACTTCGTAGGCAGTCTTGATTTCCGGATTGCCGAACCCCTTTGGCAGCACGCGATCATGGAACGCATGAGACAACTCATGCAACGCGAAATTCGGCATTCGTTTCGTTTCGGCCTCGAAGATTCGAACGTTGGTGAACTCGATGCCTTTTACCATAGCCGGATCACGATGGTTCTCGCGCAGCCAGCCTGCGCCGGGATGATACTCCGCACGCGGCTGTGTACCAGCATATTCCGGTGAAAACCAGAGTGGCACCTTCTTCAGTTCGATTACCGATTTCTCCGGCACCACTCGAACGATTTCCTCCAGTTGATCTTTGAGCAGTTCCAACGCTCGCTCAGTCTTGGTCGAATCCGAAGAAAGCAACATGCGATTGACGTGTACCGTCCATCCCAAGATGTCCTTGGTGACATGCGACTCTTGCGTTTGCGCATGGGATGCAACGCTCAAGGCGAGAAGTAAGAAAACAGAAACGATCGAGACAAGTATTCTAGCCATCGTGCTCTTTCAGGATGCGAAACGAAAATAGGGTGAGCATGTGCTTACCCTCTCATTGTATCCATTGTCGCTGACTTCCGAAGTCCGAAGCAGCCTGGTGGAACGACTGGCTCCGTTTCCGCTAAAAGTGAAGCAACATGCACCGCGTCCAGCGATTTGGTATATTGACCTCGATCAAAAAACGAGAATGGAGACGAATTGAGCGAATTCCCGAAAATCGCTTTGTCATGTCTCGTTACCGTTGAAGTGCTGGGTTCTTCTTACAGCTTGCACAAAGGTTTTAGCAAATGAAATCTAAACATGACTTGATCGGCTGTATCCTTGACATTGCAGCCAGATGGTTTGAGTGACCAACCCAATGTGCACCTTGAAACAGACGGGCCAGTCATCAAGAAGTATAGGAAGGCGTTGGATGGATGGCGACAACGTGGATTTCAAAGTCACGTCTCGAACATAGCATGCTCTGCGTAGAACCGACAGTCATCCTTGCCGTCGAAGCAATCGCTAAAGGAAAGTCGCCGAACCTCATGCCGATAAACGTGAATGACCTAAAAAACAAAAAATACGTGGAATCGACGAATGGTGAAGCCCTGGTCGCACGTGCTATGCCTACCGAATCACCTTTGACCGAAAATGTTTCTCAGGCACCGATCAAACGGTTCGCGTCCGATGGAACGAGCGGAGCCATGTTGCAGTTAACTGGAAATACTGGGCGACATCGCTTTGATCGCATGTCGTTGCGGTCGGTCCCATTCTCCTGGCAGAACGCTCTCACTTTGGCCGTCGCGAGTGAATTCGCATACCAAAAAAACACGCTCATCCTCGAGACTACAGCCAAGTCAGATTGGGGATTCGAAGGCTGTCAGTTGTTCAATATAAACGAAACACAAGGTTTCATCGCATGGGACGACAAGGTCGTACTGCTCAGTTTTCGCGGGACGGAGAAGAACTTCGCAGACTGGCTGGGGAACCTCAGCGTGGCTGCACAGGATTCTCCTTACGGTCGCATTCATAGTGGCTTCTCCAACGCTTTCCAGCAAGCAAAAAACACCGTCGACTCGATCCTAAACCGCATTCAGGCAAAGCAAAAACAGCTTTGGATCACAGGCCACAGTCTGGGCGGTGCCTTGGCCGTCATTGCCGGTGCCGCATACCAACGCGATCACTCCATCGCCGGTGTCTACACCTACGGTCAACCCAAACTAGCAGTAAGTGGGATAACAGACCTCTACCACTCCAAACTCGGCGGACGTTACCACCGTTTTGTGAACCATCAAGATGTCGTTCCTCAAGTACCCCCAGGATATGAACACTTTGGCAAGTTGACTTGGTTCGATCGCCATAGTCAAACCGGCAACCATTCTGCGGCTGGCCATACTTCGCTTGCTTCCCCTTCCGCGGAGCCGCAACCGGCTGAAATGTCCAAAGTGCAATTCGACGAAATGCAGGCGCGACTCAAACGCCTTTCCGAGCCCGCTCTGCCTGGAGCACTTCGTCTGCCGCCAACCGAAGCCCGCATGGAAAGCCAAGCACTCTTCGGATACAGCATCAAAGAACATTCGATTCGTGACGCTTACGTTCCGGTCATTGCAAAACAGTTTTAATGTCTGTCCTCAACGCCCATTTAAAAGGAAACAATTCCATGGACCCCGTGAAACTTGTCGAGAAGATTAAACGCGATGCCCCTACCCTGACGATGGGAGGGCAAAAGTATTACATTGTCGAGACGGATCGGAAGCTTCTGGAATCCGAGTTGCTAACCTACGCAAAGGAAATCGCCAGCTTGGTTGGACCAACCGCAACGCAACCTCCCAATTTGGAAGGTCTTGTTGCAGCCACTATCAATGGGAAACCTATGCGATGGGAATTGCCCGCTGTATTGACATGGGCCATCGATGAAGATTCGTTCAGCAGTGATCCAGATGCTCTAGCGATGGCCAAAACGATTTGCACCAAGGCGACTGCAAACTGGAATGCTGCCGCAAAAGAGATGGGTATCGACAATGTCGTGGCCTTCAAAAAGAAGAAAAAAAATCCGTTGTTCAAGTTTATTTTCGATCCGTTCAGCGATCCGAATTTGTACGCGGTCGCATTTTTCCCGAATGATCCTGCCAACAAACGAGTCGTTAATATCGGGCCAACCACTTTCGTCGAGCCCAATGATTTTGACCCGGTTGGCGTGATTCGACATGAACTGGGACACGTATTAGGGTTTCGACATGAACACATTCGTGCGCCAGCCCAACAAGGAATGACGCCAGCCCAGAAGAGTCAAATGGAAAAATGGGTGACAGGTGGGATAGGGGGCGAGTCTCTTACCGATTACGACTCGCAGTCGGTGATGCACTATCCGCTAAACGGCCGAGGAACGCTCGACTTTAAGTTGACCGACAAAGACAAAGCAGGCTTCAAGAAGCTTTACACGCTTCCAGCGGCCGAGGTAAAGCAATTCCCGGTCTAAACCAGAAATGAGTCTCGCACGTTCACGCACTTTTGCGGAGCAAAAGGCGACAATGGTGGACGAGCGAGGCCCTTCGCTCGTTGGGCACGACCAGAGACCGCCAACTCAGCCCGAAACCGAAAGAAAACCATCCACATCATGCCCGACAAAACAGCAGCCGAAAGAGATGCTGAAAATCAGCTCGCACTCAAGGATGCGAAACTCACGCTTGACCGCGCTCAATTCATTATCGATCGCCTTGCCAATGCCGCGAACAACCTCATCTCAATCACCACTCGGCACGCAGCCGAGTTAAATCAATTTATTAAAGTCTATTGTACGGAGCTAACCAACTACTGCAGTCAACTCCAGGAGTCCAGCACCGACCTCAATCGACAGTTGTTGATGACAAGGAATATGGAGCTTGAACAATCGGTTCGGTTCGTTGAACGAGCCTTCATTGAACCACGATTCGGCGTCGAATCGCAAGTGCTTGAAGCCGCCGACTGGATGTGCGTCGAGGGCTTTCGGTTCTTTATTCAAGACGACGACAAGATCCCAATCGGCCCCTTGGTTGCCATCGATTCCTCCATGACACCCGCCGTTTGGGCTCCCAACGCGGATCTACCCATTCCCTCACTCTTTCAAACACAGCCTAGCCGAATCGATCGCCAGGAAATGCTTGCCTACTTTCCTGTGATTTGCCTGCCCGGCCAAATGGCCCGGTCCCCAGAGTATTTTCCACTACTATCCCATGAAGTCGGGCATGCGGTGGACTACTATCTCGGCATCACCGCTTCGATTCTAAAAGAAGTCCAGGACACACCGCTAAAGAAATACTGGATCGCTTGGATGCGAGAGATCGTAGCCGACACAGTTGGCTTAACGCTCTCAGGCGAAGCGTTCATCGTGGCTTTGCAACGCTATCTCAACATTCTCTCGCCATTGGTCGAGATTTCGGACTCCAATGCATACCCAGCCAACAAGTTGCGGCTCGCTTTGCTGGGGTGCTTACTTAAACGCTTTCATTCTGGCGATTCTGCGGTGAAGAGCTTGATTCCGAGCGACGATCAAGTACGCGAGATCAATACAACTGCCGAAAACCTCCTAAAAGATTTCCGTAAAAACGTAGCTCCCATTGTTGCTAAGCATATCTTCAAGAAAAAATCCGACTGGAACAAAGAACGAACCACCACCGATTCGATTGCAGTCGAATTGTTGAGTGGTACCGATGTAACGTGGCCAAAAGCACCGTTCCGGCTGATGCCTTCGGTCATCGCCATGGCGCAGCGTGATAGCACATCCGATAAAAAGTTCGATACTTTCACGCAATTCCGTGCGCTCCATGGGAGTGTAAAACCGGGTGAAAAACCGGACTGGGTGGTAGGTAAATCGTCGTGGGATTTCAAGGAGGAGCTTTTGCCTTCCCTACGTCCCACCATGCTCGGTACGGACGGCAAATTCAAAGTCCCACCGCTGCTTCTGATGACAACCCATCAAAAGATCGCATTTGTGGGCGCGACAAACTGGCAGCTTCACAAATCGCTGGCGCAAGCGTTTTCGGCGAGAGGTGGCCGGCCATGGGAAGAGCTCCACATTTTCTTTGCCACGAACAAACTGCTAGACCAAGTGGAATACGATGCGGAGACGAATTCCATTTCCGACCGTAATAAATCGCGAAAAGAGTTGTGGACAGAGCTGAGTGACAACAAGTGGGCGAAAGAGTGGTCTATTTATGATTTCGATGGGCCGCCCGTATTCGCCTCGTATTGGGACTGGGAATCCAAAGGAGGCCGCATTCACGTCAGCCCAGCACTCAAAGGAACCATCGTCGGCAAGTGCCCGGCATCCGACCATATTTGGTACCACGACACGCCTACCGACCATTACCAAAAGTACGTAACGCATCTTCAGTTTTTGCTCGAAACTGACCCGGTAACACAGTTAACCATTGGAGACTTTACGGCGTAAAGGCCCGTGGCGGATGCTGCCAGCATCCGAGCCGACGCTAGCAGCATCGGCCACGACAGCATCGGCCACGACACGGGTCTTGCCTAAACTTCCTTCCGCTGCTTCTTGCCAAAGAGGAACGGCTACGACGCCAGTCGCCTAGCGAACGTGGTTCTCGTTCACAGTCGTCCCATACGGCCAGCTTGATAATCTTGAATAGCTTGGCGAATTTCTTCGCGAGAATTCAATACAAACGGTCCTTGTCCAACGATTGCTTCGCCGATCGGTTCGCCGGTCAGCACCAGTATTCGCGCTGAGGTCTCCGCTTCCAATTGAACATCAATTTAAGAAAGAATTTGAAGAAGACACCCACGGCGGAATCAGTATGCGATCGTTTCGCATCGGTTAAGCCAAATACACACACGACAACAAAGGTCATCGCGTATTAGTAGCTCGTCAATCGGGGCGGCGAGATTCGAACTCACGACCTCTGCGTCCCGAACGCAGCGCTCTACCAGGCTGAGCCACGCCCCGATCCTGCACTTAGTCCCTCGATTGTAGAACCCACTCCGTAGACTTGCAATGTTTTGCGTGGACGTAGCATAGTACTCATCGTTGAGAATCACGGCGGGGACCGATGTGCCACTATTGGGTACTGATTTTGGATTGGTCGCTAAAGCGACTTCCTGATCCGATCGAATCCCACTTTGATTTCACTTTCCACCAGTTTTAGTGCCTCCCATACATCCTCGGCGGTTTCTCCTACCGCTTCTTTCGTGGGTGCGAAACTTTGACGCAATTGAAAAAGTTGATCATCTTACTTGCCAAGCTGTTCCTTGGCCTCAAGACTTCCAAGGTGGATTCTCAGCCTTAATTCTTCCCGCTGTTGAGTTAGGTCGTCGATCAGCTTGCCAACGATCGACTTCGAATCATCTTCCATTTGTCCTACCCATCAAAAATATTGTGTTGTGGTCTACTTTGTTGGCTCAGTCACGCCACTTGGAATTACCATTTAGCCGCCATGAGCTCCTCACGCCCTCGAATGTAGCCCAACGTCGCGTCGATGGTCTTCGGTCTCGCAAGCGTGCGAGGGCCAATCAGCCCCGCCGAGCGATCTACGTGCAAACGAAGTTGTTGTTCTACGTCTTTGGGATGCATGACTATTAATAAAAAGGGGGGCCAATCGTTTGCGATCCTAAAAAAACCTCACTGGAAAATATTCCTTTTGAAATTATAGTTTTAGCGCGTGACCAAAGGTGTCACCAACATCGATAAATTACGATTCATCCTATTCGAATTCGGATGGACATCCTTTCCGCTAAGTAGACGCTAAATTTAGTCAGCAAAACAAACCACTAGATTCATTATCGCAGGGAAATCGCGAATCATGACAAGCTTTTACGCCCATACCAAAGGTACCAACCAATCGGAGTGGGAACCGCTGCGTGAGCACTTGCAATTGGTGTCCGAGCGTGCGGAGCGTTTCGCTCGAAAATTTGATGCGGCTGCCTGGGGCAAGACTCTGGGTTGGTGGCATGACCTTGGCAAATACTCTGCCCAATTCCAAAACTATCTTGTCAAATCCGCCAATACCGACGTCCATCAATCCGAAATCATCGGCCGCATTGATCATTCGACAGCCGGAGCCATCCACGCGGTAAGGCAGTTCGGCTCTAATAAACAACCCATCAGCCACGCCCTCGCATTCTGTATCGCTGGGCATCATGCTGGTCTCGCAAACGCAATTGCTGACGGACATCCGAGGTCTCTCTCCGAAAGGCTAACAAAACAGGTAAGCGATTTTTCTGGAGCTCCGGCCGATATTCTGATGTCAACGAACCTCACGTTTGGTACAGCACTTGGCCAATCCTTTCAGGAGCTTTGGATGAAAGTACATCGAGGAGAAGACGCCGTTGCACACACTAGACTTGCTTCGTTCTCGTGGGCTTTCTTTGTGCGAATGCTTTTCTCGTCACTAGTCGACGCAGATTTTCTTGCAACGGAGAGTTTTATGAATCCTGCCGAGTCCGCACAGCGACCTCTCTACAAGTCCAGCTTCGCATCGATGTTGACTTGCCTGGAAACTGCAATCCAGAATCTCTCTATTGGTCGATCCGGAACGATCCATAACATCCGACAAGAGATACTTTCCGCATGCGATGAAGCCGCATCGGGTAAACCTGGTTTGTTCTCACTAACGGTGCCTACAGGTGGCGGGAAAACACTTGCAAGTCTAAGCTTTGCGCTTCGTCATATCGGGGCGAATCTTGATCACCGTTTTGATCGAGTTATCGTTGCGATCCCTTTTACGAGCATCATCGAGCAGACAGCTCAAGTTTACAAAAAGGTTTTTCTCGCGTTGACAGAAGATGTCGTTTTAGAATGCCACAGCAACCTGGAACCCAAAAACGAAACGGATTATTCCCGTTTGGCTTCACAGAATTTCGATTCTCCGATTGTTGTGACAACCAACATTCAGTTATTTGAGTCTATGTTTGCTAACAAGACGAGTCGATGTCGAAAGCTCCATAACCTTGCTAATAGCATTATTGTATTGGATGAAGCACAAACGCTGCCGATTGAACTCTTGCAGCCAACTCTACTCGTGATCCAAGAACTTGTAAAACACTATGGATGTACCATCGTTCTATGCACCGCAACACAACCATCATTGTCCTACAGTGAGGAATTCCCGATAGGTTTGGTGAGCCCCAAGGAGATCATTCCAACGTCGATGAAACTCTATGATCGAATGAGACGAGTAAATGTTCGCTTTATTGGCGATACGACCATCGATTCGTTGGTTTTGGCATTGTCGAAACAGAATCGTTTTCTATGCATTCAAAACACGCGACCGCATGCTACGGAGACCTATAAATCGCTGCGCGAACAAGTTGGCGAGGAGGGGTTGTTCCTTTTAAGCACTTTTATGTGTCCCAAACATCGTATTGAAGTACTTCGTGAGATTCGGAGACGACTGGACGAAAACCAAACTTGCCGAGTGATCAGTACTCAGCTAATCGAAGCAGGTGTGGATGTTGACTTTCCTGTCGTCTACCGTGCTATTGCTGGACTCGATTCGATCGCGCAAGCCGCTGGGAGATGCAATCGTGAAGGCAAACTACAATCCGGTGAAGTTTGTGTATTCAAACTGCCTCAACCTCCGCCGCCCGGGATTTTGCGAAGCACAGCGGAAACGACACAGGGATTACTAGAACAATTCTCTGATGATTTGATTTCACCTCAAGCGATCGAAGCCTACTTCCGTATGCACTACTGGCGGAATGAGTCACTTTGGGACTCCCGCAAAATCATGGAAATGCATGTCGACGCTCGGAAAGGACACATCGAGTTCGCAAACATAGCCAAGGCATACCAAATTATTCGCGATGCGTCGATTCAAGTCTTGATACCCTACGGCGCCAAAGGCAAGCGTCTTTGGGAACGTGTCCGTCGCTCAAATCCGCATCAAAGTCCGCTGTCGCGAATGGAACGAAAGGACGTCGATCGTTATAGCATTTCGTTGTTCGACAATCTCGTCGTACCTGCAATGGGTCGCGATTTCGAATACGCTTACGACGGCCAATACATTGTGTTGCTAAATCCTAGCTTATACGACAAGAAAGTCGGATTCGATGTAAAGAAGATTGGCTACATCGATCCCGGCTCACTGGTTATTTGACGTCCTGAAAAACTGCGTTTCCTCCATACATTGAAGCAAACGCAAGAATTTACCTATCCACCTACAAATTGTTTCAACCCACGCTGTTGGCGACATTTTTTATCGTAAACGCTTGACGCAGGTAATGGAACCGGTAGAATTTCAACATTCACTTCAATTTATAGGTAGATAAGCTCATGCGTACCCCCAGTCTAAAATAGGAGTCGTTTGATATGCTAGAGAAAATCCAGCGTTTTGTTCTGCACGTTTGGGGCGAATTCGCTTGTTTCACCCGTCCTGAGATGAAAATAGAACGGGTTAGTTACGACGTAATGACACCGTCGGCTGCTCGCGGAATCTTTGAGGCGATCTATTGGAAGCCAGAAATTACATGGCGCATCGATCGTATTCATGTACTCGAGCCGATTCGATTCTCCAATATTCGTCGCAACGAAGTTGCATCGAAAATACCATCTGGGTCCGTTTCGTCAGTGATGAAAAGTGGAGGCAGTCTTGCGCTTTATATCGAATCGGAGAGGCAGCAGCGAGCTTCGATGGTATTGCGTGACGTAGCCTACGTTATTGAATCGCATTTCGAGATTCAAAGCGGTGGTGACAACTTGCAAAAACATTCGGAAATGTTCAAGAGACGTGCAGCAAGAGGCCAGTATTTCCATCACCCCTATCTTGGCTGTCGAGAGTTTCCGGCAAATGTTGAGTTAGTTACAGATGGGATACCGGCTTCGAAGCTCGTAGGAACAACCGACCTGGGTTGGATGTTGAACGACATCGATTTCAAGGATGAAATGAAACCAGCCTTTTTCCGAGCAACGATGAACGATGGTGTGATCGATATTCCCCCGCTCCATTCGCATGGAGCGAAATTATGATTTTGCAATTTTTAGATTCCTACTACCAGCGACTCGCCTCGTCAGGAGACGATTCGTTGGTCGTACCAGGTTACAGCCGTCAGAACATTACGTTCTGTATTGCTTTGAAGGCAAACGGAGAACTGGTTGACATTACAGACGAGCGCGATGCGACTGGGAAAAAAGCCGTCGCGAAAAAGATTCAGGTGCTTGGAGGGGGGAAACCACCAGGCAGTGGCATCAATCCGTGCACGCTTTGGGACAATATGGCCTATTTGCTCGGATTCAAGGTAGACGACGAGAAACCCGAGAGGACGCGACGGACCTTCGAGGCCTCACGCGATCAGCATCTGGCTCTGAAGAGCGAGGTCAACGATCCTGAGTTTGACGCAGTCTGCTCGTTCATGTCTTCTTGGAATCCAGAGCGATCCACTGAGTTTCCTATACTGAAGGAACTCGCGACGGGTTTTGGTTTGTTCCGTATTTTCAGTGAAACTCATTTTGTCCACGAATCAAAACGAGTGAACGCGTGGTGGCAATCCAAGCTTGTTCAGCAAGACATCGCGGCAACTAACGACCCAACCGATGACGTCGATAAGATGCAATGTCTGATTTCTGGTCGACGCTCCATCATAGCTCGAATTCATGAACCTAAGATTCAGGGCGTCAACGGAGCTCAATCAGCGGGTGCCTTGTTGGTGAGTTTCAATTTTGATGCTGCGGAATCCTATGGTCGCTCGCAGAGCTTTGTTGCTCCGGTCAGTCAAGAATCTTCGTTTCGATATGCTGTCGCGCTCAATCGACTACTCGATCGAAATGGCGGACGCCGGCTTCAAATTGGTGACACTACGACTGTGTTTTGGACGGCTGCAACGGCGCCGATTGAGAATGCGTTTACCGGCTTGATCGATCCGGGATCGGTAGAAAACGAAGAGCTGAAGGGCAAACTTTACAAGACTCTCAACAAAATAAGTCAGGGCGAATTTCCTACAGAGCTTGGTGATCCTGAAACGGAGTTCTATGTCTTGGGCCTTTCACCCAATGCCGCTCGTATCTCGATTCGATTCTGGTGGCGAGGCACCATCGAGCAAATCGTTCGAAACATTGGTTTTCATTTTCAAGATTTAGCAATCGTGAAACCTCCCAACGCACAAACTCATCCCGCGTTGTGGCAAATTTTGCGTGAAACCGCCCGCGAGTCAAAAGATGTACCGCCAAACCTATCCGGAGCAATCATGCGTTCGATCTTGGAAGGAATTGATTACCCAGCGGTACTCTTTCAGTGTTTAATGCGACGCATTAAGGCGGATTCCGATATTCCGCCAACCCGAGCCGCAGCCATCAAGTCATGTCTCAACAGATCCTTTCGAATGAATCCCCAATTGTCCGTGTTATCTAGGAGTTTAGAAATGTCACTCGATAAAGACCGACCCGAAATTGCGTACCAACTTGGCAGGCTCTTTGCCGTACTCGAGAAGACCCAGGAGGACTCATCAGGTGGTACTCTCAATGCCACAATTAAGGATCGCTTCTTTAGTGCTGCGTCGGCAACACCCGCGATGGTCTTCCCGCGTCTGATTCGAATGAACCAGCATCATGTTGGAAAGCTTGTATCAAAATCGTATCAGGTCAATGCTGAGAAACGAATACAGGAGGTTTTTGAACGCATCGATTCGTTTCCAAGCAACCTTAACATGAAAGAACAAGGATTGTTTGCGATCGGCTACTACCACCAACGCCAAGACTTCTTCACGAAAAAGGAAAAGGAGCCAGTCGCGGTGGAAGCTGCGTCTTAAGACGAGTCGCACTTACCGTTCATATTGGGAGTACGAGGCCGACTCTGTAAACATCTCCAAGCCAACTTTACCCAACATAATCATCCCAGGAAGGTGAGGCGGTGAGGCTCCTGCCGAACCTAGCCAAAGCTCGGCTCCCAATTCACCCACCAACGTATATGACTATATCCCCGCTCAAAACTAGAAAGCACACTGTTTTATGAACCGTTACGATTTTGTCTACCTGTTTGACGTCCTTGATGGCAATCCCAACGGCGATCCGGATGCCGGTAATTTGCCTCGCGTTGATGCCGAAACGGGACAGGGTTTGGTCACCGATGTTTGCCTTAAACGTAAGATTCGAAATTACGTTGGCCTGACAAATGGAGAGAAACCGCCCTATGAAATTTACGTCAAGGAGCGAGCGATTCTCAACGACCAACACAATCGAGCTTGGTTAGCCATCGATCCCAAAGCAGATGATAAGACCAAGAAAAACCTGCCGAAAGACAAGGAAAAGGCTAAGCAACTTGTGGAATGGATGTGCAAGAATTTCTTCGATGTTCGTGCCTTCGGAGCGGTTATGACGACGGGCGTAAACTGCGGACAAGTTCGTGGACCAATTCAGTTTTCGTTCTCAAGAAGCATCGATCCCATTGTTTCGGCAGAGCATGCAGTGACACGGTGTGCAGTAACCACTCAAGCGGAATCCGATGCACAGGAAGGGGGCAATCGAACGATGGGTCGCAAGTTCACTGTTCCGTATGCCCTCTACCGATGCCATGGATTTTTCAATCCTCACCTGGCTGCTCAAACAACCTTCTCAGAAGACGACTTGTTGTTGTTTTGGAAGGCGATGGAAAACATGTTCGATACAGATCGATCGGCTGCCCGCGGTCAAATGGCAGCTCGCAAGTTGGTTATCTTCAAACACAAAGATGCCCTTGGGAATGCACCGGCTCATCGTTTGCTGGATCGAGTCAAAGTCTCGCCTCACACAGGTGAAAAACCACCGAGGAGTTTTGAAGACTACGCATCGTTGATTTCGATCGACAGAAAGGATTTACCCGAAGGGATTGAGATTGTCGAACCGTTTTGAGTTGTCTTGAGTTCGTTTCAAACGGCTTCGAACGTAAACCTTTTGGATTCACAAGTGATCGGGCTAGTGAATCGAACCTTCCATCGCGAGGACTTGCCGTCGATCACCGTTTCCAATTCGCCTTGGCTGGCATTGATCGTCTTGGGATCGCGAAAAATTGCAAAGTCCGGACCGAGTTGCCCAATGTCGATTTTTTCCTCAGCGACGTAGAGATGTAGTTTTACGTCCGCCGAAAATGTTCCTTTGGCTTTTGCAATCATGACTTCTCCGGATATCGATCATCGGGTTGCGGAATACCAAATCGCAAAAAACGCGATTGCGGAGTTCTGCCTAGGGATGGGTACTCAAGGTAGCGTTTTTGCATTCCGCAATCTATCCCATAGCGAAAGATTTGCGGTCAAATTCCATGAACGAGAGCGTGCGTATTATCAAGAGCTTGACGTGTATCTTAGACTTCAGGAACTACAAATCGATTCGATTCGTGGCCATGTGGTCCCGCAATTACTTAATTACAATGAACAGCTTCTTGCCATCGAAATGACCATTGTGAGCCCTCCTTTTTGCCTAGACTTTGGTGGTGCCTATTTGGATCGACCACCGGATTATTCGCCCGAGGTTTGGGCTGATTGGCGGGAAATGAAATCAGAAGCATTTGAAGACAACTGGCCAAAAGTTGAATCGATCCTTGCCGAATTTCGCTCATATGGAATCTACATCGCGGATGTTAACCCAGGAAATATTAGATTTGAATAAACAGATGTACACCGACGAGCAACTCGTTCCGATCTCAGCCCTCCAGCATTTGGTTTTCTGCGTGAGGCAATGCGCCCTGATTCATGTGGAACGCGTTTGGAGCGAGAATGCGTTAACGGCCGAAGGGCAACTATTGCACAAGAAAACAAATACGGCCCGCGATGAATCTCATCTCGGCGTGCGTA